>NZ_JBQEQA010000008.1:0-277071 GCF_052045815.1 Pseudomonas sp. 22085
GGCGGATGTCTTCGGTGCAGGGGCCGCTGATTGCAAACGCATTGAACAGCACGCTGCCCGCCGGATGATCATGACGAATCAGCTGCCCGAACTGGTTTCGCGACTGATCCCCGCTGCCGGGATGACCGTAGGTCAGGCGCTCGACACAACGCCGAGGCACGCCTGTTCCTTCTTCGAATATCGCAACGGGGCGCAGCAAACTGTCGTGTTCAATCTCGCGCTGCGTCTGACGGCTGTCCCAACGGAACAGCGTTTGTGCGGCGAGTCCCTTCAGCTCGACTTGCGTGCCGGCATCGACGCTGTCCGAGCGAATCACCGTGGCGTCCAAAGCAAATACCTGCTTCAGGTTGGCCGGCGTCAGCGGATTGCCGGCCTGCGACAGCCAAAGTCGCGGGTCCCACTGTTTCACCGCACGCCCCGCAGCGTCATGCAGGGTGCGGTTGATCCGGGACTCGACCGGTCCGTCCTCGATGTCTCGGCAATAGTCGACCGTGCGCACCGGCAAGCCGCGCGGGTCGATCACAGACATCCTCGGCGTATTGATGTGCAAGCTCATGGAGCGCGCTTCCCCGCAATCGGCATTCGGTGTGCCTCTGGCATCACAGCAAGCTCGGCGCTGTTTCGGCTACTGTCGGAAATGACAGTCCCGACCAACGGCACCTGTGCGCAATCCGTGAATGTCCATTCCCGCGCCCCTTCGGTAGGATGGTCATCACGAGTTCAAGGAGTGTTAGAACATGTTCATCGGCGTCTTGCTGGTCATCACCTGGCTGATCCTGCTGTTGCGCTACCCGGCCAAGGCCTTGCCGGTGTCGATGGCCGCCGCTGTCGGCCTGGGGCTGGTGGCGATGTGGGTGGTGTGGCTGGACAACCGCGAGGTCAAGCAACTGGCGCGCCTTGAACTGCGCATCGTTTATGCCCCCGAACACTGCCCCGCCGACCGTCCGCTGTTGCTCAAGTTGAACAATGGCAACGACGTGCCGCTGACCGAACTGCGCTGGCGCATTGCCGCGTACGCGCCGGGAGATACCGTGAACCTGGCCGACAATCAATACGCCGCCCCACGCTATCGCGGCCCAGGCGAATTGCAGGCGGGCGGCAACTGGGAAGACTGCCTGCCGATGCCGCCGTTGCGCCCCGGTTATCGCCCGCAAACCCTGGAGTTTCGCGCCGAGCGCTTGCAGGGCAGTTTCTCCGACTGATCCCCCCCCTCCCACTGTTTTGCACAAGGAATGCGCCATGCCCGTTGCGTTGATTACCGGTTGTTCCAGCGGCATCGGCCGCGCCCTCGCCGATGCCTTCAAAAGTGCCGGCTACGAGGTCTGGGCCAGTGCACGCAAAGTTGAAGATGTCGCGACACTCGGCGCTGCCGGATTTACCGCCGTTCAGCTCGACGTCAATGACAATGCCGCGCTGGAACAACTCGCCGAGCGAATCAATCAGCAACACGGCGGCCTCGATGTGCTGATCAACAATGCCGGTTACGGCGCCATGGGGCCGCTGCTCGACGGCGGTGTTTCAGCCATGCAGCGCCAGTTCGAAACCAACGTGTTTTCGATTGTCGGCGTGACCCGTGCGCTGTTCCCGGTGCTGCGCCGGGCCAAAGGCCTGGTGGTGAATGTCGGCAGTGTTTCCGGCGTGCTGGTCACGCCATTTGCCGGCGCCTATTGCGCCTCGAAAGCGGCGGTGCATGCGTTGAGCGATGCGTTGCGCATGGAGCTGGCGCCGTTCGGAATTCGCGTGATGGAAGTGCAGCCGGGGGCGATTCAGTCCAGTTTCGCCAAGAATGCCGGGCATGAGGCCGAACAACTGATCAACGAACAATCGCCGTGGTTTCCGTTGCGCGAAGGCATCCGGGCGCGGGCCAAAGCGTCCCAGGACAAACCGACGCCAGCCAGCGAATTTGCCGCCGAATTGCTCAAGGCTGTGCAGCAGAGCAAGCCACCGCGACTGATCCGCATCGGCAATGGCAGTCGGGCGCTGCCGCTGCTGGCAACGCTGTTACCCAAAGGCTTGCTGGAATCGACGTTGATGAAGCGCTTCGGCTTGCGCGGGCAGCTCTGAGATCGCGTCAGCCCCGTCGCGGGCAAGCCACGCTCCCACAGGTTTAGCGGTGCACTCAGATATTCAGTGCGACACAAAAGCCTGTGTGGCGAGCTTGCTCGCGAATGGCTACGACGCGGTCTGTCAGTTATCCACAACGTCCTGCGTCACCACAACGGTGCAGGTAATCCCCGCCGCCAGCAGCACCCCTTCCGGCACTTCATCAATGTGAATCCGCACCGGCACTCGCTGAGCCAGGCGCACCCAGTTGAAGGTCGGGTTCACATCGGCGATCAGTTCGCGGCTTTCCGGGTTGTCGCGGTCGTAGATGCCGCGGGAGATGCTTTCCACGTGACCCTTGAGGACTTCGCCGCTCATCAGTTGCATATCCGCTTTATCGCCGACCCGCACGTGAGGCAGTTTGGTCTCTTCGAAGAAGCCATAGACCCAGAAAGAGTTCATGTCGACCACGGCCATTTTCGCTTCGCCGATGCGGGCGTAGTCGCCGCGATGCACGTTAAGGTTTGTCACGTAGCCGTCCACCGCCGCCCGCACTTCGGTGCGTTTGAGGTTGAGTTCGGCGGCTTCCAGTTGCGCCTGGGCCTGTTGGTAATCGGCCAGTGCTGAGTCGGCGATGTTGCTGGCGTCGTCGCGGTTTTCCTTGGAGATCACCAGGTTGTCGAGGTCGGCGCGGCGATGGGCGTTGACCTTGCGCATCTCCCACGTGGCCTTGCGCGAAGCCACCAGCGACTGCGCCTGTTTCACCGCCAGGCGATAGTGCTCGGGGTCGATCTGCATCAGCAGATCACCTTTCTTCACCAACTGGTTGTCACGTACCGGCACGTCCACCACTTCACCGGTGACGTCGGCGGCGACGTTGATGATGTCGGCGCGCACCCGGCCGTCGCGGGTCCACGGGGTGTTCATGTAGTGCTCCCACAACGTGCGGCCGATCCACAGCGCCAGGGCCAGCACCAGCAGGGTCGCGAGCAGGCTGAAAAACTTTTTCATCAGAGCGTTCTCAACGGTAGACAGTCAGCGCCATCGCGCCGAACAGACAGGTAAACAGGCTCAGGCGCAGCAGCGCCGGGTGCCAGAAGAAGCGGTACAGATCGAACCCCGACAGAAACCGGTCCAGCGCCCAGGCCAGTGCCGCGGCGACGAAAAACATCAGGGTCATGGTCGGCATGTACACGCCGTGGAAGGCGATTTCACGAGGCATGGGCAAGTCCTTCGGGCTTGGCGATGGCATAGGCGGCAAGGGGTGATTGCGGGTCGAGCAACGAGGTGCGGATGAAGTGCAGGTAGCTTTTCACCCGCCGCAGTGCCGAGGTATCGAAGTGCGGTGCGAACGGTTCGTCAGTGGCGGCGACCCGACTGATGGCGTGATCGACCGCCACCAGTGCGCGTTCCAGATTGCTCGAATTCGGTTGCAGGAACAGCCGCACCAGCGAGCGCCCCATGACCCTGATCGCCTGACGCCATGGCTGGGATTCGGCATACGCCGGATGCACCGGCAGGATCGCCTGTTCCTTGCGCAGCTCGATAATCGCGTGGCCGACTTCCAGCACCACGAACATCCAGCGCAGCAGGTTCTTCTGCACCAACGGCTGACCCGCCGCCAGCCCATAGGCCTGATGCATCAGGTCGCGGGTACGGCTTTCGAAACTCGACGCCAGCCCCTTGAGTTTGCCGCTGATCGCGTACACCACTTGCCCGCGCAGGTCCTGCTCCAGGCGCTGCCACAACCAGCGGCTGTTCGGCGGCAGAATGATCGCCCCCGCCGCCGCGCAGACCAGCATGCCCATGACCATGGCGATGTAGTCGTTGATGAAGGTGTAGGGGTTGTAGATCGTCAGGTTGTCCGGCACCGAACCGGTACTGAAAAAAATCAGCAGGCCGAGACCGACACCGGCGTATTGCGGCCGCGAGGTGAGGAACGAGCCGAGCACGATCACCGGCGCGAGCATCACGCACAGCAGCGGGAAGCCATCGATCCACGGGAAGATGAAAAACATCTCGACGAAGCCGATCAGCGCTCCGAGGAACGTGCCGCAGGCCATCTGGAACGCCATG
Organism: Pseudomonas sp. 22085; assembly: GCF_052045815.1. Taxonomy (NCBI): domain Bacteria; kingdom Pseudomonadati; phylum Pseudomonadota; class Gammaproteobacteria; order Pseudomonadales; family Pseudomonadaceae; genus Pseudomonas; species Pseudomonas sp. 22085. The sequence goes on from NZ_JBQEQA010000008.1 coordinate 4,120, forward strand.
CGTTTCGGGTTCGGCGTCGCCGCCGACAGGCCCACGGTGGCGGCGGCGATCAGGGTCATGGTCGCGCCGCTCGGCCACGCGGTGGCGACCCAGTAACTGCCGAGCACGATCAGGATGAATGACGCGCGAATCCCTGAAGCCGCTGCGGCCCACCAACTGGTTTGCGGTGTGAACGGCTCGTCCCAGCACTCGCGTTCGTGGCGGTGATCGGCCAGCGACGCGTGGGTCTGTGCATAACTGTGCAGGTCATCGACGAAGCGATAGAGCAGTTCATACGCGGTGTGGAAATCCAGTTGCTCGGCGTCGCTCGGCTCGCTCTCCTGAAAGATCGCCCGCAGGCTGCGCACTCGCGCCGGCAAGGCTTCCTTGTAGACAGCGAGCGCCTGCACCAGACGCGCCGCGTCCGGGCTGGTCAGGGCGCGGCCGCTGAAGCCGTCGAGCACTTCGGCCAGATCCTGCAGACCCGGTTTGATCGCCGCTTCCACATGGTCGGCACCGTTGCGGCGCAGGCGCTCGAGCAACTGGTGCAGGGCGTTGAACCGGGTGGTAATGCCCATGAACTCGCTGTTCAGGCGACTGAGGCGACCGTTGCGCCGGCGCATGTGCGGGTCTTCGAACACGGTCACGCTGCGCAGCCCTTCCAGCCCGACCGCTTCGGCGATGAAGCGCACGTTGCTGGCCTCGAACGCCTCCGGCTTGCTGCGTCCGCGCAGGCCATCGGTGACGAACAACGCGAACACACCAAAGCGCTGATACAAGGCGTTGCGCATCGCCGCGCTGGCGGTCTGCGGCAGGATCGCGGCGCTGACCAGGGTCGAGCAGAGGATCCCCAGCGAGATCTCCAGCACCCGCCACACCGCCGCCATGAACGCACCGTCGGGATGGGCGAGCGCCGGCAAACCGACCATCGCCGCCGTGTAGCCGGCCAGCACAAAACCGTAGGCGCGGAAGTTGCGGCAACGGGCGGCGCCGGCCGAGCAGATGCCGACCCAGATCGCCAGCGAGCCGAGGAACAGTTCAGTGTTCTGGGCGAACAGCGAAATCAGCGTGACCATCATCGCCGACCCGGCCAGGGTGCCGAGGAAGCGATAGAAGCTCTTGGCGAACACCTGGCCGCTCTGCGGCTGCATGACGATGAACACGGTGATCATCGCCGTGCGCGGTTGCGGCAGTTCCAGGCGCATCGCCAGCCACAGGGTCAGGAATGCGGCAATCAACACCTTGAAGATGTAGACCCAGGTCACGCCGTCGCTGCGCGCCCAGTCGAAGAAACCCCGGCGCCATTCCAGGGAGTAGAGCCAGCGCAAAGGTGCGGGCAAGGGAGTCATTTGGTCGTGCTCAAAAATTCAGTCGAACCGTAGAAACTGTGGAAGCGGGCTTGCTCGCGAATGCGCTGTGTCAGNATGGGCTGCCTGACACTCCCTCTTCGCGAGCAAGCCCGCTCCCACAGGGGTTGTGTGTTCAACGCAGGAGGGCCGGGGTTTTCGGGGCGGCGGTCTGCTCAAAAGTCGGCACGTCGTTACCCGCACCAAGCCCACCGCCCAATGCCGTCACCAGTTCCGCATGAGCACTCAAACGCGCCGCCTGCACCTGCTGTTGAACCTGCTGCTGTTTGAACAGCAGGGTCTGGGCATTGAGCACGTTGAGGTAATCGGTGAGGCCGCGCTGGTAGGCGATCATCGCGATGTCGTAGGTCTTCTGCGCCGTGGCCACGGACTCGGCGGCGAATGTCTGCTGCTTGTCCATCGACTCGCGGCGGATCAGCTGATCGGAGATGTTCTTCAGCGCATTGACCAGGGTCTGGTTGTAATGCGCGACGGCGATGTCATAACCCGCCGACGCTTCGCCGAGCTCCGCACGCAGTCGCCCGCCGTCAAAGATCGGCAGCGAGATCGCCGGCCCGACGTTGTAGTTGAGCTTCTTGCCGGTCAGGAACTCCAGCGCCCCGCCGCCGGTGGCCATGTAGCCGAGGCTGCCGACCAGATCGACGTTGGGGTAGAACCCGGCATGCGCGACATCGATCCCGCGCGCCTGCGCCGCCACTTGCCAGCGACTGGCGACCACGTCCGGACGCTGGCCGAGCAGTTCGGCGGGCAGTGCCGACGGCAGTTTCAGCGCAGCGCCGAGGGACAGGGACGGCCGCTGCAACTGCGCGCCGGCGCCCGGCCCTTTGCCGGCCAGTGCAGCGATCTGGTTGCGGCTCAGGGCGATTTCTTCGTCCAGCGCATCCAGTTGCCGATGGGTTTCCGGCAGCGGGGTTTCGGCCTGGCTGACTTCAAAGTGGGTGCCGATCCCGCCGTCCAGGCGTTTCTGCGCCAGCTCAAGAATCTGCTGTTGCTGCTTGAGCGTCGCCGCGACGATGTCGCGCTGGGCATAGTGCAACGACAGTTCGATGTAGGCGCGCACGATGTTGTTCTGCAATTCGAGCTGCGCCTGACGCGCCTCGGCAGCGCTCATGTGCGCAAGATCCACCGCACGCTCGGTGCTGTTGCTTTCACGACCCCAGAGGTCGAGGGCGTAACTGAAACCCAGCGCAGCGTTGTTGTCCCAAGTCGTGGTATTGGCCAGCTCACCGGGGCCGTAGAACTGATCGGTCGGCCAGTTGTGGCGCTTGAGGGTCGACTCGCCATTGATCTGCAACGACTCGGCGGCTTCGGCGACACCGGCCAGTGACTGGGCCTGACGCACGCGCGCGGCGGCCATGGCCAGGGTCGGGCTGCCTTGCACGGCAAGGTCGATCCAGCGATTGAGTTGCGGGTCACCGTAGGCTTGCCACCATTGGGCGGTGGGCCAGTTTGCGTCACGGGCGGCGTGGGCGATGGCCTCGTCGGTGGCCAGTTCATTAGCCTCCAGAGCCTTGCCCTGCGGGGCAATTCCTCCGGTTCCAATGCAGCCGCCGAGACCTAACGAAAGAGCCAGAACACTGAGCGGCAAAAGCGCTCTGTTGATGCGACGCGGCACTGCTGCGAATTCCTGAGGTGGGAGATGTTTCGAGGTGGGCGCAATTCTAGGGGGGCGCCATGACGGCGATAAGCTGGGAATCCTGTGAATCTTTGTTACCGTTAACGAGATAATCCCTTGGTCGGGGGTCTCAGCCCCTGAAACTTCGTGTCACAATTTGCCATCTCCCTTGAGAGCACCCCATGGACACTTTGCAAAACATGCGCGCCTTCAGTTGTGTGGCCGAAGCCGGCAGCTTCACCGCCGCCGCCGTGCAGCTCGACACCACCACCGCCAACGTATCGCGCGCGGTCTCCAACCTTGAGGCCCACCTGCAAACCCGCTTGCTCAATCGCACGACCCGCCGCATCGCGCTCACCGAAGCCGGCAAGCGCTACCTGCTGCGCTGCGAGCAGATCCTCGCCTACGTCGAAGAGGCCGAAGCCGAAGCCAGCGAGGCCCACGCCCGCCCGGCCGGACAGCTGAAAGTCCACACCATGACCGGCATCGGCCAGCACTTCGTGATCGACGCCATCGCCCGCTATCGCAAGACCCATCCGGACGTGACCTTCGACCTGACCATGGCCAACCGCGTGCCGGACCTGCTCGACGAAGGCTACGACGTGTCCATCGTCCTCGCTCGCGAACTGCCGGACTCGGGTTTCGTCTCGCAACGCCTGGGCATCACCTACAGCATCGTCTGCGCCTCGCCGGCCTACGTGAAAGCCAACGGCTGCGCACAAAAGCCCAGCGACCTGCTGAACCACGCTTGCCTGCGCCTCGTGAGTCCGGTAATCCCCCTGGAAAAATGGGCCTTCGACGGCCCGGAAGGCCAGGAAATGGTCACCATCAACAGCTCACCCTTTTTGGTGAACTCCGCCGACGCGATGAAAACCGCGATCACCAGCGGGATGGGGGTCGGTGTATTGCCGGTGTACGCCGCGATAGAAGGCTTGCGCAATGGCTCGCTGGTACGGGTGATGCCGAACTACCGCTCGCAGGAACTGAACCTGTATGCGATCTACCCGTCGCGGCAGTACCTGGACGCGAAGATCAAGACTTGGGTCGAGTACCTGCGTGGGTCGTTGCCGGAGATATTGGCGGGGCATCAGGCGGAATTGGCGGCTTATGAGATGAGTGGGAGTCTGGGTGGAGCCAGGCTGGCGAACTGAGTTTACCGTCCTACAGACGGGGTGATTTGCGAGGACGTTTCCGACAAGTCGCGTCGGTTGCCCCTCGGAAACGAGGTGGGTAGGCTTTTGAGGGGCGCTGACGCATCAGCGGCCGGGTCTGGATAACGTCGAAGTACAACATCATCCCACACACAGCCAAGCCGCTCTGACCAATGCGACCTGCCAGCGACAACTGCATTCGCTGGCAGCTCGGATGGGACGCAGAGGGTCCCGGGCTGCATTCCCAAGCAGAGCGTGGGAACGATCAAAATAGAGCCGTGCTACTTCTTCACTTGCTCAAGACCTGAAACATTTTTGAATGCACCAATCGCTTTTAACCTTGGCTCAGTAGGACTGTTTTGAACTTCCAAGTTAAACCCAACTTCCAATGTACCTTTACTACGATCGAAAGTCATATTTACATTTCCACTACCGTAAACAGCCGGGAACGGCGTGATTTTTGTCCCCCCTGCGACCTCTTCGAACAAAGCATAACTAATATACATCCCTGAATCTGCCTCATAATCATGCCTACCATCAGGGATATCAGCTTTAAAGCTGAACGCCAGAGACCCTGATCGCTTGTCATCAAACTGCTGACGTGCACTGACGTAAACTTCCTCATTATCCGTTACAAAGATGTCAACCTCGCCGTTGAATGGTACAAGATTATCAATGAGAGCATTGGCTGTACCGCTCACATTTTCTTGTTGGTTTGAAAACAGAAAAAATTCATTCTTCATGGGAAGTCCTTTTATGTTGACTGTCGCGGAAAATGCGAAATAAAAGACTGCCATTATTATTAATTTCCGCACCTGTCAGAACTGACAGCCTTAGAGACCCATTCGCAATAAAAGCCTTTATCGGCGTTTCTTTTTGTTATAAGCGAAATCATCAAAAGTTCAGCGCAGTTTAGAACAGCAACACTGGAAGAGACTCCAGATGAACACGGAGCCGCTTCCGAAAAACCGTTTACTCACCCCAAAACCCAAGAGGCTGTTCGGCGCACAAGCCGCCAAGACAACCCGGAGCCAGAAATGTTAGCTTGCTTTGCATCAAGCCCGAACAAGAGCCAAAAACGATGAAAAAAACAGTCCTGGCCTTCAGCCGCATCACCCCGCCCATGATCGAACGCCTGCAGCAGGAGTTCGACGTCATCGTCCCCAACCCGAAGAACGGCGACATCAACGCCCAGTTCAACGAAGCCCTGCCCCACGCCCACGGCCTGATCGGCGTCGGTCGCAAACTCGGCAAGGCCCAACTGGAAAACGCCGCCAAACTCGAAGTGGTCTCCAGCGTCTCCGTCGGATACGACAACTATGACCTCGCCTACTTCAACGAACGCGGGATCATGCTCACCAATACCCCGGATGTCCTCACCGAAAGCACCGCGGACCTGGCCTTCGCCCTGATCATGAGCAGTGCCCGCCGCGTCGCCGAACTGGACGCCTGGACCAAGGCCGGCCAATGGCAGGCCAGCGTCGGCGCACCACTGTTCGGTTGCGACGTACACGGCAAGACCCTGGGTATCGTCGGCATGGGCAACATCGGCGCCGCCGTCGCCCGTCGCGGACGCTTCGGCTTCAACATGCCGATCCTCTACAGCGGCAACAGCCGCAAGACCGGACTGGAACAGGAACTCGGCGCACAATTTCGCAGCCTTGACCAACTGCTGGCCGAGGCCGACTTCGTTTGTCTGGTGGTGCCGCTCAGCGACAAGACCCGCCACCTGATCAGCCATCGCGAACTGGCGCTGATGAAGCCGGATGCAATTCTGGTGAACATCTCTCGTGGTCCGGTAGTGGATGAACCGGCATTGATCGAAGCCTTGCAGAACAACCGGATTCGCGGTGCAGGTCTGGATGTCTACGAAAAAGAACCGCTGGCCGAATCACCGCTGTTTCAGCTCAAAAACGCCGTGACTCTGCCACACATCGGATCGGCCACCCACGAAACCCGCGAAGCGATGGCCAATCGTGCCCTGACTAACCTGCGTAGCGCCCTGCTTGGCGAGCGCCCGCAGGATCTGGTGAATCCGCAGGTCTGGCGCGGATAAAAAAACGGGCAAGTACTGCGAGGTGCTTGCCCGTTCAATCGCGCTCCAATACATACTTTGAAAATCAACATATCAACGAAAAACATCATCGCGCTATAAACTTTCCGGACGTTTAAACACAACAACAAACACTCCGGAGAACAGCCACCTTGAGAACTTACAATACCGATCAACTAATCCGTTACAGCAAAGTCTTCCTGATGGCCTACATCAGTTTTTTTGGACTACTGGTGATGTACTCAAACTTGACAGACTACGCATCAAACTATGAGTACGTCGGACACATCCTGAGTATGGACACGACTCAGATCAACGAGAACATACGTTACAGAGCGATCGAATCGCCCATGATGCACCACCGGATCTATTGGTTCATCATTACCATGGAGTCAATCTATACCGCCTATTGCCTGGTTGGCACTTATCATCTCTATCGCAGCATCAACGACTCCGCCGCAGAGTTTCACGAGGCAAAGAAATATTCGATCACTGGTTTATTGATCGCCATCTTCATCTATTACGTCTGCCTGCAAAGTATCGGTGTTGAATGGTTCGACATGGACACTTCGCAAGCATGGAACGCGAAAGACTGGGCAAGGCACATTGTCGACTTCATATTGCCGGTACTGATTTTCATAACGTTGAAAAACGAGCGCTGAATAATCAACGCTCAAGATTCAATCAATATCAGGCCAATTTTCCTTGCGTGGAAACAACGGCAACTGGGGGTTTACGAAATACCAGTACATTCCCCAGCATCACCAGTACCAGCCCCGCCAATGCCGGTGCCGTCCACTGATAGCCCTCGGCAAATGCCGAAACGTTCAGCGCTACCACCGGGAACAGCACCGTGCAGTAAGCCGCGCGCTCCGGGCCCATCCGGCCGACCAGCGTCAGGTACGCGGTGAAACCGATCACCGACCCCGGGATCACCAGATACAGCAGTGCACCGATGTAGCGTGAGGTCCACTCCATCTCGAACGGAATGCCTTTGACCAGACACCACATCGAGAGCATCGCCGCGCCGTAGGCCATGCCCCAGGCATTGGTGGTCAACGGTTTGAGACCGGACTTCTGTTGCAGGCTGGACAACATGTTGCCCGCCGAGAAACACAGGGTGCCGCAGAGCGCCAGACCGAGGCCGAGCAGGGTTTGCGGACTGGCGTGATGCCCCGCCAGCTCAGGCCAGAACAACAGGCCCAGGCCAGACAGCCCCAGCGCCCCACCCATCAGCACATTGCGCGCAATGCGCTGGCCGAAAAACACTCGCGCATTCAGCGCGTTCCACAATGTAGCGGTGGAAAACACCACCGCCACCAGACCGCTGGGAATCCATTGGCTGGCGGTCAGGAAACACATGAAGTTGACGCAGAACAGACACAACCCCTGCGCCACGCAGATCAGATGCCCGCGCCGGTTCATCGGTTGCAGACGACGGCTGAGCAGCAACAACGCAAACAACACCAACGCGGCGAGACCGAAGCGATAGACGATCGACACCGGAATCGCCACCACGCCCAGTTGCCACTTCAGGGCAATCCATGTGGTGCCCCAGATCAGCACGGTCAACAAATACAACGACAGGTTCATGGCAGACACTCCTTGATTGGTTTTCAGTGTCCGCCCACCCCCTCGACCCTCGCTTGCATAAACTTGCGCTTTTGTCGGCGCGCAGGCTGGCAGCGCGAAATCCACGGAGTAGGATGCAAGGCGTTGAAGAGAACCGACCATGGCCGCCATCGATACCCTGCAAGTCTTTCAAGCCCTCAACAACTCGCCCAATGCACGCCTTGTGCACAGCGCCGAGCTGGGTGACGGCCTGTCCGCAGCCTTGTGGACCAATCATCACGACGCCCAGGAATACGAAGCGCCGAGCCATCACACCCTCTCCTGTTACATCGCTGGCGGCACCGGCACCTTCCGTCGTGGCGATCCGGGCCACAAGGGCGGCCCGGACAAGCTGTGCATCCTGCCGGCCGACCATGAATCGGGCTGGGTGATCAATGGCGATATCCGCTTGGCCCACCTGTATTTCAGCGCCGAACAATTTGCTCTGGGTTGCGTCACGCTGCTGGATCGCGAGCCCAGGGAAATGCAGCTGCGCGAACAGACTTTTCTGGAAGATCCGCAACAGGCGCGACGGTTTCGCCAGTTACTCACTCTGAATTGGGACGAGCCCGGCGAGCGTCTGCTGACCAGCAGCCTGGCCCACGAACTGATCAGCCATACCTTGTTGAGCCAGGTCGGCGTACGCCATGGCTTGCGCCTCAAGGGTGGACTGGCGCCGCATCAGCGTCGGCAACTGGTGGAGTTCATTGACAGCCAACTGGCCGAGCCGATCAGCCTCGGGCAACTGGCGGGGTTGTGTGCGTTGTCGGAATACCACTTCGCGCGGATGTTCCGGGTGAGCTTCGGTCTGCCGCCGCATCAGTATGTGCTGGCGCGGCGTTTGAGTCGGGCGCGGGAGTTGTTGCGGGGCACGGCGTTGCCGCTGGGGGAGATTGCCCTGGCGTGCGGATTTGCCAGTGCCAGCCACTTCACCAACCGCTTTCGCCAGGTGCTGGGTGGAACGCCCGGCGAGTATCGCCAGGCGTTCTTGCGCTAGTCCCAGGATTTTTACTGCCTGTCAGGGCCTTCATCGCGGGCAAGCCCGCTCCCACAAGGTTCTGCCTCGTTCCCGATAGGTGTGGTCGACCGAAAACCTGTGGGAGCTGGCTTGCCGGCGATGAACGATGACGCGGTTCTGGATCAGAACTCCAGCGTGCTCGACAACGAAATCTGCCGCGAATCGCCCATCGACACGAAGAAGCGGCTGGCCGCCGAGGTGTAGTAGGTGCGGTCGAACAGGTTCTTCACATTGAGCTGGAACTTGACCTTCTGCCCTTCCACCTTGGTGTCGTAAGTGGCGAACGCATCGGCCACGGTGTAACTCGGCAGATCGAAATCATTCACCGCGTTACCCGCTCGTTCACCGACATAGCGCGCGCCGGCGCCGACCCGAAGTTGATCGCCACCGATCACGCTACCGAAGTCGTAGACCGCCGACAGCGAGCCGGTATTTTTCGCCACGTTCTGCAGCCTGTTGCCTTTGTAGTCCGGATCTTCCGTAACCTCGGCGTCGGTATAGGCGTAGCTGCCGATCATGCTCCAGCGGTCGCTGAGCTGACCGGTCAGATCGACTTCCAGGCCACGGGAACGCACTTCACCGGCGGCGCTGTAGATCGTGGTCGGGCCTTCGGCGTTGGCCACCAGCACGTTGCGTTTCTTGATGTCGAACAGGGCGATGTTGCCGGTGATGCGACCCGGCATGTCCAGACGTGCGCCCAGCTCCCAGGACTTGGCTTCTTCCGGTGCGATGCTGCCGTCGAGCACGGTGCTGCTGCCGCTGAGCGGGGCGATGGTCGAGTTCGGTTTGAACGATTCGGTGTAGCTGCCGTAGAACGACAACGCGTCGGTGTAGCGATACACGAGACCTGCGCGCGGCACCCACTTCTGGCCGTTGCTGTCGGTGTTGGCCTTGAACGGCACGCCTTTGCCGGCGTACTGGTCGTACTCCTGGAAGCGCCCGCCGGCCACCAGAATCCACTGGTCGTTGAGGTGGATCGAGTCCTGCAGGAACACCGAATCACTGCGCAGCAGATCGGTTTGCGCACTGTCCGCCGGGCTGACGGTGGTGCCTTCGACTTCGCGGCCGTAGACCGGATTGACGTAGCTGAAAGTGCTCAGGCTTTTCTGGCGGATCAGGTCGGCGCGGTAGATCTTGCGATACTCGTCGTCGACGCCGAACACCAAGTCATGCTGCATGCCCAGCACGTTGACCTTGCCTTCGAGGCTGGCGGTGGTGAAGCGGTCGGTACTGATCGCGCCCTGAGTGCCGTCCATGCTGCGGGTCAGGGTGCCTTTTTTGGTGTCGATCGCGGTTACACGGACCTGGCTGGCGTCGTAGGTTTCGCGGTTCCAGCTGTAGCCGAAATGGGCTTTCCAGTCGTCGTTGAGTTCGTGGTCGGCCTCGAAGTGATACAGATCCGAACGCCCTTCCATGTCGTTGAATTTCTCGTCGAGCCGCTCGTTGCGAGAGATATCCAGCGGATGGTTGGTGCGTGGATCGATCAGGGTTCCACGATCAAACGGGGTCAGGAATTCACGGTGCTCGTAGGCGAACAGCAGCTTGGTGCGCTCGCCGTACCAGGCCAGCGACGGTGCGATCAGGGTTTCGCGGTGAGTGCCGAAGTTGCGCCAGTAATCTTCGTCTTCGTGATCCAGCACCATGCGATACGCGAGGCCGGAATCCCCCAGCGCACCGGTGCTGTCGAAGGAACCGCCGCTGCCATTCTTGCCGTCACCGTAAGTCGAGCCGCGCAGGGTCAGCGCGTTGTACTGGGTCAGTTCGGGCTTCTTGCTGACCATGTTGACCACGCCGCCCGGGTCCTGAATCCCGTAGAGCAGCGAGGCCGGGCCCTTGAGCACTTCGACGCGATCCACGGTCGCGTTCATGCCACGGCCCTGCACCACCGGCATGCCGTCGCGCATGATCGAGCCGTTGCGGTTGTCGCCGAAGCCGCGAGTCATCACCGAATCCTGAGTGCTGCCCAAGGTGTTGCCCTGGGTGATGCCGCTGACGTTGGCCAGTGCGTCATCGAGATTGCGCGGTGCCTGATCGCGAATGACCTGGGCCGCAATCACGTTGACGGTCTGCGGGATATCCTGAAGCGAAGCGGAAGAGCGCATCACCGAACTGGTTTCCGGTGGCTGGTAGCTCATCGGCTGGTCGACCACCGAGGTGATGGTGGTCGCACCGAGGTTCAATGCGCCTGCGGTCGGTTGCGGTTCGAGCGCCAGGGTATGGCTGTCGGTGCGGCGGAAGGTCAGGCCGGAGCCGGTGAGCAGATGTTGCAGCGCCTGTTCGGCACTCATCTGGCCGTTGATCGCCGGTGCGGTCAGGCCGTAAGGGGCGTCATCGGTGTAGACCACGCTCTGCCCGGTCACGCGACTGAAGTCGCTCAGGGCTTGCGGCAGCGGTTTGGCAGCCAGAGAAAAACTGAATTGCTTTTGCGGCTGACTGCTGACGGATTCAGCGGCCAGCGCCACGCTCAGCGGCAACAGCGCCAACGCCGAAAAACTCAATGCCGAAACGCCTAACCACTGTTTGACCGAACCCGATTTTGCCCTGGACTTCATTGCTCATGACCTGTGTAGAACCGCAACGGATGCGAATGACTCGCAGTTTCAGTCACTACACGGATGGCATCCGGGTTTACCTCACTACAAAGTTGAAAATATTTTCAGCGCAGGATGATCAGCTTGCCCAACACCTGATGTTGCTCGAATCCCAGCACTCCTTGCAGCGAATTCAGTACCGCTTGCGGATCCTTGCTCGGAAAGCTGCCGCTGACCTTGCGCGCGCCCAGCTCGTCATTGAGCAACACGATCCGTCCGGGGTAATAACGCCGCAGATCCTGCACCACATCGGCCAGCGTCGACTTGTAGTAAGTCAGCCAGCCCTGGCGCCACGCCAATTGCGCTTCGCTGTCCACGGCGTGGAGTTTTTCCGCGGTGCCTGCGCCGTACGCCACTTGCTGGCCAGCGGTCAGAACCTGCTGTTGGCCATCGCGGGATGGCGTCACGCCGACGCGTCCGGACAGCACTGTCACCTGGGCACCTTGCGGTTGCAGGCGCACTTCGAACTGCGTGCCCAACACTCGCGCCTGGCCTTTCTCGGCCTCGACCACAAAAGGATCGCCCGTGTGAGTCACGCTGAAAAATCCGGCACCCCGGCGAAGTTGCACATGCCGCTCGCCGTGACTGAAATCCACGGCGATAGCGCTGTCGCCGTCCAGCGTGACCTGCGATTGATCGGCCAGGATCACGGTGCGGATCTCGCCCGGTGCCGACACGTAATCGGCGCCCAGATCATCGATCCAGCGCTGCGGCTGCCAACCTGTGCCGAGGCTGATCATCAACAACAGGCAGGCCGCCATGGCCAGCGCGCCGGCCCAACGCCGGACCTGCGGACGACGCGGCCGGTCCATCACATTGAGCAAACCCTGCAACGCCAACGCGTCTTCATCGGCCAGAGTGCGCGCCGGCCCTTCGCTCAACTCCCAGACCACTTGCGCCTGGGCGTAGGCCTCGGCGTGAGCCGGATCGGCATGCAGCCATTGACTGAACGTCAGTTGATCGCCGGCGCTGGGGCGGTCGTGCAACAGGCTCAACCAGGCGAAAGCGGCCTGTTCCTGAGCAGGCGTCGGAATGACGCGTTCGATGTGATTCACGGTGCTTTCCCTGGCGTGCGTGGCGCGGGTTCGCGCAGGCTGGCCTTGCAGGCCTTGAGGGCGCGCATCATATGTTTTTCCACGGCGCTTTGGGACAGGCCCATGGCTTTGGCGATCTCGGCGTACTTGCGCCCATGGATGCGATTGAGCAAAAAGATCTGCCGCGTGCGCTCGGGCAACGCGCGCAAGGCCGCTTCGACATGACGTAAATCGTTGCCTGCTTCGAGCGCCGCCTGCGGTTCGCTGGCGGAGCTGTCCGGCTCATCCGGCTGCCAGCCTTCGTTGACTCGCACCCGCGTGCCTTCGCTGCGCAAATGATCGATGGCGATATTGCCGGCGCAGCGCAACAGATAAGTACTGAGTTCTTCGACCTGCACCAGCGGCCGACGCCAGAAACGCAGGAACAGGTCCTGCACCAGATCCGCCGCCGTCGCCCGACAGCCCACACGTCGGCTCACCAGCGCTTCCATCTGCGAACGCTGGGACAGGAACACCTGAAGAAAATACGCACGGGCACCATGGGGTTCGTCGTCGCGGTGCTCGGGGGGATGGCCGATCAACATGTCAGTTCAACGCCCATGCAGCGACCGGGCTGGCGAGCAGACTCGCGCCGGCCATGGTCAAGGCCAGGCGTGGGCGATAGGGCAACAACAGCACCAGCGTCAGCGCACTGAACATCAACACGGCGCACCAGTCGACCAGGCCAAAGCTCCAGCCCTTGCTGGCAACCGCCGCCCACAGCGACAGCCCCAGCAACAGCCAGCCTGCGAGTTTCAAATATTGCCGACGGCGAGCCGAAGCTTTGTGACCCAGCAGCTCTTCGTGATGCCGGGGCATCGCCAGGCACAGCGCCGTAAAAGCGCTATAACAGAGCAATAGCGGCAGTAGCATTCAGTTCGCCCCCTGCTCAAGGGAGATCGGCCGAGTCGTTTCGCGCGCTGTTTTTTTCACGTTGACGGTGTGTCCGGCGCGCTGCATTTGCCGCGCGGCCCAGGCGAGGAACAGACCACTGCCCAGACACGTCAGGTCGAAACCGGCCAAAACCCAATCGCCCGCGGGCACTGTCACGCCGAGGTGATGCGAGGAGGTCAATCCATTGAGAGCCGGCACCGCGAAAAACAGTGCGGCTCCGAGCGATAGCTGTTCGACCCAGGCCTTGCGCCCCGGGCGCAACATCGCATGCACCACGCTCAAGCCCCAGGCGATGAAGAACGCGTTCACTTCCCAGTCGGCACGCCCGGCCAGATTCACCGGCAGCAGACGATTGGCCCAGAAGAACACCGCCACTGCCGCCACAAGTCCGGCCATGCTGGCAATGTTCAGTACTTGCACCAGCCGCAACTCGAACGGCATCACACCGCTTTTGGCGTGTTTGAGCTGACGCTTGCCGAGCCAGATCACCAACCCGGTGCCGATCATCGCCGTGCCGGCCAGACCACAGATGAAATACAGCCAACGCAACACCGGCCCGGCAAAGTGCCCCATGTGCAAACCGTAGAAACTGCCGGCCACTGCCATCGCCATCGGCTGTTGAGATGGGGTGCCGATGATTTGCCCGCTGACGCCATGGAAAGTCACCGCGCTGCCGGCATCGTTCACCACCCGGTCGGAACCCGCACGGGACATCACCACCGAGGCGTTGGCATCGCCCGGATTGTTCACGCTGATACGCCCGACATGTCCACCCGACCATTGCTCGCTGGCCGACCGCAACAGTGGCGCCAGCGGTGCCAGTGTCGCCGGTTGACCGGCAGGCTCGGGAACGTTGGCGGCGGGAAACACCTCGTCGTAAAACGCCCGGACATTGTTGCCGTACGAAGCCAGAATGCTCGCCGGCATCACCATCGACATGAAGATCACCAGACTGCTGTAGGTGATCATCAGATGAAACGGCAGCACCAGCACACCCACTGCGTTGTGCCCGTCGAGCCACGAACGCTGGCCCTTGCGTGGGCGGAAGGTGAAGAAGTCCTTGAAGATTTTCTTGTGGGTGATGATCCCGGTGATCAGCGCGACGAACATCACCATGGCGGCAATCGTGGAGAGCCAGCGCCCCCACGGATAAGGCATTTGCAGCTGGAAATGGAAGCGGTAGAAGAACTCGCCGCCCATGCTTTCCCGGGCCTGCACTTCGGCGCCGGTTTGCGCGTCGAGAGTCTTGCTGATGAACTGGCCGCGCTCGCCGGGCCTGGCCGGGACCGGTTGCCAACGCACACCCAGGCCAGGATCGCGGGCATCAGGCAGGTCGATCAACCAGCGTGAAGCACCGGCCGCGTGCTGTTGCAGGTAGGTTTGCGCCAGGGTCAGGCTGGCCTCGGCATTCAACGGGCGGGCGGGGATTTCCGGTTGCATCCAGTGACTGGTTTCGTCCTTGAAATAGGCCAGGGTTCCGGTCAGGAAAATCGCGAACAACAGCCAGCCGAAGACCAGCCCGGCCCAAGTGTGCAGCCAGGCCATCGCCTGCCGGAAGCCCTCTTTCATGCCAGACCCAGACCGCGCGCAGCCCCGGAAACGGTCGCCAGAATCACGCTCGGCACCAGCAGACCGACCCACGCCGACCACGCCGTGCGACAGGCGAAACACCAGAGCACCGCCACCAGATAGACCAGAAACGAAACGGTCATGCCGGTCACCACCGCTTCTGCGCGGTTCAGCGGCAGCCACAGCGTCAGCGTGACACTCGCCAGCGCCGCGACCAGATAGCCGCCGAACACCGCCGCAAGCACCCGCGAAGTGACGGCCAGACGATAGGACAGGGGAAGTGTGGCGAGTTTGGCTTTCATGTTTCGACCCTGAAACGGTTAACGTCCGGCCAACACGCCGGACGACAGGTGAACAATATTAATGATAAATATTCTCATACGCAAAAGAGTCTGATTGCCGGACATCACCGACAACCCTACAATGCGAACCATTCTTGTTCTCTAACGCATCCCGCATGCGCCCGGAGTGATGCCGTTGTCGTCCGCCCATCCTGTCGAATCGCTCTATCAGGCCCACCACAGTTGGCTCACCGGCTGGCTGCGGCGCAAACTCGGCTGCCCGGACAGCGCCGCTGACCTGGCCCAGGACACCTTCATCCGGCTGCTGACCGCCCGCGAGCCGCCGGTGATTATCGAACCGCGCGCTTTCCTCACCACCCTGGCCAAGCGCGTGCTGTTCAACCATTACCGCCGCCAGGACCTGGAGCGCGCCTACCTCGACACCCTCGCGCAGATGCCGGAAATGGTTGCGCCTTCGGAAGAAGAGAAAGCGATCATCCTGCAAACCCTGATGGAGCTGGATCAGTTGCTTGATGGCCTGCCGCGCGTCGTCAAACGGGCATTTCTGCTGGCGCAGGTCGATGGCCTGACCTATCCGCAGATCGCCGCTGAACTGGGCATTTCCGTGGCCACGGTCAAACGTCATCTGAATAAAGCGGCAATGCGCTGCTACTTCGCCCTGTGAACCCGCCGATGGATTTTTCCGCGCAGGTCGCCGAACAAGCGGTGCACTGGCTGCTGGAAATGCAGCAGGGCCCGTTGAACCCGCGCCAGCAACAAGCCTGGCAGCAATGGATCGACGCCCACAGCGAACACCGCCGGGCGTGGGAGCACATTCAGCGGGTCAATTCTCGGTTGCGCGGATTGTCGTCGCCACTGGCCCACGCCGCACTGAATGCGCCGAAGTCCGGCAGCCGTCGTCAGGCGCTGAAGGTGTTTCTGATTCTCGGCGCTGGCTCGGCAGTCACCTGGGGAATGCGCGAGCACAATCCTCTGCCATCGCTGCTGGCCGATTACCGCAGCCCGATAGGTCAGCGACGCAAGATCTCGCTCGGCGCCGGCGGCCAATTGCAGCTCAACACCGCCAGCGCGGCGGATGTCCGGGGCGATGGCCTGATCCGCCTGCTCGAAGGCGAAATGCTGCTGACCGCCACGCAATCCTTCGAAGTGCAAACCGCCCAAGGCCTGTTGAAAACCCAGGGTGCGCGAATAAACGTGCGGCAGTTTGCCGACCGCACGCAGATCGCACTGTTTGAAGGTCGGGTCGAGTTGAATGTGCAAGGTCGCGCGCCGATGCTGCTGCCGGTCGCCCGACAACTGAGTTTCAGTACCACCGGCGTCAGCGCGACAAAACCGCTGGACGCCAACAGCGGCGCCTGGGCCGACGGCATGCTGGTGGCCGCGCACATGCGCCTGGGCGACTTCCTCGACGAACTCGGTCGCTACCGTCGCGGGCAGCTCCATTGCGATGCGAAAGTGGCGGACTTGCTGATCTCCGGGACTTATCCACTGGACGACAGCGAGCGGATTCTCGACCTGCTGGAAATCAGCCTGCCGGTGAAGGTGAAGCGTTTTACTCGCTATTGGGTGACGGTCGAAGCCAGAGCCTGATCGCTCCGCCCCCCTGTAAAAATAAATGAGCCGTTTTTCAGATCTGGCGTGACAGAGAAGGAAAGCCCCCTTGATTCAACCTTCTCAGGACCGTCCTCCATGCAACCCACCCGTCTCACGCCGCTGGCCCGAACCCTGCGCAATCTTGTCCTCGGCGCCAGCCTGAGCTTCAGTGCCCTGCCCCTTGCACAGGCTGCCGAAACCAAGGCTTATCACATCGCTCCGTCGTCGCTGGAAAATGCCCTCAACCAGTTCGGCCGTGAGGCTGGGGTGCTGATTTCCTTTGGCTCGCAGGTCACCAGCGGTGTGCAAAGCCGTGGACTGGAAGGCAGCTACACAGCGGAACAAGGTCTGAACGCGCTGCTCGAGGGCACTGGCCTGCAAGCCCGTGCCGAAGGTGGCAATGCCTTCAGCCTGCAGCCGTCGAATGACAGCGCACTGGAGCTGGACACCTCGAAAGTGGTCGGCGACTGGTTGGGTGAAGCGGCGCAGGTCAACGTCTTCGAACATCCCGGTGCCCGTGACGTGATCCGCCGCGAAGAATTCGAACGCCAGGGCGCGACTCAGGCCCGCGATGTGCTCAACCGCATTCCCGGCGTCAACGCGCCGGAAAACAACGGCACCGGCAGCCACGACATGGCGCTGAACTTCGGCATTCGCGGCCTCAACCCGCGCCTGGCCGCGCGTTCGACGGTGTTGATGGACGGCATTCCAGTGCCGTTCGCACCTTACGGCCAGCCGCAGTTGTCGTTCGCGCCGATCAGCATGGGCAACATGGACGCGGTGGACGTGGTGCGCGGCGGCGGCGCCGTGCGTTACGGCCCGCAGAACGTCGGCGGCGTGGTCAACTTTGTGACCCGGGCGATTCCGGACGAGCCGACCGTCAAGGGCGGCTTCCAGACTGAAACCAGTCCATCGTCCAGCCATGACGGCTTCAAGACCAGCGCCAACCTGCTGGCCGGCGGCACCAATGCCAACGGCCTGGGCGGCGCGCTGCTGTACTCCGGCACGCGCGGCGGCGACTGGCGCGAACACAGCGACACGGAAATTGATGACCTGATCCTCAAGGGCAAATACCAGCTCGACGAAGCCAACAGCTTCAACGCCATGGCCCAGTATTACGAAGGCAAGGCCGACATGCCCGGCGGCCTGAATGTCGCCGATTACGATGCCGATCCGTATCAGTCGACCCGGCCGAAAGACCAGTTCTGGGGCCGTCGCACGATGTTCAATGTCGGCTACCGCTATCAGGAAGACCGCCGCGAATTCACCGCCAATACTTTCTTCACCAAGACCCTGCGCAGCGGTTATCTGGACCAGGGCACCTTCCTCTCCCTGTCGCCGCGCGAGTATTGGGTTCGCGGTCTGGAAACCCGTTTCGCTCAAGGCTTCGACCTCGGCTCGACCAGCCATGAAGTCGGCGTCGGCTATCGCTATATCAACGAGGCCGGTCACGAACTGCGCTATCGCACGCCGATCAGCAGCAATGAGTACCCGACCACCAACAGCCGCAACGATCGAGACACCCGTGGCGGCACCGAAGCCAATGCGTTCTTCGTCGATGACCGGATCGACATCGGCAAGTGGACGATCACGCCGGGCGTGCGCTACGAGATGATCGAATCGCAGCAGACCAACAATCTGACCAACGTCAAATACAAGGGCGACTACAACACTGCGCTGCCAGCACTGAACGTGCTGTATCACCTGACCGACAGCTGGAACCTGTACGCCAACACCGAAGGTTCGTTCGGCAGCGTGCAATACAGCCAAATGCCCAACCGCGTCAGCAGTGGCGAAGTGAAACCGGAGAAGGCTCGCACCTGGGAAGTCGGCACCCGTTACGATAACGGCGCTCTGCGAGCGGAAATCGGTGCGTTCCTGATCAACTTCGACAACCAGTACGAAAGCAACCAGACCAATGATTCGGTGATCGCCCGTGGCGAAACCCGGCATCAGGGCATCGAAACCAGCGTCAACTACGCCCTCGACGACTTGAGCCCGGCGCTGACCGGCTTCGACGTCTACGCGACTTACGCCTATGTCGACGCGACCATTCGCGAAGACGGGCCGAACAAGGGCAATCGTGTGCCGTTTTCGTCGAAACACAAAGGAACGATCGGCGTCGGTTACACCGAAGGCCCGTGGAAGCTGAACCTGGACAGCAGCTTCCAGAGCGACCAGTTCGCCGACAACGCCAACACCTCCAAAGAAAGCGCCGACGGCAGCAACGGCAGGATCCCCGGCTACATGCTGTTCAGCAGCCGCGCCGGTTATGACTTCGGCCCACAGCTGTCGGACCTGAATGTGGCGGTGGGGGTGAAGAACATCTTCAACACCCAGTACTTCACCCGTTCGTTCGATGACAACAACAAGGGCAAGTATGTCGGCGAGCCGCGCACGGTGTACGTGCAGACTTCCGTTGCTTTCTGATTCCCGCTGAAAACAGAAAAGGCCTGCAATTGCAGGCCCTTTCTCATTGGGTGGCTTGGAAAATCAGCGCATCAACTGTTGATCGCTGCCTGTTCGTTCTCGTCAAACTCTTCCGCCAGCAGCTTGTCGTTGGCCTTGCTGGTGAAAGGCACCACAGCGGCTCGCGGTTTGCCGCGCAGTTTGCCAAACAGGTGCTCCAGCGCGTGCTCCAGCTTTTCAGCTGCACCATCGATCGCCTGTTCCAGCGAATCGGCTTTGTGGGTGACGGAAATCGGTTGATGGCCTTTTGGCCGCGCTTCCAGCTGACAGCGCAAATCATGAGGACCTGGCTTGTCACCGTTCTCGTCGCTCAGATGGACTTCGACACGGGTCAGGTCTTCCTCATAACGGTCGAGCGTGCTCTCAATGGTGGTTCGTACCCACTCCTCCAGTCGTTTGCTGCTTTGAATATGGTTATCGCTGTTGACTTGGATTTGCATAGTTCATCCCTTATTTCAGCTAGCTCGCAAGAGGCCTGGAACAGGATTTCGTGACCTCTTGATTACAACAATCGGCCCGCCGGACGAACATTTCAACCCCTGAAAAAAGATAAATATTCATTCGCAAAAAAAGCCGGACAACCGAGTAAAGCGCTGGTAAGGTCGGGAGTTGGGTCGCCCCGGCACCCCGAAAAATCTGCTCACAATTGGCCATCACCCAACGGGTGCAGACTGCGGAAAATCCCCGCCTCTTCCACCAGCCAGTCATGCACCGCCCGCACACCCGGATGGCTCAATGCCCCTGGCGCATAAAGCAAGACATAGCGCTTGTGATTGGGCACTGAAATCCCGAACGGCACGATCAACGTCCCTCGCTCCAGCTCGTCGTTGAGCAACGTGCGCCTTGCAATCGCCACGCCCATGCCGGCAATCGCCGCTTCGATGGTCAGGTGGTTGCGATTGAACGTGTGCCCGCGCCGCACATCGGCGCCCTCGAAACCGATGGCATTCAGATAAAACTCCCATTCCGCATATTCATAACTGCCGCGCCAGGCGGTGATGTCGTGCAACAGCGGAAAATGCACCAGATCCGCCGGCCCGTGCAGCGGCGGCCGTCCGCGCAGCAGGCCCGGCGCGCACACTGGGAAAATCTGCTCATCGAGCAAGGCTGTGGATAACAGTCCCGGATAACTGCCGTCGTTCAGGTCGATGGCCAGGTCGAAATCCCCCTCATGCAACGGCACGCTGCTGTCCTCGGCCACCAACCGCAACTGAATATCCGGGTAACGTTGTTGCAGGCGTGGCAAGCGCGGGGTCAGCCACTTGCTGAGGAACGACGGAATCGAGCGCACCCGCAGAATCCCACTGATCATCCCCGCATCCAGGCGACGCAATTCCGCATCGATGCTGCCGTAAGCCTCGTTGACCGTGATCGCCAGTCGCTGCCCTTCCGCGCTGAGCTCCACACCTCGTGCACGGCGGTGAAACAGGCGAAAACCCAGCCGCTCTTCCAGCTGTCGGATTTGCTGACTCACCGCCCCCGGCGTGATGTGCAGTTCCTCGGCACAGCGGGTGAACGACAGGTGCCGTGCGGCACAGGAAAACACCTGCAGCCAGACGTAAGTCTGGGCATGCAATTGACGGCTCATGGTTTAGTCCTGCTAAAGGCTTACTTAGGAAGTTTCGTTAGTCACGTTGAAGCGAGGTAGGCAGTATCGCCGACATTGCGCTTGTCCTACAAAAAATGGCAGCGATTCCTACTCCATTGCTTGTAAGGGTTTAGCATGGCTATCAGTGTTTTCGATCTATTCAAAGTCGGCATCGGCCCGTCCAGTTCCCACACCGTCGGCCCGATGCGCGCCGCCGCGACCTTCGCTCAAGCCCTGATCGACCAACATTTGCTGAACGATGTGCAGCGAGTGGAAATCCGTCTGTACGGCTCGCTTTCGGCCACCGGCGTCGGCCATGCCACTGACCGCGCGACGGTCATGGGTTTGATGGGCGAATGGCCGGACAGCATTGATCCGTCGACCATCGAGCCGCGCATCCAGCAACTGCGCGAGACCGGCCAACTGTCTCTGGCCGGTAAACGCTCAATCGCCTTCAACTGGCAGCACGATCTCCTGCTGCTGGACGAGAGCCTGCCCTACCACCCCAACGCCATGTCGCTGACAGCCTTTGGCGCATCCGGCCAACTGTTCGAGCAAACGTACTACTCGGTCGGCGGCGGTTTCATCATCGAAGCGGCCGAAGCCGAATCGGGTGTGGCGCCGGCCGGCGACGTCGAGTTGCCTTACGAATTCTCCAGCGCCGTCGAACTGCTGGCGCTGTGCAAGCAGCACAACCTGCGGGTTTCCGAACTGATGATGGCCAACGAAAGGGCCTGGCGTAGCGACGCCGAGATCCGTCAGGGCCTGCTGCACATCTGGTCGGTGATGCGCGAATGCGTCGAGCAAGGCCTGCGTCACGAAGGCATCCTGCCTGGCGGTCTGAACGTTCCGCGTCGCGCGGCGAAATTGCACCGCAGCCTGCTGGAAATCGGCAAGCCGAACGTCATCAGTTCGACCCTGTCGGCGATGGAGTGGGTCAACCTGTTCGCCCTCGCCGTCAACGAAGAAAACGCTGCCGGCGGGCGCATGGTGACCGCGCCGACCAACGGCGCTGCCGGGATCATTCCCGCCGTTCTGCACTACTACATGAAATTCAATCCGGACGCGTCCGACGACGACGTGGTCGCGTTCTTTCTGGGCGCGGCAGCGGTCGGCATCCTGTGCAAGAAAAACGCCTCGATCTCCGGCGCCGAAGTCGGCTGCCAGGGCGAGGTCGGTTCGGCCTGTGCGATGGCCGCTGCGGGTCTGGCCGATGTACTCGGCGCCACGCCTGAGCAACTGGAAAACGCCGCCGAAATCGGCCTGGAACACAACCTCGGCCTGACCTGCGACCCGGTCGGCGGGCTCGTGCAGGTGCCGTGCATCGAGCGCAATGCCATCGCTGCGGTGAAAGCGATCAACGCCACGCAAATGGCCCTGCGCGGCGACGGCAAACACTTCATTTCCCTCGACCGGGTGATCCGCACCATGCGCGATACCGGCGCCGACATGCATGACAAATACAAAGAGACTTCACGGGGCGGCCTGGCCGTGAGCTGGGTGGAGTGCTGAGGAGCACTCCCTGACCGCCCGTAACACGTGAGCCCGAGCAAGAATAATAACGAGGCAAAAACGATGACCGATGTACGCACACCTGCTGCCGAAAATCCCGCTGTAGACCGCACACGCAATAACGAAACCACCCACAAGGGCTGGAGCAAATTCGACACCACCTGGATGCTCGGCCTGTACGGCACGGCCATCGGTGCCGGCACCTTGTTCCTGCCGATCAACGCCGGTGTTGGCGGCTTCTGGCCGTTGCTGATCCTGGCGTTGCTGGCGTTCCCGATGACCTTCTTCGCGCACCGGGGCCTGACCCGCTTCGTGCTGTCGGGCCGCTCCGGTGACATCACCGAAGTGGTGGAAGAACACTTCGGCATCGGTGCCGGCAAGCTGATCACGCTGCTGTATTTCTTCGCGATCTTCCCGATCCTGCTGGTGTACAGCGTGGCGCTGACCAACACCCTCAGCAGCTTCCTCGAACATCAATTGCACATCGCCCCGCCACCGCGAGCGATACTGTCGCTGGCGTTGATCCTCGGTCTGATGGCCATCGTCCGCTGCGGTCAGAGCGTGATCGTCAAAGCCATGAGTGTGCTGGTCTATCCGTTTGTCGCCGCGTTGCTGTTGCTCGGCATCAGCCTGATTCCGAACTGGAACGGCGCGTTCTTCGCCAGTGCTCAAGAGCCGATGGAAATGTCGGTGTTCCTCAAGACCCTGTGGCTGGCGATCCCGGTGATGGTGTTCTCGTTCAACCATTCGCCGATCATTTCGGCGTTCGCTGTCGAGCAGAAACAGCGCTACGGCAACCAGGCCGAGCGCAAGAGCAGCGGCATCCTCGCCATGGCCCACGGCATGATGGTGGTGACGGTGATGTTCTTCTGCTTCAGTTGCGTGCTGGCGCTGTCGCCGACGGATCTGGCAGCGGCCAAGGCGCAGAACATTTCGATCCTGTCGTACCTGGCCAACCACTTCCAGACCCCGGTCATCGCCTACGCCGCGCCGCTGATTGCGCTGGTGGCGATCACCAAATCCTTCCTCGGCCACTACATCGGCGCCAGCGAAGGCTTCCAGGGCATGATCGTCAAAAGCCTGCGCAGCCGTGGCCGGGTGATGTCGGCGAGCTGGCTGAACCGTGTGACCGCGCTATTCATGATCCTCAGTTGCTGGGCCGTGGCGACCTTCAACCCGAGCATCCTCGGCATGATCGAAACCCTCGGCGGGCCGGTGATTGCCTGCCTCCTGTTTCTGATGCCGATGTACGCGATCCGCCGCGTGCCGGCCTTGCGCCAGTATTCGGGCCAGGTGTCGAACGTGTTCGTGGTGCTGATCGGCCTGATTGCACTGTCAGCGATCATCTACTCGGTTCTGCCCTGAAACGGGCCGCAAATGAAGAAGGCGAGCCATGGGCTCGCCTTTTTTTGGCCGGTTTCATTGTTCGACAATATTCCCGGCATGTCCCTTGCTACATCACTGAAGGAGACAGGACCACGGAAAAGGCCGATGGTCAGGTTTGGCGAACCAACCCGATCAAGGCCGGTCAACAACTGCACGTTCAATCAGGCGGTGACGCATCATGGACAATCCTTTTCAGATCATTACCGATGCCTTCGCGCCGGACTATCAGATCAACCTGAGCATTCAGGGGCTCGACGGCAGCATCATGCTGACCCTCTCCAAAAGCGGGCGGATCGTCGCCAAACGGATGATCAGCGCCGAACAGCGCAACGACCCCAAGCGCCTCAAGCGCCTGGTTCAGAGCATTCAATTCGGCATTGCCATCGAACAGGGCCACAGCGCCATGGCAATTCTCGACGCCATGACCCGCGGCGACGGAATCACTCCACCACTGCGTCAGGCCAAACATCAGCCCCGACCAGCCGCCGGCCTTTAAAGTTCGCCTTTCTCCACTTCCGGATGTTCACTGGAGCCCGTACCGATCTTGCGGTGCGGGTTCTCGATCTTCACCGAAGGGAATTGCGACGAAGCGTAACGCACCACCAGGATCGAGAACGCCAGCAGCAGAATCCCGCCGCACAGGTAGATGATGCCCATGTCCGGCGGATTGTGGTGCGAGACGTTGGAGATCAGCAGGCGCGTCAGTGCCGTAATCGCCACGTAGATCAGGAAGCGCACCGGCATGTGGTTGGTCTTGAAATAAATCCCGACCATCGCCCCCAGTTCCAGATAGATGAACAGCAACAGAATGTCATCGATCTTGATATGCCCTTCCTCGAGCATCCCGAGAAACTCCATCACCGCCGCCCAGGCGGTCACCGCACCAATGGCGAACAGCGCCAGGTAATGGAAGGTCTCGACGAACAGGTTGCCCAGGGACTCGGCCAGTTGATGCACGTTTTGCCGCAGTTTCTCGGCCCAGTTGATTTTCACGATGAAGGTTCCTTAGCCCGGTTCGAGCGGATGTTGCTTGCTGGACGTGACGGTTATTGCGCACGTACGCAGATGCATGCAGAAAAGAGGCCACGCCATCATGGCGAGCCGCCGCGAAACCCGCGCCGTGGCGTTTGGTCGCACCTGTGCGCAGACATCGGGCTGACAAAATCCGAATCCGGTCTACATTGAAAAGCCACTACCCAAAGCGCAGGGATTCGCTTATCCTTTTCGCTGTATATAGATACAGTAGTCGCAAAGACAACTTAATGTGAAGGCATGTGAGGTGGTGAATGGCCGTCGAAGTGGTATACCGCAGCAGCCGAGATCTGGAGCGCTTGTTCATGGATAAAGCCGAAGCTGACCGTCATGACAAAATGCTCGAACTGGCCGAACTGTTGGCCGAAGTGCTGGAAAAAGCCGTTCCATCGTTGAGCGAGCAGCAAGTGGAAGAAGTCGGGATCTTCATGGCGAAGAACCGCGATGTGTTCGCCCGGGCGTTCAAGAGCCAGCCTGACGCGTTGTCGGAGCTGATCAACGCACCGGCTGCACCGGTTGTGGCAACCGAGCCGGCAGACGTGGCTGAACCGGTAGAAGCGCCAGCCAAACCTGCCAAAGCGGCAAAGGCTGCGAAGTAATTGAAGCCTCTGAATTGAATAGCCCCTAAGTTGAAAGACTCAGGGGCTTTTTCATGCCCGGACAAACTTCAGCGGTACAACACCTTCTCCGCCAGCTCATCCGCCACCCGCGCGGGTGATCGTTTTTCCGCCTGGGCGTGAGCAAACACTTCGGTCAACCGCGAACTGATTTTCGACAGGTGCGCGGTAATGGTCGTCAGTTCTTCACCTCGATGCTTGAGGGAAACGTAGATCAGCCCGCCGGCATTGATCACGTAATCCGGCGCATACAGGATGCCGCGCCGTTCCAGTTGATCGGCGACGTCCAGATGCGTCAGCTGATTGTTGGCCGAGCCCGCCACCGCCGAGCAGCGCAACTGGGTGACCGTGTGGCTGTTGAGCACACCGCCCAAACCACACGGCGCGAGAATGTCGCACGGCGTGCTGAGCAACGCGTCGTTGGCGATCGGATGGGCGTTGAGCTGTTCCATCGCCAGTTGCACCTTGCCGTGGTCGATGTCGCTGACCAGCAGTTCGGCGCCGGCGGCGTGCAACTGTTCGGCCAAGGCATAACCAACATTGCCCAACCCCTGAATCGCCACGCGCAAGCCTTCGAGGTTGTCGCTACCGAGCCGTGCCATCGCAGTGGCGCGAATCCCGGTGAACACGCCCATCGCCGCATGCGGCGCAGGGTCGCCGGCCGAGGTGGTACTGGTGACATGCTGGGTCTGCTGGGCGATGCAATCCATGTCCGCCACCGAAGTGCCGCTGTCGATGGCGGTAATGTAGCGCCCGTCGAGCTGATCGATGCAACGGCCGAAGGCTTCGAACAGTGCGGCGCGGTTTTCCACGTGAACCGGCCGCACGATCACGGCCACCCCACCGCCCTGAGCGAGACCAGCCAATGCGGCCTTGTAGCTCATGCCCTGGGCCAGGCGTATGGCATCCTCGACCGCAGATTCGTCGTTCGGATAGGCAAGATAACGACACCCGCCCAGGGCTGGCCCGAGGCGACTGTTATGGATGGCAATGACCGCCTTCAATCCGGACACCGGATCAACGCTAAGGTGCAGCGATTCCAGGCGAGTGCTTTGCATGAGAGCGAACATCGGCAGGCTCCCGAATCACTTCTGGTAGACGCCAGTATAGGCTTGCGCCCGAAAATTGCTGAAGCGCACGGGAATAAGCCCCGACAGCGACCCACGCGTTGTGGCATAACCCGATGGCAGCGCGGCCCGGCACTGGACGAATGGTAAAGACGGGGTTAAAACGAGGCATACCCCGGAGATTGAGATGAGTCCGCGCCAACGTTTCTTCGATTGTCTGCACCGTTCACCGCCCGCGCTGTTCGAAGCAGCGTTGTGGATGGCCGCCGAACACGACAAACAAGCCGATCCCGAAGCGCTGCTGCAGGAATTCAAGGAACTGCAACAGCGGGTCAGCTATGGCTTGCCGTTGCTGCCGGTCAGCGAGCTGGCGCAACCGCTGCTGCGACGCATGGCCGATCTGGGGTTTGCCCAGGATGATTTCGTACCGCTGCGTCCGCAGGCGGCGATGGTGCACAAAGTCATACAGACCAAACGCGGCCAGCCGCTGGCGCTGGCCCTGATCGCTCTGGAACTGGCCCGTGGTCTGGAGATTCCATTGGTGGGCGTCAACTTCCCCGGGCATTTCCTGCTCAAGGTTCCCGGGGCCGATCACCTGCTCGATCCGTGCGGCGGACGGCGTCTGTATCCGAACGATTGCCGCGAACTGCTGCATCGCCAGTACGGCCACCAGATGAAACTCAGCGCCGATCACCTGCTGACTGCCGAACCGGTGCAGATGCTTCAGCGTCTGTCACGCAACCTGCGCCAGTTGCACCTGACCCACGACGACTTCATCGCCGCGCTGATCGATGCCGAGCGCGTGCTCGAGCTGGGCAACGCCAGCGCCGCCGACTACCTGGCGCGGGCCAGTCTGTACCAGCGTCTCGATTGCCCGAACGCCGAGCGTTTCGATCTGGAGCATGCGCTATTGCTCAGCGACGACCCGATTCAGCGACTTCGCCTGACGGAACGGCTGGGCCATCTGCCACCGAACGCGGTTGTCCACTGAACGGCGCAGTCACTGGCGAACGCACCTGAATGATCAGCAACGCCGCAATCACCGCCGGAATCGCGCAGAAGAAGAAAATCTGCTCCACCGGAATGTGCATCGCCAACAACAGGCTGCCGAACAACGGCCCGAGAATCGAGCCGAACCGCCCTACTCCCAAAGCCCAGCCAGTGCCGGTGGCGCGCACGTGGGCCGGATAGAAATTGCTGGCGAACGCGTTGAGCGTCAGTTGCCCGCCAATGATGCAAAACCCCGCCGCAAACACACAGGCCACCAGATAACGCGGATTGTCGTGGTTCAGGCCCAGCAGGATCGTGCACACCGCCGCGCCGGCCAACACGCCGGACAGCAGTCGCACCTTGCTTTTCAAGCGGTCGGCGAACCACGCCATGCAGATCGCGCCGAGCGTGCCGGCGAACAGGAACATCGACGTCACCAGGTTCGCTTCATTGAGTTTCAGCCCGCTTTCGAGCAGCAACGACGGCAGCCAACTGATCATGAAATACAGCAGGATCAGGCTGACGAAAAACGTCGCCCAGATCAGCAAGGTCGGACGTGCGTAACCATTGCGGAACAACTCCACCACGGTCAGTTTGCTGCCCTGCTCGCGTTCGTTCTGCTCGACCGATGCGGCGGGTGGTTGCCAGTCCGGCAGCATCCGCGCCGTGACCTTGCGCAGGCGCGTATACGGCGGCGCGTCACGCAGCAGACGTGGCAAGGATTCCGGAAGCATCCACCAGAGAAACGGGAACAACAGCAACGGCGTGACACCGCCGGCGAGGAACACCGCTTGCCAGCCGAAACGGTCGATGAAACCGGCCGCAACAAAACCACCCGCCGCACCACCGAAGGAGAAGCCGCAAGCCGCCAGCGTGACCATCAACGTGCGCAGGCGTGGCGGTGAATATTCCGACATCAACGCCATGGCGCTGGGCATCGCGCCGCCCATGCCGATGCCGCAGATGAAACGCGCGATCATCAGGGTATTCAGGGAATCGGCGAACACCATCAGCACGGTGAGGCTGGCGTAGATCAGCACGCAGGCGAGCAGAATTCGTCGAACGCCGAAGCGATCGGCCAGCGGCGTCACAGCGAGCGAACCGAGGGTCAGGCCCAGAAGGTTGGCGCTGAATACCGGACCGAATGCGGATTTTTCCAGGCCCCAGTCCTGCGCCAGTGCCGGCACTACGTAACCGAGCACTTGGGCGTCATAGCCGTCGGTGACCAGCAGCAAGGCGAGAAGAATCAGGAGCAACCACTGAAAGCGGGACACAGGACGGGCGTCGAGTGCCGCCCGAAAGCTGGCAATCTGGTTATGCATCGCAAGGTACCTGTTTTGTTTTTATGATTTTTTGCGGGTAACCGAAATGGCTCCCGTGCGCTGCACGGGAGCCATCAAATGCTACTTCGGCGTGTCCGGCTGGTTCGCCGGATGCGCCGCAATGAACGCCGGATGTTTAGCGGCCAGCGCAGCCACCCGACGAATCCGTGGATACGCCTCCAGCGAAACATTGAAACGCTCGGCCGCGTACAACTGTGGAATCAGGTACACGTCCGCCACACACGGCCACTCGCCAAAACAGAAGCCGCTGTCGCCGATCAACTGCTCCACCGTCGCCAGCCCCTGACTGATCCAGTGACCGATCCACTCGTTCACCTGCGCCTCGTCATGCCCCAGACCGCGCAGGCGATTGAGCACACTGACGTTGTGCAGCGGATGCACGTCGCAGCCGATCAACGCCGCCACACCGCGCACCCGGGCGCGGGCAACGAGGTCTTCGGGGAGCAACGGCACCTGTGGATAACGCTCTTCCAGATACTCGATGATCGCCGGCGACTGAATCAGCAACTTGCCTTCGTCAGTGCGCAGC
The DNA here is from genome assembly GCF_052045815.1 of Pseudomonas sp. 22085. Taxonomy (NCBI): domain Bacteria; kingdom Pseudomonadati; phylum Pseudomonadota; class Gammaproteobacteria; order Pseudomonadales; family Pseudomonadaceae; genus Pseudomonas; species Pseudomonas sp. 22085. Next base: position 33,469 of record NZ_JBQEQA010000008.1, read on the forward strand.
GCCGGCACCCGGCCCTGGGGATTGATCGCCAGGTACGCCGGTTGCCGATGCTCGCCACCGGGCGGTGCGATCAGGTTGACCGGCAACGCCTGATAGTCGAGGCCCTTGAGTGCCAGCGCAATCCGCACCCGGTACGACGAGGTAGAACGGTAATAGGTGTAGAGATCCATGAGCCGCTCCTGTCAGCGCGCCGCCAGCACGGTGCCACGGCATTCGCCGAAACCGATCGAGGCAAAACCTTCGCGGGCGCAGCGGGCGCGCAGGATGATTTCGTCGCCGTCCTCAAGGAATTTGCGCACTTCGCCGGACGCCAGTTCGATCGGCTTTTTGCCGCCCTCGGTGATTTCCAGCAGGCTGCCGAACTGACCGCTTTCCGGCCCGGACAAGGTGCCCGAACCGAACAAGTCACCAGCCTGCAACTGGCAACCGTTGACGCTGTGGTGCGCAACCATTTGCGCAACGGTCCAGTACATGTAGCGGGTGTTGCTCAGGGTCAGGCGATGGGCCGGCAGGTTCTGCTCGCGCATTTTTTCGGTGAGCAGCAGCACTTCCAGCTCGATGTCAAAACCACCACCCTCCTGATCGCGCTTGTCGAGCAGGTACGGCAGCGGCTGCGGGTCACCTTGCGGACGCGCCGGTTGCGCGATGCGGAACGGCGCCAGCGCTTCGGCAGTCACCACCCATGGCGAGACGCTGGTGATAAAGCTCTTGGACAGGAACGGGCCGAGCGGCTGGTATTCCCAGGCCTGGATGTCACGGGCCGACCAGTCGTTGAGCAGGCAGAAACCGGCGATGTGTTCAGCGGCATCACCAATGGCGATCGGCTCGCCCATCTCGTTGCCCTGACCGATCCAGATCCCCAGTTCCAGCTCATAGTCCAGACGCGCGCACGGGCCGAAGGTCGGCTCGGTTGCGCCGGCCGGCAGGGTCTGGCCTTTCGGGCGGCGCACGTCGGCACCGGAAGCGCGCACAGTGGACGCGCGACCGTGGTAGCCGATCGGCACGTGTTTGTAGTTCGGCAGCAACGGGTTGTCCGGACGAAACAGTTTGCCGACGTTCTGCGCGTGTTCTATGCCGACGTAGAAGTCGGTGTAGTCACTGATGCGCGCCGGCAAATGCAACTGGCAATCGGCTGCCAGTGGCAGCAGTTTTGCGCCCTGGGCTTCAATGTTGCCGCGGTGAGTGCTGCCTTCGCTGAACAGTTCCAGCAGACGTTCGCGCAGGGCAACACGGGCATCGCGGCCGAGTTCGAAGAAGGCGTTCAACTGACCGCCGTGCATGGCTTCGACTGCACTGCGCGCGGCGCCGTCGAACAGACCGGCCTCCAACGCCACTTGCAGATCGAAGATGTGTTCGCCAATCGCCACGCCGGCGCGCGGTGCCGAGCCATTGGTGCTGAACACGCCCAGCGGCAGGTTCTGCAACGGGAAATCCGCGTGGCCGTTGGCCGAAGCGACCCAACTGCGGGTGATGGAATTCTGCGTCATGGGTTATCTCCGGGTCGGGTCAAACGTGGCGGGCAGCGTGGCCCAGCAAGCGTCGTAAGTGGATTGCAATTGCGGGCAGTCGAGGGCGAAGCGGCTTGGGCGCAGTACCTGGCTGGTCTCGAACATGAACGCCATGGTGTTGTCGATCTTCGCCGGTTTGAGGTCCGCGTTGATGGCTTTGGTGCAGGTCTCGCCGTCCGGGCCGTGGGCGCTCATGCAGCTGTGCAGGGACGCGCCGCCGGGCACGAAACCTTCGGCCTTGGCGTCGTATTCGCCCTGGATCAGGCCCATGAATTCATTCATCAGGTTGCGGTGGAACCACGGCGGACGGAAGGTGTTCTCGGCCACCATCCAGCGCGGCGGGAAGATCACGAAATCGAGGTTGGCCAGACCGTGGACGCTGGTCGGCGAGGTCAGCACGGTGAAGATCGATGGGTCCGGGTGGTCGAAACTGACGGTGCCGATGGTGTTGAAGCGGCGCAGGTCATATTTGTACGGCACGTTGTTGCCGTGCCAGGCGACCACGTTCAGCGGCGAGTGATTGAGTTCGGTACCCCACAACTGGCCGAGGAATTTCTGCACCAGGGTGGTCGGTTGTTGCAGGTTTTCGTAGGCGGCGACCGGGGTCAGGAAGTCCCGTGGATTGGCCAGGCCGTTGCTGCCGATCGGCCCCAGGTCCGGCAGGCGCAGCGGCGCGCCATGGTTCTCGGCGACGTAGCCGCGTGCCTGCGGGTCGAGCAGTTCGACGCGGAATTTCAGGCCCCGTGGCAGCACGGCGATTTCCAGCGGCGCCACTTCCAGCACACCCAGTTCGGTGGCAATACGCAAACGCCCCAGTTGCGGCACCAGCAACAACTCGCCGTCGGCGTTGAAGAACACGCGCTCCATCGAACGGTTGGCGCCATAGTGATAGATGCTGATGCCGGCCGGTTTTTCGGCGGCGGAGTTGGCCGCCATGCTCACCAGACCGTCGATGAAATCGGTAGGTTCGGCCGGGATCTCCAGCGGGTTCCAGCGCAGGCGATTGGGGGTGACTTCACCCAACGGACCGCCCGCCAGTTGCCGCTCGAGTTTGACGAATGCCGGGTGATTGGCCGACGGCTGGATCCGGTACATCCACGTGCGCCGCGCTTCACTGCGGGTCATGGTGAACGCGGTGCCGGAGAACAGTTCGGTGTAAAGACCGTATGGGGCTTTCTGCGGGGAGTTCTGGCCGACGGGCAGTGCGCCGGGCAACGCTTCAGAGCTGAATTCGTTGCCGAAACCGGACTGGTAAGCCAGGGCTGAATCGAGGTTCATGGAGCCTCCTGAACAGGGCGTCGGCATGGCCGGAGGCTCTGGATCAGAGGTCTTGGCACGCCGGGGTTGTTTTTATCGTAATTCAATTACGCATAACGTAATTTGCTCGCTATCCAGCGTCAAGCTATAAAGACGCCCATTCGTTCCGGGACACGGCAGCACCATGGAAAAAACCAGCGACAGCAACGGCAAACAGAAAGTCCGCTCCGCCGAAGTCGGCACCGACATCCTCAAGGCCCTGGCCGAGTTGTCGCCGTCCACTTCGCTGTCGCGTCTGGCCGAACATGTGCAGATGCCGGCGAGCAAGGTTCACCGTTATCTGCAGGCGTTGATCGCCAGCGGTTTCGCCGAACAGAACGCCGCCACCAACCATTACGGCCTCGGCCGCGAAGCGCTGCGCGTGGGCCTGGCCGCACTCAACAGTATGGACGTGCTGAAAGTCGCCGCCCTGCCGCTGGCCGAGTTGCGCGACGAACTCAACGAAACCTGTTTCCTGGCGGTATGGGGCAATCAGGGCGCGACCGTGGTGCACATCGAGCCGGCGGTGCGCGCGGTGACGGTAGTGACGCAATTGGGCTCGGTGTTGCCGCTGCTCAGTTCCTCCACCGGCCTGGTCTTCGGCGCGTACCTGCCGCAGCGGGAAACCGAGGAGTTGCGTGAACAGGAAATCGCCGTCGGCGGCCATCCGCTGGCGGACGAAAAAGCTTATGAGGCATTGTGCGAACAGATCCGCGCACGCGGTCTGCATCATGTCCACGGCTTGCTGATGCCCGGTGTGGACGCCTTGTCGGCACCGGTGTTCAACGCCCTCGGACAGGTTGCTGCGGTACTGACCATCGTCGGCCCGACCTCGCTGTTCCACGCCGACGAAAGCGGCCCGGCGGCGCAGCGGTTGCTGGCGGCGACGCGGGCCGTGAGTTGGCGGATGGGGTTTCAGCCAGCGTGAATGTTCATCGGCATAAACCGAGCATTCTCGCCCGCGCTACGGCGTGAGTCCTGCGCTCGACACCCAGTTTTGCGTGAATACGCCGGACATGCGTTTTGACTGTGTGCAACGAGATGAACAACGTGTCCGCAATTTGCTGATTGGAGCTTCCAGACGCAATCAATCCAAGCACCTGCGACTCTCGCAAACTCAGTGAACCTTCGTTATCCCCGTCATCAGCAAGTGAAGCGGCAAGCGTTGAACCGGGCCACAGGTTCAGCGCCTTCTGATCAAACTTCATCGACAAACGCTGCAAGTTGAAATGACCGGCCAACGTTCGCCCGTTGTCGAAGTAGCCCCGGGCAGAATCCAGATCATCGAGCTTCCAGGCCACCTCGCTCATGACCAACAGCAACTCGGCTTCAAGCACGACCATCCGGTTGGCATGAGCGTGCTCGAGCAAACGCTGCAGATGCGTCATCGGCTGCTGTGTCTGACCCAATCGCATCTCGGCCAGAATCAGCAAACACTCGATGCGCGGAATCAGCTCCAATGTCGCCGGCGGCGCCTGCCGTGAGCATGGGCCGCGATAGTGCCTGAGCACACGGCTCAGCGCCTCGCGAGCCAGTTCGGGTCGTCCTTGCTGCAACCAGAATTCACTGCTGACCTGCAACAGAACACCGCGATAAACCGTGTCCGGGATCTGCCGCTGTTGCATCAACCGTTCGGCATCCCGCAGGCGCATGAACGCCTGAGAATAATCACCCTGATCGGCAGCCAGTTGCGCCTGACCGAGAAAGCCATAAAGCACTCGCTTGTCAAAGCTGCGCAGGCAGTCGTCGAGCCCTTGCTGGAAGAATTCAGCCGCCCGGCCTTGTTGCCCCATACTCAATGCCAGCCTCCCGCGACGCAGGGCGATACGCCCCAGCAACGGCGTCGGTCGCTCGACGGAGGACGCGAGCATTTCGCAAAGATTGGCCAGCAACTCTTCGGCGCGAGCCGACACGCCCCGTTGCTCCAGCAGTTGGGCGTGATCAAGTTCCAGCAACGCTTCGAACAGCAATGAACCCTCAGCCCGGGCCAGGCACAGCGCTTCACGATTGATCGAATGAGCCATGTCCAGATCACCGCATAGCAACGCCTGCTGAGTGCGGCCCGACAAACACAGCAGGCGCGCCGTCCAGGCCTGCGGCGCCAGCTCGTTCAAGGCTTGCTCGAAATGCTCGCGCGCCTCGTCCATGTGCCCTTGCAAATGCAGCAGCCAGCCTTGCTGGGCCTGCCAGCGGGCGATCAGTTGCCGTTGCTGTTCCGCCGACCGGGGCGGCAGAAAACGCGCCAGTTGCCCGATGCAATCCGCCGCTTGAGCAAAGCGTCCGGCAAACAACAGCGCTGCCGTGACCAGGCCGACCAGTTGCGCCGACCCCAGCAGCAGCTCCTCGCCGTGCTGCTCGTAGAGACGCAACAACAGCACGACCGTCTGCTCCTCGAACAGATGCTCGAAGCTGAAGTGTTGCAGCAGACTGACCGCGACTTCGTACTCTTCAGCCAGCAACGCCTGTTCGAAGGCGCATTTCCAATGCTGTCCGGCGGCAAACCACTGACAGGCCCGGCGATGCCAGGAACGTCCAGCCGACCAGGGTTCATCACGCATCAAACGCGACAGCGGAGCGCACACCTGCAACCAGTCCGGCGACCCTTGCCAGGGTTCGATAAAACACCCAAGCGTTTGCAGAGTGCGCATCCATTGCGCCCCTTCGCCGGCACCGAACAGGTGATCGCACAGACTGGCGTTGAACCGCGGCAAATGCGCCAACACCCGCCAGGCCTCGGCCAGCTCCGGGCTCAAACCACTGAACAGTTCGTGTTGCAGGTAGTCCAGCAAGGTGTCCATGCGTTGCTGCGGCACGGTCTTTTGCAACCAGTCGCATTTTTGCATCAACAGTATCCGCACCCCGGCGCACCACCCGCCGCTGCGCTGGAGGATCCGCCCGGCCACGTCGTCGACCTGGGCTGGCGGCAGGTGCCGCAACAGTTGCGCGATCTCGCCGCGACTCAACGCCAGCGCCGCGCTTTCGCACTCGTACAAGGCGTCATCGAGCAGCAGGCGCGGCCAGTTGCATTGCGGGCGTCGACGGGTGCCGATCCACCAGGTGACGGCGGGACTGGCGAGCGTCAGCATCCGGTCGAGCAGCGCATCCAGTGCAGGCGCTTCAACACGGCAGTAATCGTCGAGAAAAACCCACACCGGTGAGGATCGGCGCGCCAGCTCGTTCAGCAGCGACGACTCATCCGCCGTCGCCCCTCCCAGGGACTGCGCCAGCCGCTCGCAAAATGCCGCGACACTCATTGACAGACCTGCCAGCGGCAGCCAGCACACCGTACATTCGGCGGGCGCCTGCAACAGGCATTCGCTCAAGAGCGTGCTCTTGCCGCTGCCGGCCGGTGCGCAGATCAGCCTGACCCGTGCCGAAGACTCAAGCAATGATGCCGTCAGACGTGGACGCGGAAGATGATGAGCTGAAAGTCTGGGCAGGAATCCCGGACGATCCGGAGCGTGAGTCATGGCGGTCATCGGGTACGCCTTCTTATCGTTGTACGCTCACCCTAGCCCTGTCACCGGCGCTTGTTTACGAGTATTCAGTACGCTGATTGGCAGCCATAAAAAAGGCGACCGTGCGGTCGCCTTTTCCCGAGTCTGTGTAGCGAAATCCTTACCGAACGCCCTCCGAGCGCAAAGCTGACGGAGTGTAATCGGCGGCTTTGGCTTCAAAGCCGAATTCGAAGCTGTGTTTCTCTTCGTTCTTCATCCCCAGGGCAATGTACCGGCCGGCGATGATGTCGTAGAGCGCTTCGAGGGTGTAGGCCTGGGTCTGGTGATCGTAGTAGTACTGAGCGTGGCCCTCGGCCACTCGCCACAGCTGTCCACGACCGTCGTAGTGATCGGCCAGCGCCACCTGCCAGCTGTCCTCGTCGATGTACATGTGCCGTTTGGCGTAGATGTGCCGCTCGTTCGGTTTGACTGTGCCGATCACTTCCCAGACCCGGTGCAGTTCATAGCGCGTCAGGTCCTGGTTGATGTGCCCGGCCTTGACGATGTCGTCGTACTTGAGGCTCGGCGAGTCGAGCTTGTAGCTGTTGTACGGAATGTACATTTCCTTCTTGCCGATCAGTTTCCAGTCGTAGCGATCCGGTGCGCCGGAGAACATATCGAAGTTGTCTGAGGTGCGCAGGCCGTCGGCAGCGGTGCCCGGCCCGTCATAGGCGACTTGCGGCGCACGGCGCACCCGGCGCTGGCCGGCGTTGTAGATCCACGCCAGTCGCGGCTCTTTCACCTGATCGAGGGTCTCGTGCACCAGCAGCACGTTACCGGCCAGACGCGCCGGGGCGGTCACCGACTGTTTGAAAAAGGTCAGGACGTTGGCGGCCTTTTCCGGATCGAGATCCTTCATCAGTTGCGGCACCGCGATCTCTTCTTCGAAGCGGATCGGCGTGTAGCTGCCGTTGGTCTGCGGGGTCACCTGAGTGATGATCCGTCGCAGATTGCCGCCGTGATAGCGGGTGATGTGATTCCACAGAACCTCAACGCCATTCTTCGGAATCGGGAAGGCGTAGTAGCGATTGCCGGTGAAATTGGCCAGACCGTTGCCGTCGTTGATCGTGGTGACGTTGAGCGCACTGCGCTTGGCCGACTCGTAGATTTCCGGTGGCACGGCCACGGTGCGATGGGTCGGGTAGACCGGGATCTTGTAGGTTTCGGGGTAGCGCTTGAACATCGCCACCTGCCCGTCGGACAGCTTGTCCTTGTACTTGTCGACGTTGGCGGCGGTGATGGTGAACAGCGGTTTTTCGCTGGCGAACGGGTCAGCCAGGAAGCCCTTGCTGTCGACCGCCCCGGCGTTTTTCGGGATACCGCCGGTCCAGGCCGGAATCGACCCGTCGGCATTGCCGGCCTTCTCGGCCCCCAGCGGCGTCAGGCTGGTGCCGAGCTTGTTGGCTTCGTCCGGCGACACCGCCGCGATCACGTTGGCGGCCAACAGGCTCAGGGCCAGGACACCGCATTGCAGAATCATCTTGCGCATTGCACTCATCCTTCTCGGGCAGATCAGAAGTTCACACCGAAGCTCAGGGCCACGAAGTCACGGTCTTCGAGGGTGTTGTAGTCACCACCGAAAAAATCGGTGTAACTCAGGCTCGCGGTATAGGTGTTGCGATAGTCGGCATCGACCCCGACGCTGACAGCCTTGGCGCCTTCGTTGAACAGACCGTTGGGGCCATAACCGGCGACATCGTGGGACCAGGACAGGTTGGGCTTGAGGTTGATCCCGCCGATCACGTTGGCGTAATCGAGGATCGCCCGGGCGCGATAGCCCCAGGAGGTGGAGGTGACAAAACCGTCGGTGTCACCGCCGAAACCGTACTGGCCGTAGACCGAGTCACGGCCGTAACGCAGCTTGCTGCGCGACTCCAGGCCGCCAACCCGCACCACCGCCGCTTCGCCGACCAGGGTCAGGCGCTGCGCCCCCCAGACCTGATCGATAAAGTGCGTCAGCGTGCTCTGGATTTGCGTCACTTCCTTGCGCCGATAACCCTTGTTGTCGGCACCGGGCGCGGTGACCAGCGGCGATGCAGCACCGCCGGCAATCGGATTGAGCAGCGCCAGAGTCAGGTCGTTGGTGTTGACCTGCACCGGCGCATTGGGCCGATAGCTGATCTCGCCGGTCCATGCCGTGCCGGTCGGCAGCGTGGTAGAGAAACTCGCGCCATACAGGCGGATGTCTTCCGGGTATTCGAGGTAGTACTGACCGCGCCCGAGCATCACGCTTTGTGCCAGTCCCGAACCGCTGCCGGGGGCCAGCCGGTTGGCGATCCCGACCATGCCCGGCAGCGCCGCGAGGGTCGACAAACCGGCCGTGCTGGTGCCCACCGTCGGCGTGCGGCTGTGGTAGTTCATGAAGTAGAGGCCGTACTCGGTGTCATCGCCGAGCCAGCGCAGTGCCGTACCCCATTGCCCGGAATCCCGCGCATCGCGGTCGCCGCCACGGGGCACGATCACACCTTCGCGGGTGACCTGGATCGGCTGACCGAAGGCTGCCGCCAGCGGCGCCAACGGAGCGATCGCCGGGCTGCCGACGGTGTAGCCGTTGTTGCAACCGTCCGCTGCCACATCGACGCCGAAAAACGTCCCGCAGTTGTCGAGGACTGTCTGATCCCATTCCAGTTGATAGAAGCCCTCGACCGTCAGTTGGTCGGTGAGCCCCTGAGAGGCGAACAACATGTTCACCGGAATCAGCCCCTCCTTGATCTCCGCACCCGGCCGACGGAACGCCGAAACGTCGATCGGGTTGATGCTGTTGATCGAGTTGCCGATGAAGGTGCTTTCGCCCCAGCTCACCACCTGTTTACCGGCGCGAACCGTGCCCGGCAGATCGGCGATGGAATAGTTGTGATAGACGAACGCATCGAGAATCTGCGCGCCCGAAGACTTCGCGCCCTCCTTGCGGCCCTTGTCGCTGATCGGTTTGAACTCGCGGTCTTCGTCCTTGAGTTCGAAGTCGTACCAGTACTTGCCGCGCACGAACACACCGGTGTCGCCGTACTTCAGTTCGAGGTCGTGAATGCCTTTGAAGATCTTGGAAAAGGTCTCGCCCTTCTTGAAGTTCAAACGCCCGTCATCACCGGTGGAAGACTGGCCCGTCCCGCCGTTGACCGTACCGACCAGCGACTTGTCGGCATCGCGCATGCCCCAACTCGCACCGACCGACAGCGACGAGTCGAACGTGCCTTCGATTTCCCCGATATTGAAAGCGACCGCGTGCGCCTGGGCACAGCAACCCAAAGCCACCGCAGCGGCAAGCGCCTGCGGAGTGAAGATGGCGCGCATTGTTGTTTTTGTCATGCGTCTTCCCCGGTGAGTGACAGAAGGCCCCACCCTACTGCCGCGCCACGTTGAGGATAAGCGCACCAAGGAGGTATTCATGCTGTCGCTCGAAAGGATGAACACCCGCCTGCGACAAGGCTTCGCGAGCGCCATGAACAGGCTGGATGCACCACTATCAACGCAACGGATAATGACGAAGCGGTGCACCGAACTGTTACATGCTCCGTAACAGTGCATGTCCGGAATCGCTATTTTTCCCCGAGGCGCCAGCCCTTATTCTGAGCGGGCTTTCACGGCAGACCGCCGGAAAGCACGAATCCCGCGACCGAGTCGTCGGCAATGATTTCTGATGGAGCGAAGCGTTTTTCGGTCCATCGCCCGGTGTTCACTGACGTTGATTTGTAGCTCCTTGATCCAACGTCTTACCTTGGCCGCTGCGTTTGCAGCGGCCTTTTTTATGGGCGATCGAAAGTTGCTGAATGCCCGTGCCCTGCATTTTTAAACTTCCTGAAATCAGACGTTTCCCAAGTTCGCATAGGACGTTTCTCTCAGGCTGAATAGCTTAAATAAGAGTTCTCTCACCGAAGAGAAACTTCACTCACATCCCTATGTAATGACTTACGCCCATCTCAGACTCGCGTCCGCCATTTCCAATGTAACTTTAAATGGCGAAACGTAGATTCCATGCCCCCCGTTTAAATTCAGAACAAGCACATTCAAAAGGATATGAATATGCAAAAGCCCCCGACATGGGAGTTGACCGAAGCCGTCCACACGACAGCCGTCGCGCCGTTGCACATCCCGGTTGCCTCGGCGACCGGTGCCACCCTTCCGCCCAGTGGCATGTTTGGCCCGCACGATTTCGGCCCGCAAAACATCGTCATCATCAACTCGAACACGATCGACGCCACCAAAAGATCCTACGCCCAGGAATATCAATCCCGCGCCAGCCAGCTGGCTCAGACCCTCGAACATGAATTGGCCGCCACCCGACTTGAAGGCTCCACCCACCCGTTGCCACCGGCCGAAGCAATCATTCGGGAGCTGGGCGTTCGCAATACTCTGATACTCAGGAAGTCCGCCGAGCTGCATCAGAAAACGGCGTTGGCCAACCTGTTTTATGGCGGTGACCCGTTCAATCGAAGCCTGCTTGATTTCTACCGGAAAGCTTCGACGATGGAAGCGCGAGTCATGCCCGGCGGACTGGCCATGCAGGCCTGGACGGCTTCGTACAGAGCCGCCCACGACGCGAGGCTGCTTGCGCAATCGATCCAGATGCTCAACCAGCAGCATGGGAATGTGCTCAATTGGCTGGCCTCGGTGCAGGCCAGCGATCAGGCACGCATCGCTGCGCAACAGGAGGCGCAAAGGGCCGCTGCCGAACTGGCGCGCATCAATGAACAGGCACGACTCGCAGCACTGGCAGAAACTGCGCGTCGGCAAAAAGAGCAGCAGGAAATCCAAGCCCGTGAGCAGGCGCGCCTGGCTGCGCTGGCTGAAGCGCAACGGCTGGCAGCTGAACAGGCACAAATCGCCGCCCAAGCCGCCGCGCAGCAGATTGCTGCCGAGCAGGCACGCCAGCAAGCGCAAGCCGATATCCAGCGCCGAAATGAAGAGCGCCTCCAGCTGGCTGAAAAAACCCGTCAGGAAAAACAGCAGAAGGCGTTGCGAAAAGCACAAAAAAGACAGCGCAAAAAAGCACGCAAGATCGCCAGGGAGCAGGCGCAACGGCAAGCCGAAAACGCCAAAACCGGACAACCTCCGTTCTTTGCCAATGCGGGTTCAATGGCCGCTTTGGGTCCCACCTTTACCGGCCCGCTCGGCGTTTTTGGCAACAACCTGGCCACGACTCTGGCGCTCAGGACATCGCTTCAAACCGCGGTGTCCCTTGCGCTGACCGCTATCTCCACCGCTGCCGCACCGCTGATCGTCGGGTTCGCGGCGTTGCTCGCCCCTTCAAGACTGGGGAACAGCGACCTGTATTCGGCCAGCGTTCCCTTGTCGGACCTCGCACCGGATCTGAACGCAGATCTTCAACACTTGGCGGCCGTCGGTGGAACAGTCGATCTGCCGGTCAGGCTGGGCTCGTCGACGATGGGGGACAAAGTCGAATTCGTCGTAGTCACGACGGACGGAGTGACAGTCCCCGCCCATGTTCCCGTGAGAGCCGCTCGCTTCGACGCCAGTAAAAACGTCTACGTTTCCACCGCCAGCGACACCAGCGGTCCCACGCTGACCTGGACGCCGTTGGTACAACCACAAGATACCTCGACCAACCTGCCGCTGGCCGATAACGATCCACCGGTCTACGACGGTGCTGAAGTTGTTCCAGACGAGGGACGAATCGATCCGTTTCCCGAGCTGGATCGGTATGGGTTTGGCGGGTTTATCACGGTCTTTCCGATTGAGTCCGGATTGCCGCCGTTGCTTGTGGTGTTCAGCAGTCCCTATGAGGGAGGCGTTGAAGGTGGCGAGCACAGTGGCCGCGCGTTTAACCCCGAGGAAACCGGTGGACCAATTCTTGACTTGGAGTGGTCCCCTGTAACTGCAACATTAAAAGGAGCAAGCACTGTGCGACTACACATCTCAAGATTTCCTGAATCGGCCGCCAATAAGGTAATGATTGATCGCCTGGAAAAAATCATCAGCGGAGAGCTTGAGATAACGGATACAGACAAGCGCTTCTACACTCATGAGTTGAGAGAGCTAGAAAGATTCAGAGCCTTGGGATATGGGGATAACGAACGACCTGATCCGAACTCTCCTGTGTGGAACAATGTTCACACAGCAACGCTGGAAGACTTCAAACTCAAAGACGATGCTTCGCTGCTGTACACACCTGAAGCGCTGGCCGCCGACGCAGAACAAGTGGAACTCGAATACCAAAAGTTGTTGAAGGAGATGTGGAAATGAATACTGTCGAACAAATCGTAAAAAACGAGTCTCTTGATGACATCGTTGCAGTGTTCGCGTTGATCAAAGAAAATGCACATCTGGACAGGATGATCAGACTCTATAACCGTGACATCCTCAAAGAGTATGGCGCACTCGAAAACGCCTACTCCCGCCTCTTCGACGCCGGGGTACTTGCTCTCGGAGAGCACGGCCTGGCGATCAAAGGCCCGAACTGGTCCCCACCAAAATTCATGATCGAAAACAGATACACCTGATCGGCAAATCGGCCACCAGGCTCTCACCTGGTGGCCACTTCGGGTTACAACGAATACTTCTGCAGATTCCCCATCATTTCCTTCAGCGCCTCGATGTTGTCCTTCGGATGCGCCGCACCTTCGAAATCACAGATCTGCTGCCAGTGCGCCGCGACGTCTTCCGGGGAAAACCCGACGCGTGGATCGAAGCCGGCGCCCAGGCTGCGCTCCCAGCGCACCTTGCCCATCCAGCCGCCGCCGACTTCGAACAGGCCCGAGGTTTCCTGGCACTGTTCACTGGCCAGGTACACCACCAGCGGGCTGACGAGTTCAGGCTTGAGTTGTTCGAACACTTGCGGCGGAATCAGGCCTTCGGTCATGCGGGTGCCGCCGGTGGGGGCGATGGCGTTGACCAGGATGTTGTTCTTGCGACCTTCGATGGCCAGGGTGCGGGTCAGGCCGTAGAGACCGAGTTTGGCCATGCCGTAGTTGGACTGGCCGAAATTGCCGTAGATGCCCGAGGTCGAGGCGGTGAAGATCACCCTGCCGTAGTTCTGCTCGCGCAGATGGGGCCAGGCGGCGCGGGTCACTTTATAGGCGCCTTCGACGTGGACGCGATAGACCAGATCCCAGTCGGCGTCTTCCATTTTATGGAAGGTCTTGTCGCGCAGGATCCCGGCGTTGTTGACCACGACATCGACGCGACCGAACACGTCGAGGGCGTTCTGTACCAGTTTGTCGCCGTCGGTAACCGAATCGTGGTTGGCTTCGGCGATGCCGCCGGCCTCGCGGATTTCCGCCACCACGCGGTCGGCGGCCGAAGCGTTGGCGCCTTCGCCCTGAGTCGAGCCGCCGAGGTCGTTGACCAGCACTTTGGCGCCCTGTTTGGCGAACAGCAAAGCGTGAGCGCGTCCCAGGCCACCACCGGCTCCGGTGACGATCACGATTTTATCTTCGAAACGCACAGACTCATTCATCGGGGCAACTCCAGCAGACCTGAGGGACAGTGTCCCTGAGTGTCAGGCACAGAGCGTGCGGTCACAACGAACACGGCTGGGGCTGAATGGTGCGCGATAAGGCTGAAGGATGATGAAAACGTGCCGAGGCGCCAAGCGCGTTCGGCACGAACTCAGGAACACGCTACCTTGCGCGGAGGCAGCACGAAGTGATCGCGAAATTCGAGGTAGTGCCTGAGCACCTGCACCGGCGCTTCTATTTGCGGGTAGTGACCGATGCCAGGCAACTGCACCGTGTCGGCGTCAGGGATCAGCTCGCGATACCGTTCAACCATGTGCGCCCCGGAAATCGGATCGACTTCGCCATCGATCACCCGCAACGGCACCTCGCCACGCTGCATTGCCGCGACCCAGCGATCACGCTGAACCCGTCGTTCGGGAATGTAGTGAATCAGCTTGTGCATGACCCGTTGCCCGCGATTGCATTCGATCAGGCTCCAGAAATCATCCATCTCGCTTTCACTGGGCCGGGTGTCCGGGCCGAAAATCTGCTGGAAACTCTTCACCAGCGCATCGCGGGTGAATGCCCGGCCGATCATCCAGCCCAAAGGGCTTAGCAGCAGCTTTTGCGCCAGCAGCGGCCGATGGGTTTCCGGGAACAGACCACCGTTGAGGAATACGCAACTGGCGACCTCGATCCGATCTTCGTAATGCCGGGCCAGCAGTTCCTGGGCAACACTGTCGCCGTAGTCGTGGGCCAGAATGTGCACCGGTTGTTCGACCTGCAGATGCGCCAGCAAGGCCTGTTGCAGATCGGCCTGCTCCAGCAGGCTGTAGGTGTGATTCAGCGGTTTGGCCGAGTCGCCAAAGCCGAGCATGTCGCAGGCAATCACCCGGTAGCGCTGGGACAGCGGCTGCCACAGGTAATGCCAGTCCCAGCTGGCCGTCGGAAAGCCGTGGATCAGCAGCAGCGGATCGCCCTGCCCGGCCGTCCAGTAGCGGATCGGCTGACCACGGAAGACAAACGTCTGGCTGCGCTTGCGCCAGACACTCAGAGGGATCTCGGCGAGAGGCATTAGAGTCTGTACCCCGGGTCTTGTTTATCGAGTTTGCGCAGCAGCGCCGGCCAGGCCAGCGCGCCTCCCATGCCTTGAGCACTTTTGGTGACGCCGGCAATCATTGCCTTGGCCCCTGCCAGAATCTGCGGTTCGATGGCGATCAGTTCGGCCCCGCCGGTCTGCGCCATGACCTGAATGTCGCAGGCACGCTGGAAGGTGAACATCATCAGAAACGTGTCGGCGATGGTGCCGCCACAGGTCAGCAGACCGTGGTTGTGCAGCATCAGGAAATTGTTGTCACCCAGGTCCGCCTGCAACCGCGCTTTCTCTTCATGGTTGAGGGCCACCCCTTCATAGGCGTGAAAGGCCAGGCTCGACAGTACGAACAGCGATTGCTGACTGATCGGCAACACGCCCTGCTTCTGCGCCGACACCGCGACACCCGAAGCGGTGTGGGTGTGCAGCACGCAGGCTACGTCGTGCCGCACTTCGTGCACGGCGCTGTGGATCGTGTAGCCGGCGGGATTGATCTCGTAGGGGCTGTCCATGAGTTTGTTGCCGGCCTGGTCGACCTTCACCAGACTGGACGCGGTGATCTCATGGAACATCAGGCCGAACGGGTTGATCAGGAAATCTTCGGTGCCGGGCACCTTGGCGGAAATGTGGGTGAAGATCAGATCGTCCCAGCCATGCAGCGCGACCAGACGATAACAGGCGGCCAGATCGACCCGGGTCTGCCATTCCGCGGCACTGACCTGGTCTTTGACATTCACGGATGAAGGGACGGGGGCTACGCTCACTGTATGCACCTCTGCGTTCTTATTGTTT
Source organism: Pseudomonas sp. 22085 (assembly GCF_052045815.1). Lineage (NCBI taxonomy): Bacteria > Pseudomonadati > Pseudomonadota > Gammaproteobacteria > Pseudomonadales > Pseudomonadaceae > Pseudomonas > Pseudomonas sp. 22085. The sequence goes on from NZ_JBQEQA010000008.1 coordinate 49,049, forward strand.
TTGCGTATGTCAGCAGTCTAGTCAGCCCCGGATGATCGCGTAGTTGCATTGGCAGCCAGCTTGATGACTGAGCGAGTCAGCGACGCAAACCGCTTGGATCCACGTCAAAGCAACGACGCCAACAAAGGCGCGGCGAACAGATTGAGCAACCCCGTCAGCACCATCACCAACCCCGCCACCGAACCTTCTTCGCCTCCCACTTCATGGGCCCGGCTGACCCCGGCACCGTGCGCACCGACGCCGAACAATGCACCGCGCGCCAGGGCGCTGCGCAACGGCAGCCACTTGAGCAGCACACCACCGAGCATCGCGCCGAACACACCGGTGAACATCACGAACACCGCTGTCAGCTCAGGCACGCCACCCAGGTCTTGCGCCAGCGGCATGGCGAACGGCGTGGTGATCGAGCGCGGCACCAGCGACAGCGTCACCGAACTGTCCAGCGCCAGCGCTTTCGCGAGGCCGAACGAGGTGGCGATCGACGCCGCACTGCCGGCCAGCATGCCCAACAGCAACGCTGACCAATGCCGCACCAGCAAACGCCGCTGTTGCCAGATCGGCACCGCAAACGCCACGGTGACCGGGCCCAGTACCAGCATCAGCCAATGGGTGTTGCTCGAATATTCGGCGTAAGCGGTGTGCAGCGGCACGGCAAGCGCCAGCAGCAACGCGGGGACCAGAATCAGTGGCGACAGCACGTAACGCCCGGTCCGGCGATACAGCCAGCGACTGAACAGGTAGGCCAGCAACGTGAACGCCAGCCAGAACATCGGCATCAGCTCAAGCTTCATGGGACCGCCTCAGGCGCACGGCCAGTTCTACAGTGAACGCGGTCACCAGCATCACCATCAATGTGCTGGCCGCGATCACCAACAAGATCCGCCAGCCGTCATCACGCAGCAATGTGCCGTAATCCAGAAGGCTCATCAGTGCCGGAATGAAGAACAGCAGCATCTCGGCCATCAACAGGCCGGCGCCCATTTGCAGCGCCGCCGGTTTGATCCAGCCGAACGCAAAGCCCAGCAGCAATAGCGCCATGCCGATCACGCCGCCGGGAATCGGCCAGGCCAGCCACGCTGCGATCTGGCAGCCGAGCAGGTAAAAAGCGAGCAGCACGGCCAGTTCGGCCAGCAGGCGAGAGAGGTATTTAACGGTCGAGGCTTTCATCGGTGGGCTCCTTTCGGGTGCCTATTTTACGAAGCTACCTGCCATCTCCGAAGCGAATTGTTAGACTCAAATCCATTCCAATCTGGAATCGGGCCATGGAATTCAAACAGCTCAAAAGCTTTGTCGAAGTCATTCATCAAGGCGGCTTCACCCAAGCCGCGAAGACCCTGCACATCAGTCAGTCCGCCGTGAGCAAGCAGATCGCCCAGCTCGAACAGAGTCTCGGCACCCCGCTTCTCGAACGGCTCGGCTCGCAGATTCGCCTGACCGCCGCCGGCAGTGTGGTGTTGCATCGGGCCGAAGGAATGCTGCGCTTGCGCAATGAATTGCTCAGCGAACTGGATGACCTCAGCCAACTGGCACGGGGCGAGTTACGTCTCGGGCTGCCCTTGCTGGGCAGCGATGCATTGTTTGCCGGTTTGTTCGCCGAGTACCGTCGGCGTTACCCGAACATCAATGTGCAATTGCTTGAAGGTGGCAGCCGTAATATCGAACAGGCCGTGCTCAGCGGGGAGTTGGAGTTGGGTGGCAGCCTGCTGCCGAAAGATCCGCAGTTCGACTTCCAGCCGTTCTGTGATGAACCGCTGGATGCGCTGCTTCCGGTGGATCACCCGCTGGCGACAAAAGGCGAAATCGGTCTGGAGGAACTGGCCGATACGCCGTTCCTTTTGTATCAGCGCAGTTTCGTGCTCAACGATCGTTTGCTTCAGGCGTGCCAGCAAATGGGCTTCACGCCGAAAGAAGGCGGGCGCAGTGGTCAGGCGGATTTTCTCGCGGCGCTGGTCGCCGCCGGGCAAGGCGTGGTGTTGCTGCCCAGCGTGGTGGCGCGCGGTCTGGTGCGGCCAGGCGTGGTGCGCCTGACCTTGAACGCGCCGGACTACCTGCGCTGGGACATCGCTTTCATCTGGCGCCGGGGCGCCTATCTGTCGAAGGCTGCGCAGGCCTGGCTGGCGCTGCTGCGTGAACGCGGGATCAGCCCTTGAGCGTGGCGATCAACTGTTGCAGCCAAGGCTCGGCGTCGGATTCCGGGGTGACGCTTTCGCTGGCGTCGATGCGCAGCATGTCCTGCACCTCGCGTACGCCCAGTTCGCCGAACAACTCGCGCAGTTGCTCGCCGCCGCCGCAGAAAGTGTCGCCGTAACTGGCGTCACCCAAGGCGATTACCGCGCCGGGCAAGCCCCGCCAGGCCGCCGGTAACTGATTGCGAATGGCCGAATACAAAGGTTGCAGGTTATCCGGAAGCTCACCCATGCCGGTAGTCGAGGTCACGCCAAGCAAGGCTTCAGGGCCAAAAGCCTGGAGATCGGCAAGGCTGGCGCGCGAGTTGTAGAAGGTTTCAAAACCGGCGGCGTTCAACAGGCTCTGAGCGTGGCGAGCGACTTCTTCGGCCGTGCCGTACACCGAGCCGGAGAGGATGGCGACTTTCATCAATCTGATCCTGAAACTGAAAAAAAGAGCGCCGATAGTAACAGCCGGCGACGTCATGTTGCGATTGGCTCTCGATAAGCGCTGATGGCCAGTAGACAGCGCCGGGCGATCTTCTAGAATGCCTGCGGTCGATAACCTTGAAAGGATTCACAGATGATCAATGCCAGTCTCATGCAAATGGTGATCAACGCGTCGAACGATGGAATCGTGGTGGCCGAACGGGAGGGTAAGGACGACAACATCCTGATTTACGTGAACCCGGCCTTCGAACGCCTGACCGGCTACACCAGCGAAGAAATCCTTTATCAGGATTGCCGTTTCCTGCAGTCGGGCGATCGCGATCAGGAGAACCTGGCCCTGATCCGCAATGCTCTGCGCAACAACGGCTCGTGCCGGGAAATTCTGCGTAACTACCGCAAGGACGGCACGCCGTTCTGGAACGAGCTGTCTCTTTCAACGGTTAAAAATGTGGACGACGGGCAGACCTACTTCGTCGGCGTGCAAAAGGACGTCACCGTTCAGGTCAAGGCTCAGCAGCGGGTTGCGCAACTGGAAGCCCAGGTGGCGGCACTGGAAGCAGAACTTGCAGCCTTGAAAGCGACGAACGGCGCAAACAAAACTGCGAACTAAGTGTCAGTAACTACAATCACCAATGACTTTGTAATTATTCATTTCGAGTTAACCATGCAGCGCGACGCCCTCCTCACTCAGGATGAGCTGGATTTCATCCAGACCATGCAACACAACCCGCAACTCAATGTGCGGGATGCGACGTCGAGCCTGCTGGTCAATGGTGGTTCGCAGATCCGTGACCTGCTCACGCGTCTGGCGGCCCATGAGCAAGTCACCATCCAGGCCAACTTCGAAAATCAGCAGATGACGTTCCCGCTGCATCTGGTGGAAGACGAATTTCACGCCCTGCACCTGCGCCTGGGTGTACCGAGCATCTATGAAGACGGGCCGATGGTGCGTCCATGGCGCCTGACCCTGGAAGAGCCAGTGGCACTGGAAAATGCCAAGGGCCAGCCAGGTACGCTGTGGGTGCACGAGGTTTCGCACAAGGGTGTGCTCTTGGAAGTGCGCAACAAGACCAAACCGCCGAAGCATTTTGCCTTGTGGTTCAGCCCCTCGGGCTACGAGCGGATCGCCCTGCGCGGGACGTTCGAGCGGGAAACCGAAAGCGGCTTTTACGCTTACGAGCTGAGCCAGAGCGATGCCGACGAAACCGAGCGTCTGCGCCAGTTCATTCTGCAACAGCATCGTCTGACCCACCCTGCCCTGCACACCTGATACTCAGGTATCCAGCGTCCCCGCCAGAAACTGATTCATGCGCTGGCGCATGGTCGAACCTTCATTGCCCAGACAGCCGACCGATGATCCCGCCAGGCTGTCCTGGGCCAGATCGGCCGCATCGCCCGCCAGCAGCAACTGACAATCCAGACTCAGCGCCAACCGGTTCAGCCGCCGTGGAAGTTCGGCAGTCGGTGCGTGATTGGAAAACAGCACCAGGGCTTGAGGTTTGATCTTTTCGCACACCAGCGTCAGCTCATCGAACGGCTGACCGGTCGTGAGCACACGAACGCCCGCGTCATTGCCACTGAGGAACAGCGCCGCCACCAGCAATTCGAGCTCGCGACATTGACCGGCCAGCGCGCTGACAATCACCTTGCGCGGCTGCGAGCCACGCAGCACGACAATGCGCTGCAGCACCTTGGCTCTCAGAAAACCATCGAAGAACAACCACTCACTGGTTTGCCCGAATGCATCCTGACGCTGCAGCATTTGCAGCCACAGCGGCATCAGGATGTCCTGAAACACCACGGGCAAAGCATAGGAAGAGAAAATCTGACCGTAGACCCGATCAAGCAACTGATCGTCGAAAGAGCTGACCGCCTGCTGAACCTGCTCCTGCCACTGGATATAGTCCGCATGCACCAGGTCATCGGGAATCAGATGAGCCAGCACCTTCATCGGCTCGGTCTTGGCCAGGATCTTGCCCACCTTGCTCACGGCAACACCCCGGTCGATCCAGTCGACGATGCTGCGAACACGCTCGATATCGGTCATCGAATACAGGCGATGCCCACTCTCGGTGCGCGTTGGCTGGATCAATCCGTATCGCCGCTCCCATGCGCGCAACGTCACCGGGTTCACCCCGGTCAGGCGCGCCACTTCACGTATAGGGAAAAGATCCTCGCGCTCCAGCGCAACAGATTCCTGCGAAGCAGGGCGAACGTCTGTGATCACAGGCATTGGTGCGGACACGTCCTTGTTGGCAAAGTTGGATCCATTCTACTCCTGATGCCCCATGAAGGTTCAAGCGATCAAATGGAACGAAAGTCTCGGGTTCGTCACGGAAATAAGGAATAATCCTTGCTTGTCAAAAAACGCAGCCCTCTACCCCGGCGCTGCGTCAGGCGAAGTTCTTACCCGGAGCGACGCACATGCAATACGGAGATACACAATGTCTACTTCCCCCGTCACGCTGATGGTCGCGCGTCGTGTCGCCAATGGCCGTTATCAGGATCTGATCGCCTGGTTGCGAGAAGGCGAACAACTGGCCACCGACTTCCCCGGTTATCTCGGCTCCGGCGTACTGGCTCCGCCTCCCGGCGACGATGAATTCCAGATCATTTTCCGCTTCGTCGACGAACAGACCCTGCACGCCTGGGAACATTCGGCATCGCGCACTGCCTGGTTGGCCCGCGGCAGCGATCTGTTCGCCCACCCGACCGAACATCGGGTCAGCGGGATCGAAGGCTGGTTCGGAGCCGCCGGGCATCGCCCGCCGCGCTGGAAACAGGCCGTGGCGATCTGGCTCGCGTTCTTCCCGGTGTCGCTGCTGTTCAATTTCGTGCTGGGCCCGCTGCTCGCTGAAATGAGCCTGTTGCCGAGAGTCTTCATCAGCACGCTGTGCCTGACCCCGTTGATGGTCTACTTCTTCATTCCGCTGTCGACCCGCCTGCTGGCCGGCTGGCTCAACCCGGCGCCTGCACGCCCGCTGCCTGCCGCACCCTCCACGCAAAATCGCTGAAGCTGCCGCTCGCGTCGCTGTTATAGTTTTTGCTCTGACTTCGACGCGAGCCGTACATGACTTCTCCCACAGCTCCCATCCTCATCACCGGCGCCGGCCAGCGGGTCGGCCTGCATTGTGCGCAGCGTCTGCTGGAAGATGGTCATCGGGTGATCTTCACTTACCGCAGCGAACGGCCGGGCGTGAAGACCTTGCGGGATCTGGGCGCCCTAGGGTTGCACGCGGACTTTTCCAGCGAAGCTTCGATCCTCGCCTTCATCACCGAGCTGAAGTCACACACCGACAGCCTGCGCGCGATCGTGCACAACGCCTCGGAGTGGCTGGCGGAAACCGGTGACGGCGAAGCCGAAGCCTTCAGCCGGATGTTCAACATCCACATGCTGGCGCCGTACCTGATCAACCTGCATTGCGCGGAACTGCTGCAACGTTCGAGCCCTGCTGACATCATCCACATCAGCGATGACGTCACCCGCAAGGGCAGCAGCAAACACATCGGCTATTGCGCCAGCAAGGCCGGGCTCGACAGTCTCACGTTGTCCTTCGCTGCGCGCTACGCGCCGTCAATCAAGGTCAACGGCATTGCGCCGGCCCTGCTATTGTTCAATCCCGACGACGACGCGGCGTACCGTGCCAAGGCGCTGGCCAAGTCCGCGCTGGGCATCGAACCCGGCAGCGAAGTGATTTATCAGAGCGTGCGTTATCTGCTCGACAACCCGTATGTCACCGGCACGACCCTGACCGTCAACGGCGGGCGGCACGTCAAGTAATACGCCCCTGCGAGGATGCTCCATGACCCGTTCCCTGCCCGAGAATTACCGCGAGATCCTGATCGGTCTCGGTGAAAACCCTGACCGCGAAGGGCTGCTCGACACGCCGGTGCGGGCGGCCAAGGCCATGCAGTATCTGTGTCGCGGCTACGAACAGAGCGTCGACGAGATCGTCAATGGCGCGCTGTTTGCTTCCGACAGCGACGAGATGATCATCGTCGCCGACATCGAGCTCTATTCGTTGTGCGAACATCACCTGCTGCCCTTCATCGGCAAGGCCCATGTGGCTTATATTCCGACGGGCAAGGTGCTGGGGCTGTCGAAGATCGCGCGGCTGGTGGACATGTTCGCCCGCCGCCTGCAGATCCAGGAAAACCTCACCCGCCAGATCGCCGAGGCGGTCCGGCAAGTCACCGATGCTGCCGGTGTCGCGGTGGTCATCGAAGCCCGGCACATGTGCATGATGATGCGCGGTGTCGAGAAACAGAATTCGACCATGAACACCTCGGTCATGCTCGGCGCCTTCCGCGAGTCGAGCAACACCCGTCAGGAGTTCCTGCAATTGATTGGACGGAGCAAGTAAATGCCACAACTTCAACCGGGAATGGCGCGCATCCGGGTCAAGGATCTGCGCCTGCGCACCTTTATCGGGATCAACGAGGACGAAATCCTCAACAAGCAGGATGTGCTGATCAACCTGACCATCCTGTACGCCGCACAGGAAGCGGTGCGTGACAACGACATCGACCACGCGCTGAACTACCGCACCATCACCAAGGCGATCATCGCCCACGTGGAGGGCAACCGTTTTGCCCTGCTCGAACGCCTGACCCAGGAGCTGCTGGATCTGGTAATGGCCAACGAATCGGTGCTGTACGCCGAAGTCGAAGTCGACAAGCCGCATGCCTTGCGTTTTGCCGAATCGGTGTCGATCACGCTCGCCGCCAGCCGCTGAACGTGTCTGGCGCTCCGGGCGTCAGACTTTTATCATCCGCGCCACGATTTGACTGCACAGAGCCCATCATGACCGAGCAACAACGCCTCGAACTCGAAGCCGCCGCCTTCCGCCGACTGGTTGCCCACCTGGACAGCCGCAAGGACGTGCAGAACATCGACCTGATGAACCTTGCCGGGTTCTGCCGCAACTGCCTGTCCAAGTGGTACAAGGCCGAGGCCGACGAGCGCCGGATCGAGGTCAGCCTCGACGATGCCCGTGAAGTGGTTTACGGCATGCCGTACGCCGAGTGGAAAGCCCAATATCAGCAAGAAGCCAGCGCCGAACAGCAAGCGGCGTTCGCCAAAGGAAAACCCCATGAGTGATCTGAACACCCTGCGCGCCAGCCTCAAGAGCGGCGAACACGTTTTTGCCGACACCCTGTCCTTCATCGCCGCCGGTTACGACTACCAGCCGCAGGCGTTCAACAACGGCGGCGTGGAAAACGCCGCCGGGCAGAACGAAGGTTCGTGCAAGACTCTGGGTCTGGCGTTGCTGGAAGGCTTGAGCGATGAAGAAGCGCTGCTGGCGTTCGGCGAGCACTACCGTTCGGTCGTGGCAACGCCTGAAGGCAGCGATCACGGCAATATCCGTGCGCTGATCCAGCACGGTCTGGCGGGCGTGAAATTCGAAGCGCAACCGCTGACCCGCCGCTAATTCTTCGCGTCAGATCGTTCCCACGCTCCGCGTGGGAATGCAGCCGGGGACGCTCTGCGTCCCAAGGACGCAGAGCGTCCAGATGAGGCATTCCCACGCAGAGCGTGGGAACGATCACCGTCGTGGTGGCTGTGAATAACGGGCATGAAAAAACCGGCCAATTGGCCGGTTTTTTCGTTTCTGCGATCTTAGAACGAAGCGTTCTGCAGACCGTCCAGGTAACGCTCGGTGTCCAGTGCCGCCATGCAGCCGGCGCCGGCCGAGGTGATGGCCTGACGGTAAACGTGGTCGGCCACGTCACCGGCAGCGAAGATGCCTTCGACGCTGGTCGCAGTGGCGTTACCTTCACGGCCGCCCTGAACGACCAAGTAGCCGTCTTTCAATTCCAGCTGACCTTCGAACAGCGAGGTGTTCGGAGTGTGGCCGATCGCGATGAACACGCCGTCGACCTTGATTTCGTCGAAGCTGCCATCGTTGTTCTTCAGACGCGCACCGGTCACGCCCATGTTGTCACCCAGCACTTCGTCCAGGGTCGCGTTCAGCTTCAGCTCGATCTTGCCTTCGGCCACGCGGGCGTTGAGCTTGTCGATCAGGATCTTCTCGGCGCGGAAGGTTTCGCGACGGTGGATCAGGGTGACCTTGCTGGCGATGTTGGCCAGGTACAGGGCTTCTTCGACAGCAGTGTTGCCGCCACCGACCACGGCCACCGGCTTGTTGCGATAGAAGAAACCGTCGCAGGTCGCGCAGGCCGAAACGCCTTTGCCCATGAACGCTTCTTCCGACGGCAGGCCCAGGTAACGAGCGCTGGCGCCGGTGGCGATGATCAGCGCGTCGCAGGTGTAGGTGCCGCTGTCGCCGGTCAGGCTGTATGGCTTGGAAGCAAAGTCCACGGCGTTGATGTGATCGAAGACGATCTCGGTTTCAAAACGCTCGGCGTGCTCGCGCATGCGCTCCATCAGCACCGGGCCGGTCAGACCATGGACGTCGCCCGGCCAGTTGTCGACTTCGGTGGTGGTGGTCAGTTGACCGCCGGCCTGCATGCCGGTGATCAGCAGCGGCTTGAGGTTGGCGCGGGCAGCGTAGACGGCAGCGCTGTAACCGGCAGGGCCGGAACCGAGGATGATCACTCGCGAATGACGGACTTCAGACATGAACCTGCTCCTGTTGACCGGCCAAGTCACCTGGCCGGACGCCGGACTGCCGGCGGGAATAAAAAAGGACTGTGGATAACCTTGGGGAAGGCGTGAGCTCGACAGTCCTGTAAAAAGTTGGGTGCAGCGTATCGAGGGGGGCAAGATTAAGGAAATACGGTTTAACAATCCAGCTCATAGGTGGTCTCTATGCCGACACACTGACGAGATGGACGTCTTTGTTACAGTGAATGTCGATCCCGCCGCCGCGCTTTCACAGGTTCTGCAAAGTCGGTAAGGTCGGCGCGTTTTCCCTTGCTCGGAGCACCTTATGCCCGCCCCTGTTCTGTCCGGCCCGCAATACCTGCGCGAAGGCCTCAAACTGGTCTTGAGCCCGGGCCTGCGCCTGTTCGTGCTGCTGCCGCTGGCCATCAACCTGGTGCTGTTCGTCGGATTGATCTATCTGGCCGGCCACCAGTTCAGCCTGTGGGTCGACACGCTGATGCCGTCGCTGCCCGAATGGCTGAGCTTTCTCAGTTACATCCTGTGGCCACTGTTCGTGGTATTGGTGGCATTGATGGTGTTCTTCACCTTCACCATGCTGGCCAACGTGATCGCCGCACCGTTCAACGGTTTCCTCGCGGAAAAAGTCGAAGTCGTAGTGCGCGGCACCGACGACTTCCCGGCCTTCAGCTGGGGCGAACTGATCGCCATGATCCCGCGCACCCTGGCCCGGGAAATGCGCAAGCTCGGTTATTTCCTGCCCCGGGCGATCGGCCTGTTCATCCTCTCGTTCATCCCGGTGGTGAACATCGTCGCCGCGCCACTGTGGTTACTTTTCGGCGTCTGGATGATGGCGATCCAGTACATCGACTACCCGGCGGACAACCACAAGCTGGGCTGGAACGAAATGCTCGCCTGGCTGCGCCAGAAGCGCTGGCAGAGCATGAGCTTCGGCGGGATCGTCTATCTGGTATTGCTGATTCCGGTGGTGAACATCCTGATGATGCCGGCCGCGGTGGCTGGCGCGACACTGTTCTGGGTGCGTGAGCGCGGGGCCGAGAATCTGGTGACGCAACGCTGAAGTCGCGTCACAAATCCATCATCCGAACGTCACAACCACGACATGGCCTCAGCCGACACTGAGGCCATGACGACAGCTCTACATATCACCCTCATCAGCGAAACCTTCCCACCGGAAATCAACGGCGTGGCCAATACCCTTGGCCGTTTGTGCGACGGTTTGCGCGCACGCGGGCATCGGGTGGAACTGGTGCGACCGCGTCAGGCTGACGACCCGCAGCGCACTGAAGACGACTCGTTGCTGCTGTGCCGGGGCTGGCCGTTGCCGGGTTATCCGGGGTTGCAATGGGGTCAGTCGTCGATGCACAAACTGTTGCGGCGCTGGACCCGCCAGCGCCCGGATGTGCTCTATATCGCCACCGAAGGTCCGCTCGGGCTGTCGGCATTGCGCGCGGCACGGCGTCTGGGGATTGCGGTGGTCAGCGGTTTTCACACCAACTTCCAGCAATACACCCACCAATACGGGCTGGGATTGCTGACCCGTTTGCTCACCCATTACCTGCGCTGGTTTCACAACCGTTCGGCGCTAACGCTGGTGCCGAGCGTCAGCCAGCGCCTGGAACTGGAGCGTCGGCACTTCGAACGCCTGTCGCTAATGTCCCGGGGCGTAGACAGCCAGTTGTTTCACCCGGCCAAACGCCTGAATGCCTTGCGTGAGCAATGGGGTCTCGGCGAGCAGGACATTGCGGTCATTCACGTAGGACGCCTGGCGCCGGAGAAGAACCTCGGCCTGCTCAAGCGCAGCTTCGAGAAACTGGCCAGCACTTATCCACAGCTAAAGCTGAAGCTGATCGTGGTCGGCGACGGACCACAACGAATGGCACTGGAAAATGAACTGCCCGAGGCAATTTTCGGCGGCTCGCAACGTGGCGAAGCGCTGGCGGCGCACTATGCCTCGGGGGATGTGTTTTTGTTTCCGAGCCTGACCGAAACCTTCGGCAACGTCGTGCTGGAAGCGCTGGCCTCGGGCCTCGGGGTGGTGGCTTACGATCAGGCTGCGGCGGCCCAGCATATTCGCCATGGCTACAACGGCGTGCTGGCGATGCCCGGGGATGAAGAGGCGTTCTGCGAGGCAGCGGCGTGGCTGCTGGAAGAAAACGAAAGGTTGCGCTGCGTGCGCCTGAACGCGCGCCAACACGCCAGCCGTCAGGGCTGGGCAGCCATCGTCGAACAATTTGAAAACCATTTGCTGGGGGCTTGCCGCGACCTGCGCGACAAGCCGCCCACGTCGATCAAACCAGCGTCATCAACGCCTCACGGCTGAACGGCAGAATGTCCTGCTCGCGACCTTCGCGCACTTTCTGCGCCCAGTCCGGATCGACCAGCAGCGCACGCCCCACCGCCACCAGATCGAATTCGTCGTTGTTCAGACGCTCCAGCAGTTTTTCCAGACTGGCCGGTTGCGCGACTTTGTCAGTGTTGACCATGAACTGCAGGAACTCACCATCGAGGCCGACGCTACCGACGGTGATGGTCGGTTTGCCGGTCAGTTTGCGTGTCCAGCCAGCCAGGTTCAGGTCGGAACCGTCGAACTCCGGCTCCCAGAAACGCCGCGTCGAGCAGTGGAAAATGTCCACGCCGGCGTCGGACAACGGCTTGAGGAACTCGCCCAGGGCTTCGGCGGTTTGCACCAGACGCGCGGTGTAGTCCTGCTGTTTCCACTGCGAGAAACGGAAGATGATCGGGAAGCCTTCGCCAACAGCCGCGCGTACGGCCTGGATCAGCTCGATGGCGAAACGTGAACGGTTGGCCAGGCTGCCACCGTATTCGTCAGTGCGCTGGTTGCTGCCTTCCCAGAAGAACTGGTCGATCAGGTAACCGTGGGCGCCGTGGATTTCCACGCCGTCCATGCCGATGCTTTGGGCATCTTTGGCGGCTTGAGCGAACGCGGCGATTACATCCTGGATGTCCTGTTTGGTCATGCCGTGCACCACGACCTGACCGTCCTTGAGTTTTTCCGACGGGCCGTAACCCGGCACGCTCGCATCCGGCTCGGTGCCCAGACGACGCACATTGCCGACGTGCCACAGTTGCGGAACGATCTTGCCGCCTTCGGCGTGCACCGCATCCACGACTTTCTTCCAGCCGGCCAGCGCGGCTTCACCGTAGAAGTGCGGCACGTTCGGGTAACCGTTGGAAGCCTGGTGGCCGACGGTGGTGCCTTCGGTGATGATCAGGCCGACACCGGCCGCCGCGCGACGACGGTAGTACTCGATCACTTTGGAATTGGGTACGCCACCCGGGGAAAACGAACGGGTCATCGGCGCCATGACCACGCGGGTCGGCAGTTCGAGGGCACCGAGCTGGAACGGTTTGAACAGGGCTTGCACGGGCATGGGAGGCTCCACGAAAAATTGATCGACGGGCATGCGATTCATATGACGACGATAATATGCGGAGTTCCAATCAACCGATAGCACTATTGATCTGAATGATTAAGGGTCAAAAGGCAGGCGAAAAAAATCGCAGCGCGAGGGCTGCGATTTTGGTGTTTCAGCTCAGGGCTTTTTCAATCGCCGTAATCACCGAAGGATCATCCGGCGCCGTGCGCGGCGAGAATCGGGCCAGTACCCGACCGTCCTTGCCGAGCAGGAATTTCTCGAAATTCCAGGTGATGTCACCGGGAAACTCCGCGCCCTCGCCCGCCAGCAGACGGTACAGCTGATGACGGTCGTGGCCATTGACTTCGAGCTTTTTCGACAACGGAAAACTCACGCCATAGTTGAGGCTGCAGAATTCCTGGATCTCCTGCTCACTGCCCGGTTCCTGGCCGGCAAACTGGTTGCACGGCAGGCCCAGCACACTGAAGCCTTTGCCTTTGTATTGCTGATAAAGGTTTTCCAGCGCCGCGTACTGTGGGGTCAAGCCGCATTTGGAGGCGACGTTGACCACCAGCACGACTTGGCCCTTGAAGGGTGCCAGCGGTAGCTCCTGACCATCCAGGGCTGTCAACTTAAGGTCGTGAAAAGCACTCATGACGAACTCCAGATTCCCGTGTTCTACTCGAAACAGCCACTTGGCGAGACCACCAAGGACAGCCGCGGACTAAAAAGGCGCCCTCGGGCGCCTCTCCAGTACTCGAAAGCTTAGCGCAGAAAATCAGTGGTGATGGCCACCTTCGCCATGGACGTGACCATGAGCGATTTCTTCCTGGCTGGCGTCACGGATGGCAACGACCTTCACTTTGAAGTTCAGGCGCTGACCGGCCAGCGGATGGTTGCCGTCGACAGTGACGTCGTCGCCGTCCAGGTCACGAATGGTGACGATCTGCATCTGGCCGTCCGGCGCCGAAGCGTGGAACTGCATGCCGACTTCCAGCTCGTCAACGCCTTCGAACATGCTGCGGCTCAGGGTGCTGACCAGTTCAGCGGCGTATTCGCCGTAGGCATCTTCCGGCTCGACGGAAACTTCCAGATCGTTGCCGACTTCTTTACCTTCCAGGGCTTTTTCCAGGCCCGGGATGATGTTGCCTGCGCCATGCAGGTAGACCAGCGGAGCGCCGCCGGCGGAGCTGTCGATGACCTCACCAGCGTCGTTGGTCAGGGTATAGTCGATGGAGACAGCCTTATTGGCGGCGATCAGCATGGGGCGAGACCTTTTGCATAAGAATGAAGAACGGACAAGTCTAAACAAGGATTTGCCCGAAAGCGAACAGAACCCGGACAGACGGGATCGATTGGCGCCCGTGACCGTCACCGGATTCCATCAGGACGAGGACGGCCACTGGGTCGCCGAGCTGTCCTGCGGCCACACCCAGCACCTGCGCCACCTGCCGCCGTGGCAGTCCCGGGCCTGGGTCCTGGACGCCGCGCAACGTATTGAAAAAATAGGCCAACCCTTTGCTTGCGGTTGGTGCGCACAAGGCTCGGTTAGCGATAACCTTGGCGACTGAATTGCGGCAGATCGGCACACAGAGACGATCGCCATTGCCATGCACCCTTAGAGAATCCGCATGCAAACTTTTTTTATCGCGCCCACCGACTTTGGTGTGGGTCTGACCTCCATCAGCCTCGGGCTGGTGCGTACGCTGGAGCGGGCCGGGCTGAAAGTCGGCTTCTTCAAACCGATTGCCCAGCCGCATCCGGGCGACACCGGCCCTGAGCGTTCCACCGAACTGGTGGCCCGCACCCACGGCCTGAAACCGCCGCAGCCACTGGGCCTGGCCCACGTCGAGCGGATGCTCGGTGACGGTCAGCTCGACGAGTTGCTCGAAGAAATCATCACCCTCTACCAGCAGGCTGCCATCGGCAAAGACGTGCTGGTCGTCGAAGGCATGGTGCCGACCCGCAGCGCCAGCTACGCCGCGCGGGTCAACCTGCACCTGGCCAAGAGCCTGGATGCCGAGGTGATTCTGGTCTCGGCCCCGGAAAACGAAGTGCTGACCGAGCTGTCGGGCCGCGTCGAGTTGCAGGCGCAGTTGTTCGGCGGGCCGAAAGACCCGAAAGTCCTCGGCGTGATCCTCAACAAGGTCAAGACCGACGAGAGCATGGACGCCTTCGCCGCGCGCCTGAAAGAGCATTCGCCCTTGCTGCGCAGCGGTGATTTCCGTCTGCTCGGCTGCATTCCGTTCCAGCCCGAACTCAACGCCCCGCGCACCCGCGACGTCGCCGACCTGATGGGCGCCCAGGTGCTCAACGCCGGCGACTACGAAACCCGGCGCATGACCAAGACCATCATTTGCGCGCGCACCATGCGCAACACCGTCGATCTGCTCAAGCCCGGCGTACTGGTGGTGACCCCCGGCGATCGCGACGACATCATCCTCGCGGTCAGCCTCGCAGCCATCAACGGTGTGCCGCTGGCCGGCCTGCTGCTGACCAGCGACACCCTGCCCGACCCACGCATCATGGACTTGTGCCGTGGTGCTTTGCAGGCCGGTTTGCCGGTGTTGTCGGTGAGCACCGGCTCCTACGACACGGCCAACCTGCTCAACGGCCTGAACAAGGAAATCCCGGTCGATGACCGCGAACGTGCGGAGATCATCACCGATTTCGTCGCCAGTCACCTCGATGCCAACTGGCTGCACCAGCGCTGTGGCACGCCACGGGAAATGCGCCTGTCGCCGGCGGTGTTCCGCTATCAATTGATTCAACGTGCCCAGGCGGCCAACAAACGCATCGTCCTGCCCGAAGGCAGCGAACCGCTCACCGTGCAAGCGGCGGCGATCTGTCAGGAACGCGGGATTGCCCGTTGCGTGCTGCTGGCCAAACCGGTGGACGTCGAAGCCGTCGCCCGTGCCCAGGGCATCACGCTGCCGCCGGGGCTGGAAATCCTCGATCCGGATCTGATCCGCGAGCGCTACGTCGAACCGATGGTCGCCCTGCGCAAGAGCAAAAGCCTCAATGCGCCGATGGCCGAGCAACAACTGGAAGACACCGTGGTGATCGGCACCATGATGCTGGCGCTGGATGAGGTCGACGGACTGGTCTCCGGCATCATCAACACCACCGCCAACACCATTCGCCCGGCGCTTCAACTGATCAAGACCGCGCCGGGCTGCACGCTGGTGTCGTCGGTGTTCTTCATGCTGTTCCCCGAGGAAGTGCTGGTCTACGGCGACTGCGTGATGAACCCGCACCCGAGCGCCAGCGAACTGGCCGAAATCGCCCTGCAAAGCGCCGACTCGGCCGCCGCGTTCGGCATCACCCCGCGCGTGGCGATGATCAGCTACTCCAGCGGCGAATCGGCCACCGGCGAGGAAGTCGAAAAGGTCCGCGAAGCCACCCTGCTCGCCCACGAACAACAGCACTCTTTGCTGATCGACGGCCCGTTGCAGTACGACGCCGCCGCCAACGAATCCGTGGCCCGACAACTGGCGCCGAACAGCCAGGTGGCCGGTCGCGCCACGGTGTTCGTGTTCCCCGACCTGAACACCGGCAACACCACCCACAAAGCCGTGCAGCGCAGCGCCGATTGCGTCAGCCTCGGCCCGATGCTGCAAGGCCTGCGCAAACCGGTGAACGATCTGCCGCGCGGCGCGCAGGTCGACGACATCGTCTACACCATCGCCCTGACCGCGATTCAGGCTGCCAACCGACCTCTGGATATCTGACCCGATGCTGGCTTTTCTCCCTGCCACCCTGCGCGGCGTGATCGCCGCGCTGCTGCTGGCGCTGAACACGATCCTGCTGTGCTCGTTCCTGTTTCTCGTGGCGATGATCAAAGTGCTGCCGTTCGACCTCGCACGCCGCGCTTCGCGCTGGCTGATGAGCCACACCCACGAAGCCTGGATCAGCAACAACAAAGGCTGGATGAACCTGGTCCGCCGCACCCGCTGGCACCTCAGCGGTCTGCAAGGCCTGGACTATCAACACTCGTACCTGATCACCAGCAACCACCAGAGCTGGGTCGATATTCTGGTGCTGCAATACGTGCTCAACCGACGCATTCAGCCGCTGAAGTTCTTTCTCAAGCAGGAACTGATCTGGGTCCCAGTCATCGGCCTCGCGTGGTGGACACTCGGCTTCCCGTTCATGAAGCGCTATTCGAAAGCCTATCTGGAGAAGCACCCGGAAAAGAAAGGCAAAGACCTCGAAACCACCCGCAAGACCTGCGCGAAATTCCGCGACAACCCGGTGGGCATCTTCAACTTCGTCGAGGGCACACGCTTTACCGAAGGCAAACACGCGCAGCAGCAATCTCCGTTCAAACACCTGCTCAAGCCCAAGGCCGGCGGCATCGCATTCGTACTGGATGCGATGGGCGAACAGCTGGAATCGATCGTCAACGTGACCATTCACTACCCAGGCGGACGCCCTGGCTTCTGGGACCTGCTGTGCGGCAACGTCCGAGACGTAGTGGTGCACTTTGAAGAGCTGAAGATCCCGCCGCAGTTCATCGGCAGGAACTACGACCAGGACGGCGAGTACCGCCTGCAATTCCAGGGCTGGATCAATCAGCTGTGGCAGGACAAGGATGCGTTGCTGGAACAGATGCACCGCGAGTATCCAACGAAGTAATCAGGTGTCTGTAATACCCTCATCGCGGGCAAGCCCGCTCCCACAGTGATTTTCAGCGCACACAAATATTGTGTAAGGCAGGAACCCTGTGGGAGCTGGCTTGCCAGCGATAGCAATCTCAAAGGCAACAAAAAACCCGCAGACAATCACTTGTCTGCGGGTTTTCTTCTTTCAGCTGACGCTTAAATCGCGCCACGCTTGCGCAGCAGATCCAGCACTTGCTTGACGCTTTCATCCAGCGACAACGATTGGGTATCGATCACCAGATCAGCATCCAGCGGTACGTCATACGGGAACGACTCACCCGGAATGTTATCGCCACCGGCAGCGTACAGACCTTGCGGATCACGCTCGGCGCAGACAGTCGGCGAGGCCTGGACATAAACCGTCAGCAGACGCTCCCTGCCAATCAGATCCTTCGCCTGCTCACGACCTTCGGCACTCGGCGCCACAAACGCAGCAAGCGTCAACAGACCCGCTTCGTTGAACTGACGCGCCACATGCGCGGCACGACGCCAGTTCTCGGTGCGACCGGCGCGATCCTGCGGCAGACCTTTGTTGAGGTCATGACGCAGGTTCTGACCATCCAGCACGAACACCGCACGGCCCATATCGAACAGCTTGCGCTCGACGGCATAGGCCAGCGTGCTCTTGCCCGCGCCGGACAGGCCGCTGAACAGCACGGTGGCCGGTTGCTGGCCGAAACGCTGGGCGCGTTCTTCGGTCGCTACGTGGGCCAGTTTGCCGTGGTGCGTGGCCGTACCGTGAGTCACCGGCTGGGCGACGATCATGCCGGCGCCGACGGTGCCGTTGGTCAAACGGTCGATGACGATGAACGCGCCGGTGGTGCGATTGCTGTCGTAACCGTCGAGGGCGATCGGCGCGTCGAGCGCGATCTTCACCTTGCCGATTTCGTTGAGCTGCAACGCGCTCGCCGGGCCTTCTTCGAGGGTGTTGACGTCGACCTTGTTGACGATGCTGGCGATGGAGCCCGGCACGTAACTGGTAGCGCGCTTGATGTCGTATTTCTTGCCCGGCAGCATCGGCTCTTCAGCCATCCACACCAGCATCGCTTCGAAGCTGTCGGTGACCGGCGGAACATTGTCGGCGTGGACCAGCAGGTCGCCACGGGAGATGTCGATCTCGTCTTCCATGGTCAGCGTTACCGCTTGGCCAGGACCTGCGTGTTCCAGTTCGCCCTCGAAGGTGACGATGGATTTCACGCGGCTGCTCTTGCCCGACGGCAGGACCACGACTTCGTCGCCCTTCTTGACGATGCCGCTGGCCAAAGTGCCGGCGAAACCGCGGAAGTTCAGGTTCGGACGGTTGACGTACTGCACCGGGAAACGCAGATCGGTGAAGTTGCGGTCACCCGCCACTTCCACGGTCTCGAGGATTTCCATCAGCGACTGGCCGGTGTACCACGGCGAGCGCTCGGACTTGTTCACCACGTTGTCGCCCTTGAGAGCGGACATCGGCACGAAGTGCATGCTCGTCGGCTTCATCTTCAAGCCTTCGGCGAACTTCAGGTAGTCGGCCTTGATCGACTCGAACACGCCCTGATCGAAGCCCTTGAGGTCCATCTTGTTGATGGCGACGACGATGTGCTTGATGCCCAGCAACGAGGCAATGAAGCTGTGGCGACGGGTCTGGGTCTGCACGCCGTAACGGGCGTCGACCAGGATGATCGCCAGGTCACAGGTGGACGCACCGGTGGCCATGTTGCGGGTGTACTGCTCATGGCCGGGGGTGTCGGCGATGATGAATTTGCGCTTGGCGGTAGAGAAATAGCGGTAGGCGACATCGATGGTGATGCCCTGCTCGCGCTCGGCCTGCAGGCCGTCGACCAGCAATGCCAGGTCGATGTCGTCACCGGTGGTGCCGACTTTCTTCGAATCGCGGGTGATGGCTTCCAGGTGATCTTCGTAGATCATCTTCGAGTCGTGCAGCAGGCGCCCGATCAGGGTGCTCTTGCCGTCATCGACGTTACCGCAGGTCAAAAAGCGCAGCAGCTCTTTACGTTCGTGCTGGCCCAGGTAGGCGAGGATGTCCTCGCTGATCAAATCAGATGCGTGCGACATGACAACCCCTTAGAAATAACCCTGACGTTTCTTGTCTTCCATCGAGCCTGCGCCATCGTGGTCGATGACCCGGCCCTGGCGCTCGGAAGTTCGCGTCAGGAGCATTTCCTGAATGATGTCCGTCAGGCTTTCGGCCTCGGACTCCACCGCGCCCGTCAACGGGTAGCAGCCAAGGGTACGGAAACGCACTTTCTTTTTGACGATGCGCGCCTTGTCCTCGTCGGACAGGTGCTCGAGGATGCGCTCGTCGTCGATCATGATCAGCGTGCCGTTCTTCTCGATCACTTCGCGCTCTGCCGCGAAGTACAGCGGTACGATCGGGATGCCTTCGAGGTAGATGTACTGCCAGATGTCCAGCTCGGTCCAGTTCGACAGCGGGAACACACGAATGGATTCGCCCTTGTTGACCTTGCCGTTGTAGACGTTCCACAGCTCCGGGCGCTGGTTCTTCGGGTCCCAGCGGTGTTTGCTGTCGCGGAACGAGTAGACGCGCTCCTTGGCGCGGGACTTCTCTTCATCGCGACGGGCACCGCCGAAGGCTGCGTCGAAACCATGTTTGTCGAGTGCCTGCTTCAGGCCCTCGGTCTTCATGATGTCGGTGTGCTTGGCGCTGCCGTGGGTGAACGGGTTGATGTTCTGCGCCACGCCGTCGGGGTTGATGTGAGTGATGAGGTCCAGGCCAAGCTCTTCGACCATCTTGTCGCGGAACTTGTACATTTCCTGGAATTTCCAGCGGGTGTCGACGTGCATCACCGGAAACGGCAGTTTGCCCGGGAAGAACGCCTTGCGTGCCAGATGCAGCATCACGGCGGAGTCTTTACCGATGGAGTACAGCATCACCGGGTTGTCGAACTCGGCGGCCACCTCGCGGATGATGTGGATGCTTTCCGCCTCCAGCTGTTTCAGATGCGTCAGTTTGTCGACCATGGCTACTCACGAAAGCTTTCTTATGAACGGCCAGCGGGCCGTGTTCGAGCGGGGAATCCTAGCACAGCGACCTCTTCTAATCAGGACGCCGACTAGATCGAAAGGGTATATGAATATGCCTGCCCGTTCGGGCGCTCAGATCGGATTCGGGCAGTCGATAAAGATGTGTTCCAGAGCAAAGCGTTTCGCCAGATAGTCACCCAGCGCCTGCACGCCATAGCGTTCGGTGGCGTGATGGCCGGCGGCAATGAAGCTGATGTCGTTTTCCCGGGCGCTGTGGAATGTCTGCTCGGAAGCCTCACCGCTGAGGAACAGATCGACGCCGGCCGCGATCGCATTGTCGATGTAACCCTGGCCGCCGCCGGTACACCAGCCGACTCGACGGATCATCGCGCTGCCTTCGACCAGCAGCGGCTCGCGGCCCATGACTTCCTGCACTTTGCGTGCGAAGTCGCGCGGGGTCATCGGCTCGCTCAGCGAACCGACCAGACCGACGATTTTCAGATTGTCCGGATCCAGCGGCCCTTCGACAGTGATGTCCAACTGACGGGCCAACTGCACGTTATTGCCGACGTCCGGGTGCAGATCCAGCGGCAGGTGATAACCGAGCAGACTGATATCGTGCTTGAGCAGCGTCTTCAGACGGCGCTGCTTCATGCCGGTGATGCACGGGTTTTCGCCCTTCCAGAAATAGCCGTGATGCACCAGCACCAGATCGGCTTCGGCCTCGACGGCGGCATCGAGCAACGCCTGGCTGGCGGTGACGCCGCTGACGATGCGCATCACCTGCGGACGGCCCTCGACCTGCAGGCCGTTGGGGCAATAATCGGCAATTTTCGCACTGCCAAGGTAACGGTCGGCTTCTTCGACCAGGGTGCTCAGGGCGACGGCCATGAAAGACTCCTAAATATCCCGTTCAGAGGCGCGCGCGGCCTCGTATAATGCGCGACATTATGGGCGGTCTGCCCCCGCCTGCAACTTTTCCAGGACGTGCTTAATGCTCAAGGCGCTGCGTTTTTTCGGCTGGCCGCTGTTGGCCGGTGTGCTTATCGCTCTGTTGATTATTCAGCGTTACCCGCAGTGGGTCGGGCTTCCGAGCCTCGACGTCAACCTGCAACAGGCCCCGCAGACCACCAGCGTGCAGCAGGGGCCAGTGTCCTACGCGGACGCGGTGACCATCGCTGCGCCGTCGGTGGTCAACCTCTACACCACCAAAGTCATCAACAAGCCGAGCCATCCGCTGTTCGAGGATCCGCAGTTCCGCCGCTTCTTCGGTGACAATTCGCCGAAGCAGAAGCGCATGGAATCAAGCCTCGGCTCCGGCGTGATCATGAGCCCGGAAGGCTACATCCTGACCAACAACCACGTCACCAGCGGCGCCGACCAGATCGTCGTGGCGCTCAAGGACGGTCGCGAAACCCTGGCCCGAGTGATCGGCAGCGATCCGGAAACCGACCTCGCCGTCCTGAAGATCGACCTGAAGAACCTGCCGGCGATCACCGTCGGACGCTCCGACAATATCCGCATTGGCGACGTCGCACTGGCGATCGGCAACCCGTTCGGGGTCGGCCAGACCGTGACCATGGGCATCATCAGCGCCACCGGCCGTAACCAGCTGGGCCTGAACAACTACGAAGACTTCATCCAGACCGACGCGGCGATCAACCCGGGCAACTCCGGTGGTGCGCTGGTCGACGCCAACGGCAACCTGACTGGCATCAACACTGCGATTTTCTCCAAGTCCGGGGGTTCACAAGGGATCGGTTTTGCGATCCCGGTGAAACTGGCGATGGAAGTGATGAAGTCGATCATCGAACACGGCCAGGTGATTCGCGGCTGGCTGGGCATTGAAGTGCAACCGCTGACCCAGGAACTGGCCGAGTCGTTTGGCCTGTCCGGGCGTCCGGGAATTGTAGTGGCGGGGATTTTCCGCGATGGCCCGGCCCAGAAGGCCGGCCTGCAACTGGGTGACGTGATTCTCAGCATCGACGGCGAACCGGCCGGTGATGGCCGCAAGTCGATGAACCAGGTGGCGCGGATCAAGCCGACCGACAAGGTCACGATTCAGGTGATGCGCAACGGCAAGGAGTTGAAGCTGACCGCTGAAATCGGTCTGCGTCCACCGCCGGCGCCTGTGAAGGAAAAAGAAGAGTAAGACTTTGTTCGCGTCACTGACGCGAATAACAGACATTCTCAACAGGCATGTTATATTGTTTCAATTAGCACATTGGAACAACATAACATGTCGTCTCGAAAAAAGGCCTCCCTCCTCGGCCTGACCCTGGGCCTGCTGGGCGATCCCGCGTTTGCAGATGAACCGCAAACGCTTGAACTCGACGCCATCAGCGTCATCTCCGATTACGAATCCCCTGCCGGCCCGGTCAAAGGCTATCGCGCTACCCGCTCGTCCAGCGCCACCAAAACCGACACCGCGATCCGCGATATTCCGCAGGCCATCAGCGTGGTGCCCGCCAGCGTGCTCAAGGATTTGGGCAGCACCAGCGTAGAACGCGCGCTGGATTTCGCCGGTGGCGTGTCGAAGCAAAACAACTTCGGCGGCCTGACGCTTTACGAATACAGCGTGCGCGGCTTCACCACCTCTGAGTTTTACCAGGACGGCTTCAGCGCCAACCGTGGTTATCCGAGCACACCGGACGCCGCCAACATCGAGCGCATCGAAGTGCTAAAAGGACCGGCCGCCAGCCTGTATGGCCGAGGTGATCCGGGCGGCACGGTAAACATCGTCACCAAAAAACCGCAGCCAGCGGCCTTCACCACCCTGCAAACCAGCGCCGGCAGTCGGGATCGCTATCGCACCGCGCTGGACGTCAACACGCCGCTGGATGATCAGGGCGATGTGCTGTCGCGAATCAATCTCGCGGTCGAGGACAACAACAGCTTTCGCGACCACGTCGACAGTAAACGTGTATTCGTTGCCCCCTCTCTCAGTTGGCAGTTGAACCCGGACACCAGCCTGCTGGTGGAGAGCGAATTCGTGCGTCATAGCTCGACCTTCGACCGCGGCATCGTTGCACCTAACAATAAATGGAGCGGCGTCTCGCGCTCGACATTCCTGGGTGAGCCGAACGACGGCAACATCGACAACCACAACAACAGACTGCAAGCCACGCTTGAGCACCACCTCAACGATGCCTGGAAACTGCGCCTGGCCAGCCATTACAAGGAGGGCAAACTCTGGGGTTTCGCCTCCGAAAACCGTCCCTTGAATGCCGATGGCCACACCGTCAACCGCCGCTATCGCGAACGCGATACCAACTGGCACGACAGCATCACCCAACTGGAACTGCGCGGCCTGTTCGACCTCGGCACCTGGCAGCACGAACTGCTGATCGGCAGCGAGTACGAGAACTTCCGCAAGAACGAGCGCGTCACCACCATCGCCGGCGGGCCTTACGCCATCGATATCTATAACCCGGTGTACGGCCAACCCAAACCCAACGGCGCACGCTCCGGTACAGACTTCTTCGAACACGTCGAAAGCCATGCGCTGAACCTGCAGGATCAAATCGTCTTCAGCGAAAAACTGCGCGGGATGATCGGGGCGCGATTCGAGCACTTCGAGCAAACCATCGATGACCACAGCCGCAACACCACCAGCCGCCAGACCCACGACGCGCTCACCCAACGTGCCGGCCTGCTCTATCAACTGACACCGGACACCGGCCTGTTCGCCAACGCCTCGACCTCATTCAAACCGAACAACGGCCTCGATGCGGCTGGCAAATCCTTCGATCCGGAAGAAGGCGTGGGTTACGAAATCGGGATCAAGAACGAGCTGTTCGACGAACGTTTAAGCAGCACCCTCGCCTTCTTCCATATCGACAAGGAAAACGTCCTCGCCCTCGACCCGGGCACCGATACCAGCCGCGCCATGGGCAAGGCCCGCAGCCGGGGTTTCGATCTGCAGGTCACCGGGCAAGTCACCGACGCCGTCAGGGTGATCGGCGCTTTCGCCTGGATCGACGCCGAAGTGACCAAGGGGGATGCCGCGATCCCCGCCGGTAGCCGCATCCTCGGGGTCGCCAAACGCAGCGGCAGCGTGCTGGGTGTCTACGAGTTTCAGGACGGTCGCTTGCGCGGCTCGGATATCGGCGCGGCGTTCACTTACGTCGGTGACCGCTCAGGTGAGTCCGGCAGCGATTTCGAGCTGCCGGCCTATCACACCGTCGACCTGCTGGCCCATTACAAGGCCAGCGACACCGTCACTCTCGGCCTGAACCTGAACAACCTGTTCGACGAAAAGTACTACGAGCGCTCGTACAGCAGCTACTGGGTCAACCCCGGCGAGCCGCGCAATTTCACGGTCAGCCTGACATTCAACCTGTAAAAGGACGTCACCATGCATTACGGCAAACTCTTATTGATCATCGCTGCGCTGTTCGCTGGCCAAGCATCAGCGCATGGTCTGTGGACCGAACAACGACGCGGCAATATCGAAGTGATCTACGGCCACGGCGCAGAAGACAACGCTTTCAAAGCGCAGAAAATCAGCGGTGCATGGGCATATGACGTCAGCGGCAAGATGATCCCGGTCAACGTGCAACGCCTGACCGATCATGCGCGACTGCAACCGTTGAAACCGCCGGCGGTGATGGCCGTGGCCCTGAACAACGGCATGTGGTCGCAAACCGCCGACAAGAAATGGATCAATGAGGGACGCAGCAAGGTACCGGGCGCCATCGAGTCGACCGAGACCCTCAAGTACAGCCTGGCGATTTATCAGCCGGGAGCGAAGCTGCCCAAACTCAATCAGATCAAATTGCTGATCCTGCCAGAGGTCGATCCGCTGACCGTCGGCCCAGGGAAATCATTGCCGGTGCGGGTGTTGCTGGATGGCAAACCGGCAGCGGGCGTGAAGTTGATCGGTGACTACCGCAGCGCGCCGAATACCTTGAGCACTGAAACCGATAAGGACGGCCGCGCTCAGGTGCTGGTGCGTAACGAGGGATTGAATGTGATTGCGGCGCAGGTGGAGGTGCCGGTGAAGGACAATGCAGAGGTGAGCAGTCGGGGGTTGTTCAGTTCGTTGACGTTCCTGGGCGAACCGCATCACGAATGAACCAACGCTGATCCCTGTGGGACGAAACCCACAGGGATCAGCGTCGTTTCAGAGTTCGCCCAGACCGTCGATCAACGCCTGATTCTGTTCCGGCGTGCCGATCGAGATCCGCAGGAACTGGGCAATCCGCTCCTGCTTGAAGTGGCGCACGATCACGCCCTGTTCACGCAGTTTGGCTGCCAGCCCCGCCGCATCGTGTTGCGGATGCCGGGCGAAGATGAAGTTCGCCGCTGACGGCAGCACTTCAAAGCCCTTGGCCTGCAACTGCGCAACCACCCATTCGCGACTCTCGATGACCAGTGCGCAGGTCTTGTCGAAGTATTCGCGATCCTCGAACGCCGCCGCCGCACCGACATTCGCCATGCGATCGATCGGGTAGGAATTGAAGCTGTTCTTGATCCGCTCCAGCGCCTCGATCAGGTCCGGATGGCCGACCGCCAGACCGACCCGCAGGCCCGCCAGCGAACGGGACTTGGACAGGGTCTGGGTCACCAGCAGGTTCGGATAACGGTCCACCAGGCTGATCGCAGTTTCTCCGCCGAAGTCGATATAGGCCTCGTCGACCACCACCACCGAATCCGGGCTGGCCTTGAGAATCTGCTCGACCGCTTCCAGCGCCAGCAGGCA
Source organism: Pseudomonas sp. 22085 (assembly GCF_052045815.1). Lineage (NCBI taxonomy): Bacteria > Pseudomonadati > Pseudomonadota > Gammaproteobacteria > Pseudomonadales > Pseudomonadaceae > Pseudomonas > Pseudomonas sp. 22085. The sequence goes on from NZ_JBQEQA010000008.1 coordinate 74,983, forward strand.
ACCGGTCGGTGCGTTCGGGTTGGGGAAGATGATCCCGCCGTTCGGCTTGGCATAGTCCGCCGGGTTGATCTGGAACTTCGCATCCAGCGGCACCGCGTCGAATTTGATGCCGTACAGGCCGCAGTAGACCGGATAGAAGCTGTAGCTGATGTCCGGGAACAGGATCGGCTGATTGTGTTGCAGCAGACCGTGGAAGATGTGCGCCAGCACTTCGTCCGAACCGTTGCCGAGGAACACTTGATTGCTCTGTACGCCGTAGTACTTGGCGACGGCGTTTTTCAGCAGGTCGCTGTTCGGATCCGGATACAGACGCAGGTTGTCGTTGAGTTCGGCTTGCATCGCCGCCAGGGCTTTTGGCGACGGGCCGTACGGGTTTTCGTTGGTGTTGAGTTTGACCAGACGGGTCAACTTCGGCTGCTCGCCCGGCACGTAAGGCACCAGATTCTTGACGAACGGGCTCCAGAATTTACTCATGTTCAGTTCCCCTTCACGTCGTCTTTGATGCGGTATTCGGCGCTGCGCGCGTGGGCGCTCAGCGATTCGCCACGGGCCAGGATCGATGCAGTCTTGCCCAGCTCGGAAGCACCGGCCTCGGAGCAGAAGATGATCGACGAACGTTTCTGGAAGTCATACACGCCCAGCGGCGAGGAGAAACGCGCGGTGCCGGAGGTCGGCAGTACGTGGTTCGGGCCTGCGCAGTAGTCGCCCAGCGCCTCGGAGGTGTGGCGGCCCATGAAGATCGCACCGGCGTGGCGGATCTGCGGCAGCCAGGCCTGCGGGTCGGCGACCGACAGTTCAAGGTGTTCCGGGGCGATGCGGTTGGCGACTTCGATGGCCTGGGCCATGTCCCGCACGTGAATAAGGGCGCCACGGCCGTTGATCGAGGTTTCGATGATGGTCGCGCGATCCATGGTCGGCAGCAGTTTGTCGATGCTCGCGGCGACCTTGTCGAGAAACTCGGCGTCCGGGCTGACCAGAATCGCCTGGGCATCTTCGTCGTGCTCGGCCTGGGAGAACAGGTCCATGGCGATCCAGTCCGGATCGGTCTGGCCATCGCACACCACAAGGATTTCAGACGGGCCGGCAATCATGTCGATGCCGACCTGACCGAACACGTGACGCTTGGCAGTGGCGACATAGATGTTGCCCGGACCAACGACCTTGTCTACCTGCGGCACGCTCTCGGTGCCATAGGCCAATGCGGCAACGGCTTGTGCACCACCGATGGTGAACACCCGGTCGACGCCGGCGATGCACGCCGCCGCCAGCACCAGTTCGTTGACCTCGCCACGCGGAGTCGGCACTACCATGACCACTTCGGTCACGCCAGCGACCTTGGCCGGAATCGCGTTCATCAATACAGAAGACGGGTAAGACGCCTTGCCGCCTGGAACATACAGACCGGCGCGATCCAGTGGCGTGACCTTCTGACCCAGCACGGTGCCGTCGGCTTCGGTGTAGCTCCAGGAGTCCTGCTTCTGTTTTTCGTGATAGCTGCGCACGCGGGCGGCGGCTTTTTCCAGCGCTTCGCGTTGTGGGACAGTGATGCGGGTCAGGGCCAGCTCCAGACGCTCGCGCGGCAGGATCAGGTCCGCCATCGAAGCGACTTCGAGGCCGTCGAATTTCTGGGTGAACTCGACCAGCGCCGCGTCACCGCGCTCGCGCACAGCCTTGATGATGTCCAGCACCCGCTGATTGACCGAGTCGTCAGACACACTTTCCCAGCTCAGCAGATGATCCAGATGATGCGCGAAATCCGGGTCAGCAGCGTTGAGTCGGCGAATTGCAGTCGGTGCGGTCATAGCGAGAGCCTCATAGGAATGGCAAAAACTCAGGCGCCCTAACTTAGCAGTCGTTTCCGCTTGGGCACCTGAGATTCTGGCTATGAGGCGGATAGACGGGCGCGACTTAACGTCGCGCAGGTACATCAGCCGCGGTGTCGAGACTCCACTGCCTTGCGCAGGGTGTCGATCAACGCCTGGATTCGGGCGTGTTGCATTTTCATCGAAGCTTTATTGACCACCAGACGCGAGCTGATCGTGGCGATCAGTTCCTGGGGTTCCAGGCCGTTGGCGCGCAGGGTGTTGCCGGTGTCGACCACGTCGATGATCTTGTCGGCCAGGCCGATCAGTGGCGCCAGCTCCATCGAGCCATAGAGCTTGATGATGTCGACCTGACGGCCCTGCTCGGCGTAGTAACGCTTGGCGACATTGACGAATTTGGTGGCGACGCGCAGGCGGCCCTTGGGCTCGACCGCGCCGACCTTGCCGGCGGTCATCAGCTTGCACTGGGCAATCTGCAGATCCAGCGGCTCGTACAGGCCCTGGCCGGTGTATTCCATCAGCACGTCTTTACCGGCAACGCCGAGGTCGGCCGCGCCATGCTCGACATAGGTCGGCACGTCGGTGGCCCGCACGATCAACAGGCGAACGTCTTCCTGGGTCGTGGGGATGATCAGCTTGCGGCTCTTGTCCGGATTCTCGGTCGGCACGATGCCCGCTTCGGCGAGAAGCGGCAGGGTGTCGTCAAGGATGCGGCCCTTGGACAGTGCGATGGTCAACATGGGAAACGTCAGTCCTTATCAAGGTACTCATGTCCGGTCGCAATTGGCGCCGGACATACATCGAGGGAGTCACCCCCCCCGATCAAAACGAATTCAACGGACACTTCCCTGTGTCCAGATGCAGCGACTAGCCCGGAACGCGACGGATCCTGGCGCCCAGCATCTGCAGTTTTTCCTCGATGCACTCGTAACCACGGTCGATGTGGTAGATGCGGTCGATCAGGGTATCGCCTTCGGCCATCAGGGCCGAGATCACCAGACTGGCCGAGGCCCGCAGGTCGGTTGCCATCACTGGCGCGCCCTTGAGGATTTCAGTACCGGTCACGATGGCAGTGTTGCCTTCGACCTGGATCTTGGCGCCCATGCGGTGCAGTTCGTACACGTGCATGAAACGGTTTTCGAAGATCGTCTCGATCACGGCACCGGTGCCTTCGGCAATGGCGTTGAGCGAGATGAATTGCGCCTGCATGTCGGTCGGGAATGCCGGGTACGGCGCGGTGCGCACGTTGACTGCTTTCGGACGCTTGCCGTGCATGTTCAGCTCGATCCAGTCTTCGCCGCTGGTGATTTCGGCGCCGGCTTCACGCAGCTTTTCCAGAACCGCTTCGAGAATGGTCGGATCGGTGTCCTTGACCTTCACACGGCCACCGGTGACCGCAGCGGCTACCAGATAGGTGCCGGTCTCGATACGGTCAGGCATGACTTTGTAGAAAGTCGAACCCAGACGCTCGACGCCGTCGATGGTGATGGTGTCGGTGCCAGCACCGGAGACCTTGGCGCCCATGGCGTTGAGGAAGTTCGCCAGGTCGACCACTTCAGGCTCGCGGGCGGCGTTCTGCAACACGCTGCGGCCCTTGGCCAGAGCGGCAGCCATCATGATGTTCTCGGTACCGGTCACGCTGACGGTATCGAAGAAGAAGTGCGCACCGCGCAGACCACCTTCAGGGGCCTTGGCCTTGATGTAGCCACCTTCGACGTCGATGACCGCGCCCATGGCTTCCAGGCCACGGATGTGCAGGTCGACCGGACGCGAACCGATGGCGCAACCACCAGGCAGAGCGACTTCGGCTTCACCGAAACGCGCAACCATCGGGCCCAGCACCAGGATCGAGGCACGCATGGTTTTCACCAGTTCGTACGGGGCGATCAAGGTCTTGATGGTGCGCGGGTCGATTTCGACGCTGAGCTTCTCGTCGATCACAGGCTCGATGCCCATGCGACCGAACAGCTCGATCATGGTGGTGATGTCATGCAGGTGCGGCAGGTTGCCAACAGTCACCGGGCCATCGCACAGCAGGGTGGCGGCCAGGATCGGCAGGGCGGAGTTCTTCGCCCCGGAGATGCGGATCTCGCCATCAAGACGAGCGCCACCGGTAATAATCAATTTATCCATAAGAATCTCGACGCCCTAGGGCTCAGGTGCGCTCGGCCCAGGCCGCGCTGCTGAAAAATTTCATAGTGACCGCGTGGATGCTGCCATCGGCAATCCAAGGGTTCAAATGGGCATAGATGCTTTGCTGACGCTTGACCGGGCTCAACGCCGCCAGTTCATCACTAATCACGTTCAGCTGGAAGTTGCAGCCTTCGCCTTCAACTTCCACCTGCGTTCCTGGCAGCTTTCCTTCAAGGAAGCTCTTCACTTCTACGGCCTGCATGCTCAACCTCAATCGGCGCCCTGTGCGCACGGGTCGGACATCATACAAAAAAGCCCCGCGCCTGCGAACCCCGCTGCGCAGGACTCTGACGGGGGGCTTCTCTATTGATGCGGGTTCAGGGTTGCGCCAACAGCTCGGTCAGTTCGCTGACCTGAGCAATTTCGCGCATGTCTTCGGGCATCCCGCGAATGCTGACCGCCTTGCCGGCGGCCTTTGCGTCGCGAATGAAGCACAGCAGCAGCGACAGACCGACACTGCTGGACTTCTCCACCGCCGAGCAATCAATCACCAATGCCGGGGCATTGCACGATTTGATCAGCGCCCGGCCCTGCTCCCGCAGGTCAGGGCCGGTGCGGTAATCCAGCACACCGCTGAGCTGCAGCTGACTGGCTTCGTCCAGACGAATGGCCGACTCGGTCATTGGGCAGGTTTCTCGTTCTGCTCGGCCGACTGCTTGGCCTTGGCGACCTCCCCGGCCCAGCCGTTGATGGTCTTGTCCAGGTCGTTGCCATTGCGCTGCATCGCGTCGGCGAACTGGTCACGGAACAGCTTGCCGATGTTGATGCCGTTGATGATCACGTTGCGCAGTTTCCACTCGCCGTTGATCTTTTCCAGGGTGTACTGCACAGGATAGATCGCGCCGTTGTTACCTTTGACGGTCATGCCGACGCTGGTGCGGTCGCCCGATTCATCCTTGGGCGCATCGACGGTGATGCCCTGGTTGTTGTACTCGAGCAAGGCGTTGCCGTAGAACTGGAACAGGCCGCGCTTGAAGTTTTCCTCGAAGGTCTTCATCTGCGCCGGAGTTGCCTTGCGCGAATACTTGACCGTCATGATGCTCTTGGAAATGCCTTCGGCATCTACCACAGGACCGACGATGGTGTTCAGCGCCGTGTAGAAATCCTGCGGATCCTGCTTGTACTTCTCTTTATTGGCCGACAGATCGGCGAGCATCCGGTTTGTAGTGTCCTGAACCAGATCGTGCGCCGACTGTGCCGCCACGGCGTTAGCCACCAGCGGCAGCGTCGCAAGCAACACCAACAGGCCACGTCGCAAGGTAGAGATCATTCAAAAGCTCCTCATTTGGCGTCTTTGCTAACGGTATTGAGCAGGAATTTACCGATCAGGTCTTCCAGTACCAGAGACGACTGCGTGTCGTGGATGGTTCCACCATCCTTCAGGCGGGTGTCTTCGCCGCCCACGCTGATACCGATGTATTTCTCGCCCAGCAGACCCGCTGTCAGGATAGATGCTGTGGAGTCGGTCGGCAGATTGTCGACGCTTTTATCCACTTGCAGGGTCACCCGACCGGTAAAGCTGTCGCGATCCAGATCGATCGCGGTGACCTTGCCGATGGTCACACCCGCCATGGTCACTTTGGCTCTGACCGTCAGGCCGGCGATATTGTCGAAATAGGCGTAAAGCTTGTAGGTATCGGTGGTCGAAGTCGGAGACAGGCCACTGACCCGCAGGGCCAGCAGCAACAAGGCCAGGATCCCTGCCAGCAGGAACAGGCCGACACCGATTTCCAGGGTGCGGTTTTGCATCAGAAATCTCCAAACATCAAAGCGGTCAGAATAAAGTCCAGGCCGAGGACTGCCAGCGAGGCGTAAACCACGGTCTTGGTAGTGGCACGGCTGATCCCCTCGGAAGTGGGTTCGCAGTCATAGCCTTGAAATACGGCGATCCAAGTGACGACAAAAGCGAATACTGCACTTTTGATGATGCCGTTGAGCACATCGTCACCGAAGCTCACGCTGTTCTGCATGTTTGACCAGTAGGAACCTTCGTAGACGCCCAACCAGTCGACAGCGACCCATGAACCGCCCCAGATGCCGACCACGCTGAAGATCATCGCCAGCACCGGCAGGGAAATGAAGCCGGCCCACAGACGCGGAGCGATGATGTATTTGAGCGGGTCGACCCCGATCATTTCCAGGCTGGACAGCTGCTCGGTGGATTTCATGTTGCCGATTTCCGCCGTCAGCGCCGAACCGGCGCGACCGGCGAACAACAGCGCGGTCACCACCGGCCCCAGCTCGCGCAACAGGGTCAGCGCGACCATCTGGCCGACGGCCTGCTCCGAGCCGTAACTCGACAGGATGTTGAAGCCCTGCAGCGCCAGCACCATGCCGATGAAGATCCCGGACACCACAATGATCACCAGCGACATCACGCCGACCGAATGCAACTGCTTGACCAGCAGGCCGAAACCGCCGCCGATGCCGCCACGCCCGAGCAAGGCATGAAACAGGAACAGGGTCGAACGCCCGAACACTGCAACGCTGTCGATTCCGGCGAGGCCGAAACGACGCACACGCTCCATTAATGTAATTCTGCGCATCAGCGGCGCTTCCCCAGAAGATCTGCGCGGTAATCCGGCGCTGGAAAGTGATACGGCACCGGGCCGTCGGGTTCACCGGTCATGAACTGACGGATACGCGGATCGTCCGAGCTCATCAGTTCGTCCGGCGTGCCCTGCCCCAATACCTGGCCATCGCCGACCACATAGATGTAGTCGGCGATGCTCGCGGTTTCGGCGAGGTCGTGGGACACCACGATGCTGGTGATTCCCAGGGCATCGTTGAGCAGACGGATCAGGCGAACCAGCACGCCCATGGCGATCGGATCCTGGCCGACGAACGGTTCGTCGTACATGAGGATCTGCGGATCCAGGGCAATCGCCCGGGCCAGGGCAACACGACGCTTCATCCCGCCGGACAGCTCGTCAGGCATCAGCTCGATCGCACCGCGCAGTCCTACCGCCTGCAACTTGAGCAGCACGATGTCGCGGATCATCTCGTCCGGCAGTTCGGTATGAACGCGCAGCGGAAAGGCGACGTTCTCGAATACATCGAGATCGGTGAACAGCGCACCGCTCTGAAACAGCACGCCCATGTGCTTGCGCGCATCGAACAGATCGCTGCGCGACAGCTTCGGCAGGTTCTGGCCGTTGACCCAGACCTCGCCTTTGGATGGCCGCAACTGGGCGCCCATCAGGCGCAACAGCGTGGTCTTGCCACACCCGGAAGGCCCCATGATGCCGGTGACCTTGCCGCGCGGGATGCGGATATCGACGTTATTGAAAATGCTCCGCGCACCGCGCTTGAAGGAGACTCCCTTCAGCTCGACCGCGTAGGCGTTATCGGCACTCATCTAAACTCCTTGCGATGCAGCCTCTCACTCGGACGCCTGGCTTTCTTGAGAAAGCCCCTACATCCCGGGCAGGCCGAACTGGCGGCGAACTATATCACTGCAAAGGGCAAGCGCCCAAGGCCTGCACCGGTCCGCATTCTGCGAGTTGAAGGGCTCAAAGCCTTATTTGCAGAGTTTTGGTAACGAGGAATGACAAAGCGCGACGAACTTGCGTGAGGCTTTTCAACATAACCGCTATAATCGCCGCCTTTTCATCGGGCTATACGATTTCTGACATGAGCCAAACCAGCGACCTGATTCAATCGGCACAACGCACCATCCGCCTCGAAGTGGAAGCCATACAAGGCTTGCTGCCCCATATCGACGCCGATTTCGTACGCGCTTGCGAGATGATTCTGGCCAGCAAAGGCCGTGTTGTCGTGGTCGGCATGGGCAAGTCCGGGCACATCGGCAACAAGATTGCCGCCACCCTGGCCAGCACCGGCACCCCGGCGTTTTTCGTGCACCCGGCCGAAGCCAGCCATGGAGACATGGGCATGATCACTCGTGACGATGTGATTCTGGCCCTGTCGAACTCCGGTTCCACCAACGAAATCGTCACCCTGCTGCCACTGATCAAGCGCCTGGGCATCCAGTTGATCAGCGTCACCGGCAACCCGCAATCGCCACTGGCCAAGGCCGCCCAGGTCAATCTCAACGTTCACGTAGAACATGAAGCTTGTCCGCTCAACCTCGCGCCAACCTCTTCGACCACCGCGGCACTGGTCATGGGCGACGCCCTGGCCGTGGCACTGCTGGAAGCGCGCGGCTTCACCGCTGAAGACTTTGCCTTTTCCCACCCCGGCGGCGCACTGGGCCGACGCCTGCTGCTGAAAGTGGAAAATGTCATGCACGCCGGGCAGGAACTGCCTCAGGTTCAACGAGGCACGCTGCTCAAGGACGCGCTGATGGAAATGACCCGCAAGGGTCTGGGCATGACTGTGATTCTTGAAGCTGACGGCAAACTGGCCGGGATCTTCACTGACGGCGACCTGCGCCGCACTCTGGATCGCAGCATTGATATCCACAGCGCCACCATCGACCAGGTGATGACCGTTCACGGCAAGACCGCCCGTGCCGAGATGCTCGCCGCCGAAGCCCTGAAAATCATGGAAGACCACCGAATCAACGCGCTGGTTGTCGTGGATGAAGAGGATCGCCCGATCGGCGCCTTCAACCTCTCCGATCTGCTGCGCGCAGGAGTGATGTAAATGAGCACCGATCTGCTGCAACGCGGCAAAGTCATCAAACTGGCGGTTTTCGACGTCGACGGTGTTCTCACCGACGGGCGACTGTACTTCCTTGAAGATGGCAGCGAGTTCAAGACTTTCAACACGCTCGATGGTCAGGGCATCAAGATGCTGATGAACGCCGGCGTACAGACCGCCATCATCAGCGGTCGCAAGACTCCGGTGGTCGAGCGTCGGGCAAAGAACCTGGGCATCCCGCACCTGTTTCAGGGTCGCGAAGACAAACTGGTGGTTCTCGACGGTCTTCTGGAGCAACTGGGCCTAAGCTATGAACAAGTGGCTTACCTCGGCGACGATTTGCCCGACCTGCCCGTGATCCGCCGCGTAGGGCTGGGCATGGCCGTGGCCAACGCCGCCCCTTTTGTTCGCGAGCACGCACATGGCGTCACCCAGGCCCGTGGCGGCGAAGGTGCCGCCCGCGAATTCTGCGAACTGATCCTGCGCGCCCAAGGCAGCCTCGACGCCGCCAACAATGCGTACCTGTGAGTCCAACCATGTTTAGCAAAAAGTTTCGCAACATCTTGTTGTTCGGTTGTATCGCAGCGATATTCGGCGCTGTCGGCTACTGGAACATCAGCCCGGAACGTTTCCTCGACAAACCGCCGGTTTCGGCAGAGGAAAGCCCGATCGACTGGTATGCAACCAATACGCACACGATCCAGTACCTCGAAGACGGCAAAGTGCAGTACGAAATGACGTCCGACAAGGCCGAGCACGTCAAGGCGACCGACATTACACTGGTCACCAAACCCGATCTGAACATGTTCCGTGGCACCGATTTTCCATGGCACGTGACCAGTGAACGCGGCGAAGTGAACTCCGGTGGCACCGAGGTCGAGCTGATCGACTCCGTTCGGGTCAAGCGCACCGACGAAAAGAACCGCGACACACTGATTACCAGCACACGCATGACGGTGTTCCCTCAGCAGCAATATGCGCAGACCCAGCAACCCGTTAGAATCGACGGCGCTGGCGGTGTATCGACTGGCGTAGGAATGAAAGCGTATTTGAAGGAAAGCAGGATACACCTGCTATCGAACGTAAGAGGACAGTATGAGGCTCGTTAAAACCCTCCCTATTTTGCTCGGTCTGGGCGCAGCACTGGGAAGCGTGAGCGCCTGGGCTCTGCCGAACGATCAAGAGCAGCCAATCCGCATTCAGGCCGACGATGCCCAGCTGGACGACAAGAACGGCGTTGCCACTTATAAAGGCGACGTGATCATCACCCAGGGTTCGATGATCGTCAAAGGCAACACCGTGACCATGACCCGTGCGCCTAACGGTGACATCGATGTCGTGACTTCGGTGGGCAACCTTGCCTACTTCGAACAGTTGCAGACTGCCGGTGACACCAAGCCCGTCCAGGGCTGGGGCGTGACCATTCAGTACCACGCACAGCAAAACCGCGTCGTACTGATCGACAAGGCAAAAGTCGTCGACAAGGACAACAACACCACTCAGGGCGAGAAAATCGTCTATGACACGGTGAAAAAACTGGCCAGCGCCGGTCGAGCCACTGGCAGCAAGGTCACCGAAGCGCGTCCGCGCATCGACATGGTGATCCAGCCGAAGAAGAAAACCGACGAGAAACCCCAGTAATGGCAACTCTGAAAGCTCAGCACCTGGCCAAGGCCTATAAAAGCCGCCAGGTCGTGCGCGACGTCAGCCTTTCGATCGACAGCGGTCAGATCGTCGGCCTGCTCGGCCCGAACGGCGCCGGCAAGACCACGTGCTTCTACATGATCGTCGGCCTGGTTCAGGCCGATCAGGGTCGCGTACTGATCGACGACCTCGACGTCAGCCACCAGCCGATGCACGGTCGCGCCAAGGCCGGTATCGGCTATCTGCCGCAAGAAGCGTCGATCTTCCGCAAACTGTCGGTAGCCGACAACATCATGGCCATCCTCGAGACCCGTCAGGAGCTCGACAAGGCCGGTCGTCGCAAGGAGCTGGAAAGCCTGCTGCAGGAATTCCACATCAGCCACATTCGCGACAACCTCGGCATGAGCCTGTCCGGTGGCGAACGCCGCCGCGTGGAGATCGCACGCGCACTGGCTACGGCACCGAAGTTCATCCTGCTCGACGAACCGTTCGCCGGTGTCGACCCGATCTCGGTCGGCGACATCAAGCAGATCATCCACCACCTCAAGGCCAAGGGTATCGGTGTATTGATCACCGACCACAACGTCCGTGAGACGCTGGATATCTGCGAAACCGCCTACATCGTCAATGACGGCCAGTTGATCGCCGAAGGCGACTCCGCGACCATCCTCGCCAATGATCTGGTCAAGGAAGTGTATCTGGGTCACGAGTTCCGCCTGTAAGCGTGACAGCATTCGACCTGCCGTCCGGATGCTGTAACGTTGAAGCGCATTTTTTCTACGCTTTTATTGTTACAGCGCTCTAGGCAAACACGACAGTTTCAGGCATATAATTTGCTTAAGTTTGGCGCTTCGGCGCCCTGTAGTGGATGGCGCATAGCGCCGGCGAATAAGGTGTTAAGCCCCTGCCATGAAACCATCGCTAGTCTTGAGAATGGGCCAGCAGCTGACGATGACACCGCAGCTGCAACAGGCCATCCGCCTGCTCCAATTGTCGACCCTGGATCTGCAACAGGAAATCCAGGAGGCGCTGGAATCCAATCCGATGCTCGAACGCCAGGAAGACGGCGACGACTTCGACAACTCCGATCCCATGGCCGACAACGCCGAACAGAAGCCCAACACCGAGATCCAGGAACCTTCCTATCAGGAGGCCGCGCCGACAGTCGACAACCTCGAAGACGGCGAATGGAACGAGCGAATCCCCAACGAACTGCCGGTAGACACCGCCTGGGAAGACGTCTACCAGACCAGCGCCAGCAGCCTGCCGAGCAGCGACGATGACGAGTGGGACTTCACCACCCGCACCTCCGCCGGCGAGAGCCTGCAAAGCCATCTGTTGTGGCAGCTGAACCTGGCACCGATGTCCGACACCGATCGCCTGATCGCTGTGACCCTGATCGATTGCATCAACAATCAGGGCTACCTGGACGAAACCCTCGAAGAAATCCTCGACGCCTTTGATCCTGAGCTCGACATCGAGCTGGACGAGATCGAAGCCGTCCTGCACCGCATCCAGCAATTCGAACCGGCCGGCATCGGTGCACGCAACCTGGGCGAATGCCTGCTGCTGCAATTGCGCCAGCTGTCGGCCAAGACCCCCTGGCTGGCAGAGGCCAAGCGTCTGGTCACCGATTACATCGACCTGCTCGGCAGCCGCGACTACAGCCAGCTGATGCGCCGCATGAAACTCAAGGAAGACGAACTGCGCCAGGTCATCGAACTGGTGCAGAGCCTCAACCCGCGCCCCGGTTCGCAGATCGAGTCCACCGAAGCCGAATACGTGGTACCTGACGTCATCGTGCGCAAGGACAACGAGCGCTGGCTGGTCGAACTGAACCAGGAGTCGGTGCCGCGCCTGCGGGTCAATGCCCAGTACGCCGGTTTCGTGCGGCGCGCCGATACCAGTGCCGACAACACCTTCATGCGCAATCAGTTGCAGGAAGCCCGCTGGTTCATCAAGAGCCTGCAGAGCCGCAACGAAACCCTGATGAAAGTGGCCACCCAGATCGTCGAACATCAGCGCGGCTTTCTGGAGTACGGCGACGAAGCGATGAAGCCGCTGGTCCTGCATGACATCGCTGAAGCGGTGGGCATGCACGAGTCGACGATTTCCCGCGTGACCACGCAAAAGTTCATGCATACCCCGCGAGGCATATATGAGCTGAAATACTTTTTCTCCAGCCATGTGAGCACCTCAGAAGGCGGTGAATGCTCGTCCACGGCGATCCGCGCGATCATCAAGAAACTGGTTGCCGCGGAAAATCAGAAAAAGCCGTTGAGTGACAGCAAGATCGCTGGTTTACTGGAGGCACAAGGCATTCAGGTGGCTCGCCGCACCGTCGCCAAGTACCGCGAATCCCTCGGGATCGCGCCTTCGAGCGAACGCAAGCGGTTGATGTAAGCCACGTTACAGCGTTCCAGTGGCAGGCTTTTCGGCCTGCCGCTTTATGCACTGGCAACGAAGGAGAAGCTGTATGCAAGTCAACATCAGTGGACACCAACTGGAAGTTACCCAGCCTCTGCGCGAGTACATCGAGCTCAAGCTCAAGAAGCTCGAAGGGCATTTCGACAAGATCACCAACGTACAGGTCACGATGTGCGTCGAAAAGCTGAAGCAGAAAATCGAAGCCACGCTGCATATTCCCGGCAATGAGGTCGTCGCAAACGCGGAACATACCGATATGTACGCTGCGATCGACGCGTTGACCGACAAGCTTGATAAACAACTCAAAAAGCATAAGGAAAAGACCCAGAGCCTGCTCCAGGGCGCTACCGGTCGATAACCCCCACCCCCATGATCCGACTTGAAAGTATCCTGACCCCCGGCCGTTCCCTGGTGAACGTGCCGGGCGGCAGTAAAAAGAAAGCCCTCGAACAAATTGCCAACCTGATCGCCCGGGAAGTCCCGGATCTGGAGATGCAAGATGTCTTCGAGGCATTGATTGCCCGTGAAAAACTGGGTTCAACCGGTTTTGGCAACGGCATCGCCATTCCTCACTGCCGCCTCAAGGGCTGCGAAGCGCCGATCAGTGCGCTGATGCACCTTGATGCCCCTATCGATTTCGACGCAATCGACGGCGCGCCTGTGGATCTGCTGTTCGTCCTTCTGGTGCCGCAAGCTGCCACCGATGCGCACCTGGAGCTTTTACGCCAGATCGCCAGCATGCTCGACCGCAAGGACGTGCGCGACAGACTGCGCAGCGCGCCAAGCAACGAAGCCCTGTACCAGGTCGTACTGGAAGAGCAGAACAGGCCGTAATCATGCGCTTGATCATTGTCAGCGGCCGTTCCGGCTCGGGTAAAAGTACTGCCCTGGATGTCCTTGAGGACAACGGTTACTACTGCATTGATAACCTGCCGGCCGGCCTGCTGCCGGAGCTGGCCGAACGTGCCCTGATTCACACCGAACTGGCGCAGCCACTGGTGGCGGTATCGATCGACGCACGCAATCTGCCGAGCCATCTGAGCCGATTTCCGGAATTGCTCGAGGACGTACGCGCCAAGCATATTCAATGCGATGTCCTGTATCTGGATGCCGACGAAGAAACCCTGCTCAAGCGTTTCTCCGAAACTCGCCGCCGCCACCCGCTGAGCAACGCCAATCGTTCGCTGGCAGAAGCCATTCAGGATGAAAGCGCCCTGCTCGGCCCGATTGCCGATCTCGCCGATCTGAAGATCAACACCACCCATCTCAACCTGTACCAGCTACGCGACACCATCAAACTGCGCCTGTTGAACCAGCCGGAGCCGGGCACGGCGTTTCTGGTGGAGTCGTTCGGTTTCAAACGCGGCATGCCGGTGGATGCGGATCTGGTGTTCGATGTACGCTGCCTGCCGAACCCGTACTGGAAGCCGGAACTGCGCGCGCAATCAGGTCTCGATCAACCGGTCGCCGAGTATCTGGCCGCGCAGCCCGAGGTCGAGGAGATGTACCAGGATATTTACACGTACCTGCACAAATGGCTGCCGCGCTTCGCCGCGAGCAACCGCGCTTACGTCACCATTGCCATCGGCTGCACCGGCGGGCATCACCGTTCCGTTTACCTGACCGAACGTCTGGGCCAGGCGCTGCAGAAGACCCTGAAGAACGTCCAGGTCCGCCACCGCGACCTCAGCTAAAGGATTCACACCGCGATGCCTGCTCGGGAAATAGAAATCATCAATAAACTGGGCCTGCACGCCCGCGCATCGGCAAAATTCGTCGGCGTGGCGGGCCAGTTTCCCGATTGCACGATCAGAGTCGGCCGTACCCCGGAAACCACGGTTGACGGTAAAAGCATCATGGCGATGATGATGCTCGCTGCGGGCAAGGGCACCAAAATCCACCTGAGTACCGAAGGCCACCAGGAACAGGAAGCCATGGATGCGCTGGTTGCGCTGATCAACAACTACTTCGATGAAGGTGGCTGAAAACGCTTGAAGCGAGGGAGCCAGCTCCCTCCTGCGTTTCAGCCCAATGCCGTGTCCATCACCATCATCAGACAGAATCCGATCAACAAGCCCAGGCTTGCCAGCTTCTCATGACCATTGCGTCGCGACTCCGGAATGACCTCGTGAGTCACCACCAGCAGCATGGCACCCGCCGCCAACGCCAAGCCCAAGGGCAGCAATAACTCGGCAAGACTGACCAGCCAGGCACAGAGCAGCGCGAACACCGGCTCGACCAGACCTGACGCTGCGCCAATCAAGAATGCCTTGACCCGCGACATCCCGGCACCGGCCAGTACCAGTGCAATCACCAGCCCTTCCGGCACATCCTGCAAGGCAATGCCCATGGCCAGACTGTCTGCGTCCGGCACTCCACCACCCGCCGAGACACCGACCGCCATGCCTTCCGGGATGTTATGGGCAATGATGGCGAACACGAACAACCAGATCCGCGGCGGAATCACCGGATGCTCGACAGTGCCGATGAGCATTTCCGGCGAGGCGCCCGAGACCCGGCGATCAACCAGATAAAGGCCAAACGCCCCGAGCATGATGCCGAAACAGATCAGGCCGCTGGCGCCCCAAGGGCTCAACCCCAGACCTTCGGCGGCGGCGATTCCCGGCACGATCAGCGAAAACGCGGTCGCGGCCAGCATCACACCGGCGCCAAAACCCAGCAGCGTATCGCCCAGCGCCCGGGGCATGTTGCGGATCACCAGCACCGGAACCGCTCCAAGTGCGGTGCCGAGGGCGCAAATCGCGCCGCCCTGCAATGCCCGCGACAGCCTAGGTTCCAGATTCAGCCATTCCAGTCCGTGAGCGACCAGCAGGGTCATGCCCGCCAACAGCAACAGCGAACCGATTGCGTAACGAAACATACGCCCACTTCCGATCGCCAGTGTCTCAGTGCCCATAGTCAGCCTTGAATTGTTTTTATAGAAGACTTAAACCAGCGCGGCCTGATAGCGCGCAGCGACTTGCGGCCAGTTGATCACGTTGTAGAACGCGCTGATGTATTCCGGCCGACGGTTCTGATATCGCAGGTAGTAAGCGTGCTCCCACACGTCGAGGCCGAGAATCGGCGTGTTGCCGTTCATCAGCGGACTGTCCTGGTTACCGCTGCTTTCCACCACCAGTTGCTTGTCCGAGGTGACGCTGAGCCACGCCCAACCACTGCCGAAGCGGGTCAGCGCGGCCTTGGTGAAGGCTTCCTTGAAGCTGTCGAGGCCGCCCAGTTGCTCATCGATCGCCTTGGCCAGCGCACCGTCCGGTTTGCCACCGCCGTTGGGCACCATCACTTCCCAGAACAGCGAATGGTTGGCGTGACCGCCGCCCTGATTGATCACCGCCGCACGAAGTTTTTCCGGCAGTTGCTGGACACTGGCGACCAGTTTTTCCACCGGCCACTCCGCAAACTCGGTGCCCTCGACCGCGGCGTTCAGATTGTTGATGTAAGTCTGATGATGCTTGGTGTAGTGGATCTCCATGGTTTGCGCATCGATGTGCGGTTCCAGTGCGTCGTAGGCGTAAGGCAAAGCTGGCAGGGTAAAAGCCATTTCAGTGGACTCCATGGTGATGTGGGGCAGGCGCGCGCCGCGCATTGCCGGTATCCGGATGCAGCAAACGCTGGGTGCGCGGGTATTCGCCGTGTTCGCTGATGAAATTGAGCAGCTCGACGTAGGTCTTGCTGCTCTGGCGCAGCGCCGCTTCACGCAGCGCCGGGCGCAGGCGCTCGTCCTGCATGGTCTGCAACAGCCGTTGATGGATCGCGCACAGGTATTCGGCGCTCTCCTCCGGCTGATTCAGCCGCAGGTGCAAATCCGCCAGGTTGTGGTGGGAGATGACGCAGGCCGCCACCGCTTCGTCGGCATCGGCCCAGCGCTCGAACAACACCTGGGCCAACGCCAAGGCTTGCAGGTAGGCCTCGCGGGCGTCGATCAGCTCGCCCAGCATGAAGCAGCGATTGGCCCGTTCGATCGTGCGTTTCCAGTGCTCCATGGTGAACCTCCAAAGCGGTTGCGGTGCTTACACGCCGCCAGCGGTAAGTTTCTCGGGATTGAGCAACGCTTCCAGCTGGCTGCGCGACAGGTCGGTGTGCTCCAGCGCAACGTCGATCACCGGGCGACCCTGTTTGTAGGCCTGCTTGGCGATTTCGGCGGCTTTCTGGTAACCGATGATCGGGTTGAGCGCGGTGACCAGAATCGGATTGCGCGACAGCGCCTCCTTGAGGCGCGACTCGTTGACTTTGAAGCTGGCGATGGCCTTGTCAGCCAGCAGACGGCTGGAGTTGGCCAGCAACTCGATGCTGCTCAACAGGTTCTGGGCGATGATCGGCAGCATCACGTTCAGTTCGAAATTGCCCGACTGCCCGGCGATGGTGATTACAGTGTCGTTGCCTATCACTTGCGCGGCCACCATGGCAGTGGCTTCCGGGATCACCGGATTGACCTTGCCCGGCATGATCGACGACCCCGGCTGCAAGCCTTCCAGCTCGATCTCACCGAGGCCGGCGAGCGGGCCGGAGTTCATCCAGCGCAGGTCATTGGCAATTTTCATCAGCGATACGGCGGTGGCCTTGAGCTGGCCCGACACGGCCACGGCAGTGTCCTGCGAGCCGATCAGGGCGAACAGATTCTTGCCAGGGGTGAACTGGACATTGGTCAACTGGCTGAGCTGGCGGCTGAACCGCGCAGCAAATTCCGGATGCGCATTGATCCCGGTACCGACCGCTGTGCCACCCTGTGCCAGGGATTGCAGGCTTGGCAACAAGTCCTGCAGGTGACCGATATTAGCCTTGAGCTGCTGCGCCCAACCGTTCAACGCCTGGCTCATGCGCACCGGCATGGCATCCATCAAGTGGGTGCGGCCAGTCTTGACGTGGTGATGGACTTGCTCGGCCTTGCGTTCGATCACTTGCACCAGGTGCAGCAGTGCCGGCAGCAGTTGTTCGTGCAGGGCCAGCGCGGCGCTGACGTGGATAGTGGTTGGAATAATGTCGTTGCTGCTTTGCCCGCAGTTCACATGATCATTGGCGTTTACTGGCTCCTCGAGCAGACGACTGGCCAGCGTGGCGATCACCTCGTTGGCGTTCATGTTGGAGCTGGTGCCGGAACCGGTCTGGAAAATGTCCACCGGAAAATGCCGCATGAAGTCGCCCTCCAGCACCCCTTGGGCGGCATCGCTGATGGCTTTGCCTTGCGCGGCACTGATCTGGTTGAGTTCAACGTTGGCCCGGGCGGCAGCGGCTTTCGCCAGAATCAAAGCGCGAATGAACTGGGTCGGCATCGGCTTGCCGCTGATCGGGAAGTTATCCACGGCGCGCTGGGTCTGCGCGCCGTAGAGAGCGTCCACCGGCACCTGCAGTTCGCCCATGCTGTCGCGCTCAATACGTGTCTTGGTCATCTGAAAATCCTTGCACCAGTTCTATGAGAGGAATCGAGGGAAGCAACTCGCAGGTCGCCAATTGCCAGATGTAGCTTTGCCAGCGTTTGAGCCGGCACTTGCAAAGCGAGAGGCGCTCCATTTCACGCAAGGGCCGCCAGGCTTGATCGAGACACAGGCTGCGCCAATGCCACGGCAGCGCGATGTCGGTGGCCGTGTCGAGCAGCAGGCGGAAAGAGGTTTCAGCAACCATCCAGGGCGAGGTCGCCGTGCAGCAGGCCAGATACCGGCCTTCGGTCAGGTAGTGTTCAATCAGGCGAGGTTCATCGGGATCCATCGCGCAACGGATCTGGCAACTCATCCAGCGCCAGCTTTCGAGATACGGCTGCTCGTGCAAGGCAGAACTCATGACCCTGGGCTCACCCGATAATGAGATTTATTATTAGATGATAATGAGAAACAAAACAAGAGCAGCTTTTTTGCTGCCCTCATCAGATCGAAAAATTTGCAGACACAAAAAAAGGCGCGCCTCCCAATCGGGTGGCGCGCCTTTTTTGTACCTGCCTGCGGATTAGCTGCCCGCGACAGTCATCTTCTCGATCAACACCGAACCAGTGCGAATGTTGCTGCGCAGCTCCAGATCGTTACCGACCGCGACGATCTGCTTGAACATGTCACGCATGTTGCCGGCGATGGTCACTTCCTGCACCGCGAACTGGATTTCACCGTTCTCGACCCAGAAACCCGCCGCACCGCGCGAGTAATCACCGGTCACCATGTTCAGACCGTGGCCCATCAACTCGGTGACCAACAACCCACGCCCCATGCGTCGCAGCAAGGCGGCCTGGTCTTCATCCCCATGGGTGACGAACAGGTTGTGCACGCCGCCCGCGTTGGCGGTACTCGGCATGCCGAGTTTGCGACCGGAATAAGTGCCAAGAATGTACGACACCAACTCGCCCTTCTCGACGAACGGTTTGGCATAGGTCGCCAGGCCGTCACCATCGTAGGAAGCACTGCCCATGGCACGCATCAGGTGCGGACGCTCGTCGATGGTCAGCCATTCCGGGAACAGCTTCTGCCCCAAGGTGCCTTCAAGGAACGACGATTTGCGGTACAGACTGCCGCCGGAAATCGCCGACAGAAAGCTGCCGAACAACCCACCCGCCAGTTCTGCCGAAAACAAAACCGGCACTTCGCAGGTCGGCACCGGACGCGCTCCCAGGCGACTCGCCGCCCGCTGCGCAGCACGCTGGCCGATACTCACCGGATCCGCCAGCAAGCTGCCCTGGCGGTTCACGTCATACCAGTAGTCGCGCTGCATCTGGCCATCGGCCTCGGCGATCATCACGCAGCTCAGGCTGTGCCGGGTCGAGGCGTAACCGCCGATGAAACCATGGCTGTTGCCATACACGCGGCAGCCCTGATGAGTGCTCAACGTGGTGCCATCAGCATTCTTGATGCGCGCATCGGCGTCGAACGCGGCGGCTTCGCAGAGCAATGCCTTTTCAATGGCCTGCTCCGGGGTGATGTCCCATTGGTGGAACAGATCGAAATCCTGGATATCCCGGGCCATCAGCGCAGCATCAGCCAGCCCCGAGGCTTCGTCTTCGGAGGTGTGCTTGGCAATCGCCAGCGCCGCAGCAACGGTCTCGCGAATCGCATCCGGCCCGGTGGCGGAGGTGCTGGCCGAGCCTTTGCGCTGACCGACATACAATGTGATGCCGAAGCCCTGATCGCGGTTGAATTCGACCGTTTCGACTTCACGCTGACGCACCGACGTCGACAGGCCCTGCTCCAGCGACACCGCTACTTCGCAGGCACTGGCTCCCTGACGCCTGGCTTCGGCGATGATTTGCTCGACCTGTTCCTGCAGTGCCGGCAATGCCTGTGGGCCGACGCTTTCAACTGCACTCATGCTCATCTCCACTCAAATTCTGCTTTCGGCTGGGGCCTTCGAGCGACCGGGCCGGACAAGCGGCCCCCGACTGGTTATCATGGCGGCGTTTCTTTGCGGACTGCCACCATGGTTGATTCTTACGACGACTCCCTCGATACGGGAGAAAAAAGCAAATCCCAGGTCAAACGCGAGCTGCATGCTCTGGTTGACCTTGGCGAACGCCTTACAACGCTCAAGCCCGACTTGCAGGCAAAACTGCCACTGACCGACGCTTTGCGCCGGGCCCTGGCCGATGCGCCCAAGCACACCGCGAACATCGCGCGTAAACGGCACTTGCAGTTCATCGGCAAACTGATGCGCGATCAGGACACTGACGCGATTCTCACCTTGCTCGATCAACTCGATGCCTCAACCCGTCAGTACAACGAGCGTTTCCACAACCTCGAACGCTGGCGTGACCGCCTGATCGCCGGTGACGATGCCGTGCTGGAGAAATTCGTCGTCGATTATCCGGACGCCGACCGCCAGCAACTGCGTTCCCTGATCCGTCAGGCCCAGCACGAGGTTGCGCAAAACAAACCTCCTGCCTCGAGCCGCAAGATCTTCAAGTACATCCGTGAGCTGGACGAGACTCAACGCGGTCTGCGCTGATATTCGCCACCGGGTGGCCGCACCGCGCGCCACCCGAAGCTCCATTCCTTCTTATGCGCCCGTGCCACCCACGGTGATCGCATCGATTTTCAGGGTCGGCTGACCGACACCCACCGGCACCGACTGCCCGTCCTTGCCGCAAGTCCCCACGCCGCTGTCCAGCGCCAGGTCGTTACCGACCATCGACACCCGGCTCATCGCTTCCGGACCGTTGCCGATCAACGTTGCGCCTTTGACCGGCGCGGTGATCTTGCCGTCCTCGATCAAATACGCCTCGCTGGTGGAGAACACGAACTTGCCGCTGGTGATATCGACCTGACCGCCGCCAAGATTGGCGCAGTAGATGCCCTTCTTCACCGAGGCGATGATTTCCGCCGGATCGCTTTGGCCGCCGAGCATGTAGGTGTTGGTCATTCGAGGCATCGGCAGGTGCGCGTAGGATTCACGGCGACCGTTGCCGGTGCGGGCCACGCCCATCAGCCGCGCATTGAGCTTGTCCTGCATATAACCCTTGAGCACGCCGTTTTCGATCAGCGTGGTGCACTCGGTCGGGGTGCCTTCGTCGTCCACACTCAGGGAACCGCGACGACCGCTCAGAGTGCCATCATCGACAATGGTGCAAAGTTTCGAGGCAACCATTTCGCCCATGCGACCGCTGTAGGCCGAGCTGCCCTTGCGGTTGAAATCGCCTTCCAGACCGTGACCGACCGCTTCGTGCAGCAGCACGCCGGACCAGCCCGAACCCAGAACCACCGGCAAGGTGCCGGCCGGTGCCGGAATCGCTTCCAGATTCACCAGCGCCTGACGCAACGCTTCACGGGCATAGCTCATGGCGCGGTCTTCGGCGAGGAAATAACGGTAGTCGGTACGCCCGCCGCCGCCATGACCACCGCGTTCGCGACGGCCGTTCTGTTCGACGATCACACTGACGTTGAAACGCACCAGCGGACGCACATCGGCAGCCAGGCCACCGTCAGTCGAGGCCACCAGAATTCGCTCCCAGACCCCGGCCATGCTTACGCTGACCTGCTGGATACGCGGGTCGAGGGCGCGGGTCGCCACGTCGATGCGTTTGAGCAGTTCGACTTTTTCAGCGCGGCTCAGGACTTCCAGCGGGTTGTCCGGCGCATACAACTGGGCGACGTCCTGGCTGCTGAAAGCCTGCACTGTGCCGTTCTGCCCGGCGCGGGAAATCGAACGGGCCGCGCGGGCCGCCGCGCCGAGGGCTTCGAGGGTGATCGCGTTGCTGTAGGCGAAACCGGTTTTTTCGCCGGACTGCGCACGCACGCCGACGCCCTGGTCGAGGTTGAAACTGCCTTCCTTGACGATGCCGTCTTCCAGCGACCAGGACTCGGAAATCTGCCCCTGGAAATACAGGTCGGCCGCATCGATGCCTGGACCCGCCAGATCACCGAGCACGCCTTGCAGACTCTCGATCGTCACGCCGCCGGGCGCCAACAGGTGATCACTGACTGAGGACAACAACTCGCTCATAGGTTTTACGCCTTAAATTCGTGTTCTGAAGCAGGTCGCTGTGCGCCCTGCGAAAAAAACCGCCGATGACCCGTCACCGGCATTCGCGCCCGGATGGACGCCTGTTCATTACTGTCGCGTTCGGCCAGCAACACCGCTTCGCCTTGCTCCTGCTGCGCCAGCACGCGGCCCCACGGATCGACAATCGCCCCGTGGCCAAAGGTCTCTCGTGGCCCTGGATGTATCCCGCCCTGGGCTGCCGCCAGCACATAGCACTGGGTTTCAATGGCCCGAGCACGGATCAACACGTCCCAGTGTGCCGCACCGGTCACCGCGGTGAACGCCGACGGTGCGGTAATCAGGTCAGCCCCGGCTGCGCGCAATTCGCTGTACAGCTCCGGGAAACGCAGGTCGTAGCACACCGTCAGGCCCAGTCGCCCGACCGGGGTGTCCGCGACCACCACGCCACTGCCATAAGCATAGTCATCGGATTCGCGGTAACGGCCGCGATTGTCCGCCACGTCGACATCGAACAGGTGCAACTTGTCATAGCGCGCGACGATTTCGCCCTGATCATTCACCAACAGCGAGCAGGCATGGGACTTGGCCTCGGGCTGCCCCACCGGCGGCAACGGCAAGGTGCCGGCCACAATCCATAACTTGAGGTCTCGGGCGGTCTGTTTCAACCACGGCAGGATCGGGCCTTCGCCAAGCGCTTCGGCGCGACCGATATCGGCGATGTCGCGACGGCCCATGGCCGCGAAGTTTTCCGGCAGCACGGCCAGCTTCGCACCGGCATTGGCCGCCTGTTCGAGCAAACGTCGGGCATCGCGCAAGTTGGCCAGCACATCGCTCTGGCTGACCATTTGAATCACCGCTAAAGACATGGCGCACTCCGCAAGAGGTATGCGGCCATGCTACTCCATCGGTTCAGGGGCTGGCTGTTCAAAAAGGCTTGTCGAAGGTGATTTTCGGCTCTTTCCACGGGCCTTTGACGGTGTATTTGACGCTGGCGAACCGGGCCACGCGATCGCCGATCAGCTTATCGATCAGGAACAAAGCACCGCCGACCGCCGGTGCGCCGACAATCAGCGCGGCAATCGGCAGATTGTTGGTCACCGGCAAGGTCACCAGCAATTTGGCATCAACCTGATCGCCCACCAGATCCAGCGTGCCGTCCAGTTCCAGGTTGCTCGAAGGCCCGGTCAACTTGATCGGCTCTTTCGTCACATACACGCCATTGGTCGCCACCAGCAATCCCTTGACCCGGTCATAGCTCAAGCCTTTGCCGAACAGGTCGGAGAAGTCTAGGCGCAAACGCCGGCCAATCGAGTTGAAGTTGAGCAGACCGAATACCCGCAATGCCTGGGCGCCGCCCTCCACTTCAACAAACTGGCCTTTGTTGAGGGACGCATCGAGGGTCCCGGAGAAGCGCTTGGTCGCCAGCCACGCCGGCGAGCCCGGCCAGCGGCCGTCGACATCCATGTGGAATTCTTCGCTGGTCACGCTCGGTGCAAAGCCCCAGCCCTTGAGCACATCGGCGAGATTCTTGCCGCCGATCCGGCCCTTGTACCAACTGCTCGTAGCACCGGGCGCGCCTTCCCAGCCGCCGCTGCCCTGCAAAAGAATGCCCTTGAGGCCCAGATCGAGATTGTTCAGGGCGATGCCCTTGGCGGTCGGCCGAATCTTGAGCGACCAGCCACCGACCAGATCCTGGCCCTGGAACAATTGATTGATGGTGATATCCAGCGCCGGGATCTTGGTCGGATCGACCGAAGCCAGTGGATCCGGCGCGTTTTCGTCGG
Source organism: Pseudomonas sp. 22085 (assembly GCF_052045815.1). Classification (NCBI taxonomy): domain Bacteria; kingdom Pseudomonadati; phylum Pseudomonadota; class Gammaproteobacteria; order Pseudomonadales; family Pseudomonadaceae; genus Pseudomonas; species Pseudomonas sp. 22085. Next base: position 98,888 of record NZ_JBQEQA010000008.1, read on the forward strand.
CCTGGACCGTCGGGTCCGGCGCCGGCAACCGCACGTATTGCAGGTTCACCGCAATCGGCGCGCCCTTGGCGTCAGGAATGCCCGCCGTGCCTTTGGCCTGCTGGCTGTCGAGGGCCAGTGCCCAGACACCGGGCTTGCGATTCACTTGCACGGCTGCCTGATCCAGCGTGGTGCCGAAGGCCGTGAGTTTGCCGATCTTGAAATCCGCGCTGCTGAGCAACTGCTTGGCGTTGGCACCCGGATCCTGGCCAGCGTATTTGTCCAGCAGGTCCTGCCAGGGCTTGACGTCAAGCTCGGACAGAACGCCGCGCACTCGCAGACCTTTGCTGCCCGGCAACACCGCTTCGCCGGCGCCGAGGAACAACTCGCCCCGACCATCGGCAAAATTTCCCGGTGGCGCGGCAAAGGTGAAATTGGCCAGTTGATCGTAATTGACCCAGAAACGCCGCTCCTGTCCTTGCAGGGTCATGCGGAATACCGTGTCACGCCCCACGTCGGCGGCCATGCCGAACGGCGCCGGCAGATCCACCGCCACACCCTTCATGCTGGAACTGACCATCAATTGGCTGTCGGCGCCGGCCAGATTCACTTGCAACTGGTAAGGAATCGTCCCGGACACCGGCAACGGTTGAGTCACGCCCAGCCAGTCAGTGAGTTTCTTGACCTCGACCTGCCCTGACGCCGCGACCCGGGTCTTGAGCTGGCCGGGAGCACCGTCGGCGAAGATCTGCGCCGAGACCGGTTTATCGAAGGCCCTGGCGCTGATGTTCTGACCGCTCAGGCCCTTGTCGCTGTCGAAGCGGAAATCACCCTTGAGCTGGCTCAGTTCGAGCTTCGGCTCGGCCAGCTTCAATCGCGCATTGGCGGTTTTGAAGTCGACGAGGATTTTCGGCTGATCGCCCTTGGCCAACGGCACATCGAGTTTGAGCTTGCCTTGCAGGTCACCCTCGCCTTCCCAGCCGGCAAAAGTGTCAGCGGTGCCGATCGGCGCTTCCTGAAGAATCTTCAAGCCATCGCCCAGCCCGCCGGCAAAGCTGCCGTCGAGGAACATATGGCTGTGCTCGCCGCTCGGCACATGGGGAATATTGACGAAGACATCGCTGACCTGGGTGTCGAGCAACTGCCCCTTGCTGGCCAGAATCCGCACACCGCTGTCTTCGATGAACACGTCACCGCTGACCTTGCTCACGTGCGGCCAGCCCGGCTGGAACGCCAGCTCGGCGTCGTGCACCTTGAAGAACAGGCTGATGCTGCGATCCGCTTCTCCGGCGTTCTTGTTCAGCGAACCCTGATACTGGAAGAAGCCCTGATCCACCGCGCCCTTGAGAATCGCCGTACGCAGCCATTCGTCGAGGGCCGGGCTCAGGACTTGCGGCAGGTACTTGGCGGTGTAGCGACCGTCGCCATCCACCAGACCGACCCGCAGATCCATGTAGTCTTCCTGGCTGTGATCGAAGTGCAGGCGGATCAGGAAGTCGCCGGCGATCTTGCCTTCCTCGCCGAGCACCTTCAAGTACGGCGCGATCAGGGTGAACCCTTCTTTATCGAGCTTCCAGGTCAACCGGGCGTTGGCCTGAATGTATTGCCACGGCTTGGCGAAAATCGGATCGAGGTGCAGGACGAAGTCCTTGCTGTCCATGCGCAGCTCGCCGCCGCCGAGATTGCCAGTAAGGCTGCCGCTGACATTCCGTGCCGCCGGCGCGCCGTGGTAGGCGTCGAAGCCGACTTGATCGAGGTTGGCGGCGAAGCTGAATTTGCTGTCGTCGGTGGCATTCGGCCGGAAATCCAGCAACACGTTACGCAGACTGCCGGTCACTTTCAGGCGCTCGACCACTGTGGCGAAGCCTTGGGGCAATGGGCCGAGGGCATTGAGCAAAGGTGTGATCGGCGTCAGGTCGAGCCGGTCAGCCTGCAGATGCCAGAGTTCTTCGGTGTTGTCGTTGGCGACAGTCTGTTTGATCTGGACATGGGATTCCCAACGGGTTTCGCCGACATTCATCGCCAGCGAATCCAGCGTGACAATGGCTCCCTCGGAACCGCGCTGGAAATAGCCATTGAGCGCCAGATTGTTGATCTGGATCGGCTTGCGTTCAGCGTAGGCGCCGGTCAGTTGCGGCGCATTGAGACGGATCGCGGCACTTTGCAGCGCCCCCTCGCGCCAGTTGACCCACAACTCGCCACCGGCCTTGATCGCGGAGAAATTCCACTGTTGAGTCAGGCGCTCGGGCAGCCATTTGGACCAGTCGCTCTGCGGCAGGCTGGCATAGCCTTCCAATTCGCTGTTCTGCCACTGATTCGGACGAAGGCGTGTGCGCAGGCTCAGCGCCACAGGCTGACCGTCGGGCAGGGTCAGGCGCGCATCGAGGCGTTGGCGGCTGGAACCGGTCTTTAGATTGAGGCCGACATAAGTGAGGGTCAGCGGCGCCTGCTCCAGCGGCTGCAACGTCACCTGACTGTCGAGCACCGACAGTTGCTGAATCATTTGCATGCGGTTGAACAGTTGTTCGGGATCCATGGGCTGATCCTGCTGCACCGGCAAGCCTTCCAGCGCCCACTTTCCGTCTTCGCCTTCCTTGAGGCTGATCTTCAGACCGTTGAGTTCAAGATGGGCGATGCGCACTTCCCGGGCCAGCAAACTGGCCCAAAGATCCGGCACCGCGCGCACCCGATCCAGGCGCAAGGCGTTGGCGCCGCTGCCGACCATCACGTCGTGGGCCAGCAGGATCGGGGCAAATCCGCTCCAGTTGCCTTCCAGCTCGCCGATCTGCAGCGGCATGCCCAGGGCAGCACTGGCCTTGTCTTCGATATCGGCGCGGTATTCGGCCACCAGTGGCGTGAGTTCCCGGCCGAGACTGACGTACAACGCCATCAATACCAGAACCAACGCGCACAGGCTCAGACCCCAGCGGGTCAGCGCAGCCAAAATGCGTGTCAGACGTTCCATGTCAGTTGGCTCCCATGGCAAAAATACTGCAAAAAGCTGAGGCCAGCCGTTTCAGGAAAAAGGTGATGCAGGGGTTCAGAGCAGCACCACGTCATATTGTTCCTGGGAATACATGGTTTCGACCTGGAAGCGTATGGTGCGCCCGATGAAACCTTCAAGTTCGGCCACGTTACCGGACTCTTCATCGAGCAGGCGATCCACCACTTTCTGGTTCGCCAGCACCCGATAACCCTCGGCCTGATAGGCCCGGGCTTCGCGCAGGATCTCGCGGAAAATCTCGTAGCAAATGGTTTCCGGAGTTTTCAGTTTGCCCCGGCCCTGACAGCTGCTGCACGGTTCACACAACACTTGCTCGAGGCTTTCGCGGGTGCGCTTGCGCGTCATCTGCACCAGGCCCAATTCGGTGATGCCGATGATGTTGGTCTTGGCGTGATCGCGCTCCAGCTGTTTTTCCAGGGTACGCAGTACCTGACGCTGGTGCTCTTCATCTTCCATGTCGATGAAGTCGATGATGATGATCCCGCCCAGATTGCGCAGGCGCATCTGCCGGGCAATCGCGGTCGCGGCTTCGAGGTTGGTCTTGAAGATGGTTTCTTCGAGGTTGCGATGACCGACGAACGCCCCGGTGTTCACATCGATGGTGGTCATGGCTTCCGCCGGATCGATCACCAGATAACCACCGGACTTCAGCGGCACCTTGCGCTCCAGGGCTCTCTGGATTTCGTCTTCGACGCCGTACAGGTCGAAGATCGGTCGTTCACCCGGGTAATGTTCCAGACGATCGGCGATTTCCGGCATCAGTTCGGCGACGAACTGCGTGGTTTTCTGGAAGGTTTCCCTAGAGTCGATGCGGATCTTTTCGATCTTCGGGCTGACCAGATCGCGCAGGGTACGCAACGCCAGGCCAAGGTCTTCATAGATCACGCTCGGTGCGCCGATGGTCTTGATCTGTTCGTTGATCTGATCCCACAGCCGGCGCAGGTAGCGGATGTCCATCAGGATCTCATCGGCCCCGGCACCTTCGGCGGCGGTACGCAAAATGAAGCCGCCGGCCTCCTTGATGCCTTCTTTGGCCACGCAATCGCTGACCACCTGCTTGAGGCGCTCGCGCTCGGCTTCGTCTTCGATCTTCAGAGAAATGCCGACGTGGGCGGTGCGCGGCATGTACACCAGATAGCGCGACGGGATCGACAGCTGCGTTGTCAGCCGCGCGCCTTTGGAACCGATCGGATCCTTGGTGACCTGCACCACCAGGCTCTGGCCCTCGTGTACAAGCGCACTGATGCTTTCCACCGCAGGACCTTCGCGCAGGGAAATTTCCGAGGCATGAATGAAGGCTGCACGATCCAGGCCGATGTCGACGAAGGCCGCCTGCATGCCCGGCAGAACCCGCACCACCTTGCCTTTATAGATGTTGCCGACGATCCCGCGTTTTTGCGTACGCTCGACGTGCACTTCTTGCAGCACACCGTTTTCGACCACCGCCACGCGCGATTCCATCGGCGTGATGTTGATCAGAATCTCTTCACTCATGGCAGGGTCTCGTTCAGGCATGTTCACGATAATGGCCGCATCTTGTCCGTTCGACGCTCATCGCGCGTTCAGGTTTTGCCAACAGGGTATGCCGAAATGGCCAAGCAGTTCTGCGCTTTCGCACACCGGCAAGCCGACGACCGCCGAGTAGCTGCCATTGAGGCCGGCGACGAACACCGCGCCGAGCCCTTGAATGCCGTAGCCACCCGCCTTGTCCCGGGGTTCGCCGCTGGCCCAGTAGGCGGCGGCTTCTTCGCGGCTGATCGAGCGGAACCGCACCAGACTGCGCACCACCCGCGACTCGATGCGCTCGCCGTCGAGCACGGCAATCGCCGTCAGCACTTCATGCTCCTTGCCGGACAACATCATCAGCATGGCGCATGCATCGGCTTCGTCCACCGGTTTGCCAAGAATTTTGCCGTCCAGCACCACCGCGGTGTCGGCGCCCAGTACGCAATACGCTACGTCGGAAACGACGGCGCGCCGCCCGGCCTCGGCCTTGCCGCGCGCCAGGCGCTCGACGTAGGCCGATGGGGATTCATTGGCGAGAGGGGTTTCATCGATATCCGCGCTGATGGCGGTAAACGGGATGCCGATCTGCGTGAGCAATTCACGCCGACGCGGCGATCCTGAGGCGAGGTAAAGCTTTTTCATCAAGACATCTCCCTGTTTGGTGCCCTGCCTCACAAATGCTGTTCCCTTTGGTCGGCGTCTGTTGTTGCCATACTGCGTTGCCGTTCCTCGCCATAGCACGCTATGACTCGTCACGGCGCCTTGTCTGGCAACAACAGCCGCTCGCCCAAAAAGAACTTCATTTGCGAGGCAAGGCACTGGTACGGGCAAATGCCTGACCGAATCAGTTGATTTTGTAGCGCCGACGCAATCCACGCAAAGCGAAGCTGACCCAAGGCCAGAGCAAGGCACTGACCAGTGCCGGCAGGACCAGTGCGAGGGTCGGCTGACGGTTGCCGGTCAAGGCACTGAGCCAGAGTTGTACGAGCTGGGCGAGGCCGAAGATCACCAGAATCACCAGGCACTGCTGCCACATCGGGAACATTCGCAGGCGTTGTTGCAACGACAGCACGAGGAACGTGATCAGTGTCAGGATCAATGCATTCTGACCGAGCAGATCGCCTTGCAGCACGTCTTCGGCCAGCCCCAGGCAGAACGCCGTGACCATGCCGACCGTATGCGGCAGGTACAAAGCCCAGAAAGTCAGGAGCAAGGCCAGCCACAGCGGGCGCAGGATTTCCATGAAAATGGGCAGTGGCGACACGCTGAGCAGTATGCCGACGATAAACGTCAGCCAGACGATCCAGCCGTTACGCGATGCGGTAGCTCCGACCATTATTCTTGCCTCCCGGTGGTCGCCGGCGCAGTGACAGGCGGCTTGGCCGCTGGTCGAGCAGCGGGCTGATTGGCCGGTGGCTTGCTGGCCGCGGGCGTGGCTGCAGGCGGTTTGCTCGCAGCAGGTTTGGCCGGCGTGGTGCCGGCAGCAGGCGCAGCCGACGGAGTCGTCGTGGCAGGAGTTGCGGCTGCGGCTGGCGGGGTGACGATTTTCGGCACCGTGGATGGAATCACCGGACCGCCACCAAAGGCATCGAGGTTTTCCTGAGCCTGCGCGGCATCGTTGGCGCGCTCTTCGGCAGTGCGGTTGTCACTGAATACCAGCAACAGGTAACGGCTGCGGTTGAGTGCGGCGGTCGGCACGGCGCGGACGATTGCAAAAGGCTGGCCGGAATCGTGGATGACTTCCTTGACCGTCGCCACCGGGTAACCGGCCGGGAAACGCTGGCCGAGACCGGAGCTGACCAGCAGATCACCTTCCTTGATATCGGCAGTGTCCGCCACGTGGCGCAGTTCCAGACGCTCGGGGTTACCGGTGCCGCTGGCAATCGCCCGCAGGCCGTTACGGTTCACCTGCACGGGAATGCTGTGGGTCGAGTCGGTCAGCAGCAGCACACGTGAGGTGTACGGCATCAGTTCGACCACCTGCCCCATCAGGCCGCGAGCATCGAGCACCGGCTGACCGAGCACTACGCCATCACGCTCACCTTTATTGATGATGATGCGATGGGTGAAAGGGTTGGGGTCCATGCCGATCAATTCGGCCACTTCGACCTTCTCGTTGACCAGCGCTGAGGAATTGAGCAACTCGCGCAGACGGACGTTCTGCTCGGTGAGGGCGGCAAGCTTCTGCATGCGACCCTGCAACAGCAGGTTCTCCGACTTGAGTTTTTCATTTTCGGCGACGAGCTCGGTGCGACTGCCGAACTGGCTGGCGATACCTTCCCACAACCGTCCGGGCAGGTCAGTAATCCAGTAGGCGTCCATCAGCACCAGAGAGGCCTGGCTGCGTACGGGTTTAAGCAGGCTGAAGCGCGCATCAACGACCATCAGCGCGACCGACAGCACGGCCAGCACCAACAGGCGCACGCCCAATGAGGGGCCCTTGGCGAAAAGCGGTTTAATAAGCCGCTCCTCCCAGGCAAATGTTCTGTTTATTCATACGGCATCAAACCGGCCTGGATGAAGACTGACAGAAGATAAACGCCAACAGGCAGCACTGCAAAGTGCTGCCTGTGCGCTCACCCACGTATTGCACCCGGCGATTATTCGCTGGAGAGCAGGTCCATGGTGTGCTTGTCCATCATTTCCAATGCACGGCCACCGCCGCGAGCGACGCAGGTCAGCGGATCTTCGGCAACGATTACCGGCAGACCGGTTTCCTGGGCCAGCAGCTTGTCCAGGTCACGCAGCAGCGCGCCACCACCGGTCAGCACCAGGCCACGCTCGGCGATGTCGGAAGCCAGTTCCGGCGGCGATTGCTCCAGAGCGCTTTTCACCGCCTGAACGATGGTTGCCAGCGACTCTTGCAGAGCTTCCAGCACTTCGTTGGAGTTCAGGGTGAATGCACGTGGAACGCCTTCGGCCAGGTTGCGACCACGAACGTCGACTTCGCGAACTTCGCCGCCCGGATAGGCCGTGCCGATTTCCTGCTTGATGCGTTCGGCGGTGGATTCGCCGATCAGGCTGCCGTAGTTGCGGCGCACGTAGGTGATGATCGCTTCGTCGAAGCGGTCGCCGCCAACACGCACGGATTCGGCATAGACCACACCGTTCAGGGAGATCAGCGCGATTTCGGTGGTACCACCACCGATATCCACGACCATCGAACCGCGAGCTTCTTCAACCGGCAGGCCGGCACCGATCGCTGCCGCCATCGGCTCTTCGATCAGGAACACTTCACGGGCACCGGCGCCAAGGGCCGATTCACGGATGGCACGACGCTCAACCTGGGTGGACTTGCATGGAACGCAGATCAGCACACGAGGGCTGGGCTGCAGAAAGCTGTTTTCGTGAACCTTGTTGATAAAGTATTGCAGCATCTTTTCGCAGACGCTGAAGTCGGCGATCACGCCGTCCTTCATCGGACGAATGGCAGCAATGTTGCCCGGCGTACGGCCGAGCATGCGCTTGGCCTCGGTGCCGACAGCGACGACACTTTTCTGGTTACCGTGTGTCCGAATGGCCACAACCGATGGCTCATTCAGGACGATACCGCGCTCGCGCACGTAAATAAGGGTGTTGGCAGTGCCCAGGTCAATGGAAAGATCGCTGGAAAACATGCCACGCAGTTTCTTGAACATGGGAAAGGGACCCTAGGCAACGCGTGGGTAAAAAAGTGCGGCAAACTCTAACAACGACAGGGATTTTGGGCAAGGCGCCAATATGTTAAATTGGCCGCTTTTCTGTGCACCAAGCCCCACAATCGCGGCCTTATGACCGTAGAAGTGCGGTAGTGTTCCGACAATCTAACACACGGACGCCGTCCGTCCTGTTTTCCACTGGAGAAACCCGATGGCGCTAGAACGCTCCGACGTGGAAAAAATCGCTCATCTGGCCAGCCTTGGCCTTAATGACGCCGATCTTCCACACATCACTTCGGCCCTCAACAGCATTCTCGGGCTGGTCGACGAAATGCAGGCGGTCAATACCGACGGTATCGAGCCGCTGGCCCACCCGCTGGAAGCCAGTCAGCGCCTGCGCGCCGATGTCGTGACCGAAAGCAATAACCGCGAGGCTTATCAGTCCATCGCACCAGCGGTCGAAAACGGCCTGTACCTGGTTCCGAAAGTCATCGACTAAAGGGAAAGAGCCTGCAATGCATCAATTGACTCTGGCCGAGATCGCCCGCGGTCTCGCCGATAAAAAGTTTTCTTCCGAAGAGCTGACCAAAGTCCTGCTGGCGCGTATCACCCAGCTCGATCCGCAGCTCAACAGTTTCATCAGCCTCACCGAAGAGCTGGCCCTCGAGCAGGCGAAAGCCGCCGACGTGCGCCGGGCCAATGGTGAGAGTGGCGCCCTGCTCGGTGCGCCGATCGCCCACAAGGATCTGTTCTGCACCCAGGGCATCCGCACCAGCTGCGGCTCGAAGATGCTCGACAACTTCAAGGCTCCATACGACGCCACCGTGGTGTCGAAGCTGGCCGCCGCCGGCACCGTGACTCTGGGCAAGACCAACATGGACGAATTCGCCATGGGTTCGGCCAACGAGTCGAGCTGGTACGGCGCGGTGAAAAACCCGTGGAACCTGGAACACGTGCCGGGCGGTTCGTCCGGAGGTTCGGCGGCGGCAGTTGCCGCTCGTCTGCTGCCTGCCGCGACGGCCACCGACACTGGCGGCTCGATCCGTCAGCCGGCCGCGTTCACCAACCTCACCGGCCTGAAGCCGACCTACGGTCGCGTGTCGCGTTGGGGCATGATCGCTTACGCCTCCAGCCTCGATCAGGGCGGCCCTCTGGCACGCACGGCCGAAGACTGCGCAATTTTGTTGCAAGGTATGGCCGGCTTCGATCCGAACGACTCCACCAGCATCGATGAGCCAGTGCCGGACTACGCCGCCGGTCTGAACGGTTCGCTGCAAGGCCTGCGCGTCGGTGTGCCGAAGGAGTACTTCGGTGCCGGTCTCGACCCGCGCATCGCCGAACTGATCCAGAACAGCATCAAGGAGCTGCAAAAGCTCGGTGCCGTGATCAAGGAAATCAGCCTGCCGAACATGCAGCACGCGATCCCTGCGTACTACGTGATCGCCCCGGCAGAAGCCTCCTCCAACCTGTCGCGTTTCGACGGCGTGCGCTTCGGCCACCGCTGCGCAGACCCGAAGAACCTGGAAGACCTGTACAAGCGCTCCCGTGGCGAAGGCTTCGGGCCTGAAGTGCAGCGCCGGATCATGGTCGGTGCCTACGCACTGTCCGCCGGTTACTACGACGCCTACTACCTGAAAGCGCAGAAGATCCGTCGCCTGGTGAAGAACGACTTCATGACTGCCTTTAATGAAGTCGACATCATCCTCGGCCCGACCACGCCAAACCCGGCCTGGAAACTCGGTGCCAAGAACAGCGACCCGGTCGCTGCCTACCTGGAAGACGTCTACACCATCACCGCCAACCTCGCGGGCCTGCCGGGCCTGTCGATGCCGGCCGGTTTCGTCGACGGTCTGCCGGTCGGCGTGCAACTGCTCGCTCCGTATTTCCAGGAAGGCCGTTTGCTCAATGTTGCGCACCAGTATCAGTTGAACACTGACTGGCACACCCGCACCCCAACCGGCTTCTGAGGAGACACACATGCAATGGGAAGTCGTGATCGGGCTGGAGATTCACACCCAGCTCACCACCCGGTCGAAAATCTTTTCCGGTAGTTCCACCCAGTTCGGTTCCGAGCCGAACACCCAGGCCAGCCTGATCGACCTGGGCATGCCCGGCGTGCTGCCGGTGCTCAACCAGGAAGCAGTGCGCATGGCGGTGATGTTCGGTCTGGCGATTGACGCCGAGATCGGCCAGCACAACGTGTTCGCCCGTAAAAACTATTTCTACCCGGACCTGCCGAAGGGCTACCAGATCAGCCAGATGGAATTGCCGATCGTCGGCAAGGGCCACCTGGACATCGCCCTGGAAGACGGCACGGTCAAACGCATCGGCATTACTCGCGCGCACCTGGAAGAAGACGCCGGCAAGAGCCTGCACGAAGAATTCAGCGGTGCCACCGGCATCGACCTGAACCGTGCCGGCACACCGCTGCTGGAAATCGTTTCCGAGCCTGACATGCGCAGCGCCAAGGAAGCCGTGGCCTACGTCAAGGCGATCCACGCGCTGGTACGTTACCTGGGCATCTGCGATGGCAACATGGCCGAAGGCTCGCTGCGTTGTGACTGCAACGTGTCGGTACGTCCGAAAGGTCAGGTCGAGTTCGGCACCCGCTGCGAGATCAAGAACGTCAACTCGTTCCGCTTCATCGAGAAGGCGATCAACTCCGAGATCCAGCGTCAGATCGACCTGATCGAAGACGGCGGCAAAGTGATCCAGCAGACCCGTCTGTACGATCCGAACAAGGACGAGACCCGTCCGATGCGCAGCAAAGAGGAAGCCAACGACTACCGTTACTTCCCCGATCCGGACCTGCTGCCGGTGGTCATCGAGGACTCGTTCCTCAACGACGTGCGCGCCACCCTGCCGGAGCTGCCACCGCAAAAACGCGAGCGCTTCCAGAGTGCGTTCGGTCTGTCGGCCTACGACGCCAATGTGCTGGCCACCAGCCGTGAGCAGGCGGACTACTTCGAGAAAGTGGCAGCCATCGGCGGCGACGCCAAACTGGCGGCGAACTGGGTGATGGTCGAGTTGGGCAGCCTGCTCAACAAGCAGAACCTGGACATCGAGGATTCACCGGTTTCGGCCGAGCAACTGGGCGGCATGCTGCTGCGCATCAAGGACAACACCATCTCCGGCAAGATCGCCAAGGTGGTGTTCGAAGCGATGGCCAACGGCGAAGGCAGCGCGGACGAGATCATCGAAAAGCGCGGCCTGAAGCAGGTTACCGACAGCGGCGCGATCTCGGCGGTGCTGGACGAAATGCTCGCGGCCAACGCCGAGCAGGTCGAGCAATACCGCGCGGCAGACGAAGCCAAGCGCGGCAAGATGTTCGGCTTCTTCGTCGGTCAGGCCATGAAAGCCTCCAAGGGCAAGGCCAACCCGCAGCAAGTGAACGAACTGCTGAAAAGCAAGCTCGAAGGCTGACGATGGCCCCGCGCCTGAGGATCGTTCCCACGCTCTGCGTGGGAATGCCGCCTCGGACGCTCCGCGTCCATTGCGGTGTGACGCAGAGCGTCACGGGGTGCATTCCCACGCCGGAGCGTGGGAACGATCACTTGGGAGCTTATGAATGAAACGTCTGCTCGGCGCCTGCGCCCTGCTCTCCTTGCTGGCCGGTTGCGCCAGCACCGATGTCATCGACCCGCACGGTTACGACCAGACCGGTGTCGCCTCCTATTACGGTGCCAAGCACCACGGTAAACGCACCGCCAGCGGCGAAGCGTTCAACCAGAATTCCCTGACCGCCGCCCACCGCCAGTTGCCGTTCGGCACCCGGGTGAAGGTCACCAACCTGAAAAACGATGAATCCGTCGTGGTCCGCATCAACGACCGCGGCCCGCACACTCGTGGTCGCCTGATCGATGTTTCACGTGCGGCGGCCGAACAGCTCGGTATGCTGCGCAGTGGAACCGCCCGCGTTCGGGTCCAGGCCCTCGACGACTGATGGAGCGTCCACCATTTTCGGACTGACCGACTTACCCCTGATCAGCGTGATCGAATTGCTCAGCGGGCTGTTCCTGCTGATCGTCGGCGCCGAACTGATGGTACGCGCCGCCGTGCGTCTGGCCGCGCGCCTGCATTTGCGGCCGCTGATTATCGGCCTGACCATCGTCGCCCTCGGCAGCAGCGCTCCGCAAATGGCCGTCAGCCTGCAAGCCGTGCAGGCGCACACGCCGGACATCGCCGTCAGCAGCGTGATCGGCAGCAGCATTTTCAACATTCTCGTCACCCTCGGCCTGTCGGCACTGATCATTCCGCTGCGGGTATCGCGACAACTGGTGCGCCTCGACATCCCGTTGATGATCGGCGCCAGCCTGCTGGTGTTCGTGCTGGCGTGGAATGAAGAGCTCGGGCGCTTCGACGGCATTCTGTTGCTCGGCGCCCTCGCCCTGTATCTCGGATTATTGCTGCGCCAGTCGCGGCACTCGACCCGCCCGCACTCCGATCAACCGCACGATCCGCAGGCACCGTGGTTCACCAGCCTGCTGATGATTGTCGGCGGTCTGGGCATGCTGGTGTTCGCCGGGCACTTGCTGCTGGGCGCCGCCGTGGTCGTGGCCACCGACCTGGGGTTCTCCGAACGGGTAATCGGCCTGACCGTGGTCGCGGTCGGCACCTCGCTGCCGGAACTCGCCACCTCGCTGATCGCCGCGCTACGCGGTCAGCGGGACATCGCGGTGGGCAACGTGATCGGCGCCAACCTGTTCAACCTGCTTGGGGTGCTGGGCCTCACCGCACTGATCGCGCCGACGCCGCTGTCGGTCTCGCCGAACGCACTGGATTTCGACCTGCCGGTGATGCTCGGCGTCGCGGCGCTGTGCCTGCCGGTGTTCTATTCCGGCTACCGCGTGACCCGGGCTGAAGGCTTGTTGCTGCTTGGTTTGTATCTGGCATACGGGCTGCACGTGGTGTCGTTCACCACCGGCATGCCACTGGCCGGCAAACTCGAGCGATTGATGCTGTTTTATGTGCTGCCGACGCTGCTGGCGTTTCTGTTTTTCACGTCCGTACGCGCCTGGCGCCGCCAACACCACAAGAGGGATGTGCCATGACCGAATCGAAGAAATCCGGGGTTGAAGTCCGCCGTCAGGTAATGGGCGACGCGTTTGTCGACCGCGCGCTGGGCAATGCCACCGAATTCACTCAACCCTTGCAGGATTTCGTCAACGAACACGCCTGGGGCGGCGTGTGGAATCGAGAAGGTCTGCCGCTGAAAACCCGCAGCCTGATCACCCTCGCCGCGCTGACTGCGTTGAAGTGTCCGCAAGAGTTGAAGGGCCACGTGCGCGGTGCGCTGAACAATGGCTGCACGGTCGATGAGATCCGTGAAGCGCTGCTGCATTGCGCGGTGTACGCCGGCGTACCGGCGGCGATCGATGCGTTCCGCGCGGCGCAGGAAGTGATCGACAGTTACCAGAAGCCCGAGTAAGCGCCGGCCTCAGATCCACCCGCCCCACTGCAGGAAGAAGATCCCGATATTGGTGGTGATCGCCGCCATCAACGTGGTCAGCACGATGATCGCCGCCGCCAGTTCATGATTGCCCTGCGCCGCACGGGCCATGACGAAACTGGCGGCGGCGGTCGGGCTGCCGAAGTACAGAAACAGAATTCCCAGCTCCGCCCCGCGAAAGCCCCAGAGCCACGCGCCCAGCGTGGCGATCACCGGCAGACCGACCATCTTCACCAGACTCGAACTGAGCGCCATCTTGCCGCTCTTGCGCAGCGCCGCCAGCGACAGCGTGCCGCCAATGCAGATCAGTGCCAGCGGCAGCGTGGTCTGCGCCAGATACTGGCCTGAGGTTTCCAGCCACCCCGGCAGACCGATCTTGAAATAAGCGAAGGGCGCCGCCGCGATCACGCTGATGATCAACGGATTGCTGACCACGCTTTTGCAGATGCTCCACGGGTCCGACTTGATCACCGGGCTGTAGACCGCGAGCACGATGGTCGACAGGGTGTTGTAGAACAGGATCACCAGCGCTGCGAGAATCGCCCCGAGAGAAATCCCGTAGTCGCCGTACATGCTCGCCGCCAGCGCCAGGCCGATCACCCCGTTGTTGCCGCGAAATGCGCCTTGGGTGTAGATGCCGCGATCTTCACGCGGGCAGCGGAAAATCGCCCAGCCCCAGGCCACGGCAAAACTGACCAGCGTCGCGAGAGCGAAATAGATCAGCAGCGCCGGTTGCAGTGCCGCGTGCAGGTCGGCGTGCAGGATGCCGAGAAACAGCAGCGCCGGCATGGTGACGTTGAACACCAGCGACGATGCCGTGTGGATGAAGTTGTCGTTGATCCAGTCGATGCGTTTGAGCAGCACACCGAGAAAAAGCATGGCAAACACCGGCGCGGTGATGTTCAGGGTTTCGAGGAAGATTGCCAGCATGCCGGGGAGCCTTGGAGGTGAGCGTCGTTAGGGGGCTAATGATAAGCCACTTTCACCCTGATCGTTCCCACGCTCTGCGTGGTAACGTCTCCTGTGACGCTCCGCGTCACGCTGTTGGGACGCGGAGCGTCCCCGGCTGCATTCCCACGCGGAGCGTGGGAACGATCAACGGGGTGGTCTCAGGTGATAGGCGCCGGATTGAACAACGTAATGTCGTTATGCAGCTTGTGCTTCTCCGCCCACGTCTGTTGCTTGCCGCTCGCCACATCCAGGTAGTAGTGGAACAACTCCCAGCCCAACTCCTCGATGGTTGCGCGCCCGGTGGCAATCCGCCCGGCATCGATGTCGATCAGATCCGGCCAGCGTTGCGCCAGTTCGGTACGGGTCGAAACCTTCACCACCGGCGCCATGGCCAGACCATAAGGCGTGCCACGCCCGGTGGTGAACACATGCAGGTTCATCCCCGCCGCCAGTTGCAAGGTGCCGCAGACAAAGTCACTGGCTGGCGTCGCACAGAAAATCAAGCCCTTCTGCTTGAAACGCTCCCCAGGGCCGAGCACGCCACTGATCGCACTGTTGCCGGACTTCACGATCGAGCCCAATGACTTCTCGACGATGTTCGACAACCCGCCCTTCTTGTTGCCCGGCGTGGTGTTGGCGCTGCGATCCGCTTCACCCTTGGCCAGGTAACGGTCGTACCAGTCCATCTCGCGTACCAATTCCTCGGCAACGGTTTTGGTCTGGGCCCGTGAGGTCAGCAGGTAAATCGCATCACGCACTTCGGTGACTTCGGAAAACATCACCGTCGCCCCTGCCCGCAGCAGCAAGTCCGAGGCGTAACCCAGCGCGGGGTTGGCGGTGATGCCGGAAAACGCATCGCTGCCTCCGCACTGCATGCCGAGGATCAGCTCGGACGCCGGCACGGTTTCCCGGCGGCGCTGGTCGAGTTTCTTCAGCCGGACTTCAGCCAACTCCATGATCTGCTCGATCATCTCGGTGAAACCGTGGCTGGAGTCCTGCAAGCGATACAGCCACGGCTCGCTCAGATCCACCGAGGCATCGTCCTCGTGCATCACCTGCCCGGCCTGCAATTTCTCGCAGCCCAGGCTGATCACCAACGCCTCGCCACCGAGGTTCGGGTTGCGCGCCAGATTGCGTACGGTACGGATCGGAATGTAGGCGTCGGTGGCGGTGATAGCCACGCCACAACCGTAACTGTGGGTCAGCGCCACCACGTCATCGACGTTCGGGTACTTGGGCAGCAGTTCGTCCTTGATCCGCTTCACCGCGTGATCCAGCACCCCGGTGACGCACTGCACGGTGGTGGTGATCCCGAGAATGTTGCGCGTGCCGACGGTGCCGTCGGCGTTGCGATAACCCTCGAACGTGAAGCCTTCCAGCGGCGCCTGGGTGGCCGGCACTTCGGTGGACAGCGGCAGGCTGTCCAGCGGTGGCGCGGTTGGCATGCGCAGTTGATCTTCCTTGACCCAACTGCCACGGGGAATCGGCTGCAACGCATAGCCAATGATCTGGCCGTAGCGGATCACCGTGCCGCCCTCGGGGATGTCCACGAGGCTGACCTTGTGACTCTGCGGCACAAAATCCACCGTCACCAGGCCATCGGCAAATGCGGTGCCGGCCGGAACGCCCTGGTCGTTGACCACTACCACTACGTTGTCCCGCTCGTGCAGGCGGATGTAGCGCGGCGAGTCGGAATGTTCAATCAACTGCATGACGCCGCTCCTCAGGAATGCGCTTGAGACAATTTGCCGGTGGCTTCGGAACCGCCATTGGTTGGCGGCTCTTTAAGTACCACACGTTTGATCGGGCCGACGATCACCAGGTAGCTGAACACCGCCACGAGTGCGTTGGCTCCGACGAACACCAGTGCCCATTTGAACGAACCGGTGGAACTGATGATGTAGCCGATGACGATCGGGGTGGTGATCGAGGCGATGTTGCCGAAGGTATTGAACAGGCCGCCACTCAGACCAGCAATCTGTTTCGGCGAAGTGTCGGAGACCACCGCCCAGCCCAGCGCACCCACGCCTTTGCCGAAGAAGGCCAGGGCCATGAAGCCGACCACCATCCATTCAACGTCCACATAGTTGCAGGCCACGATGCTGCTCGAAACCAGCAGGCCGGCAATGATCGGCGCCTTGCGGGCAAAGGTCAGCGAATGGCCCTTGCGCAGCAGGTAATCGGAAATCACCCCACCGAGCACGCCGCCGATAAAGCCGCAGATCGCTGGCAACGAGGCGATGAAACCGGCCTTGAGGATGGTCATGCCGCGCTCCTGCACCAGGTACACCGGGAACCAGGTCAGGAAGAAATAGGTGATGCCGTTGATGCAGTACTGGCCCAGATAAACGCCGAGCATCATGCGATTGGTCAGCAGCTGGCGGATGTAATCCCATTTCGGGCCGTCAGCCTTTTTGCCTTGTTTCTGGTCCATGTCGACCATGCCGCCGTTGTCGGCGATGAACTTCACTTCCGCTTCGTTGGCCATCGGGTGTTGGCGCGGGCTGTGGATAACCTTGAGCCAGACCAGCGAGAACACGATACCGAGCAGGCCCATGACGATGAACACGTGCTCCCAGCCAAAGGAGAACACGATCCAGCCCATCAGCGGTGCGAACAGCACGGTGGCGAAGTATTGCGCCGAGTTGAAGATCGCCGAAGCAGTGCCGCGCTCGGCGGTCGGGAACCAGGCCGCGACGATGCGTGCGTTGCCGGGGAACGATGGCGCCTCGGCCAGACCGACCAGAAAGCGCAGCATGAACAGCGCGACGATGGCCGTGGACATGCCGAACTCACCGACGAAGCCTTGCAGCACGGTGAACAGCGACCAGGTGAAGATGCTCAGGGCATAGACTTTTTTCGAGCCGAAGCGATCGAGCAGCCAGCCGCCGGGAATTTGCCCGGCCACGTAGGCCCAACCGAAAGCAGAGAAGATGTAGCCGAGGGTGACCGCGTCGATGCCGAGGTCTTTTTGCAAGCTGGAACCGGCGATCGCGATGGTGGCGCGGTCGGCGTAGTTGATCGTGGTCACCAGAAACAGCATGAGCAGGATCAAATAGCGGACGTGAGTCGGCTTGGACGATTGCATGTAGATGTACTCCCACTGATTATTTTTATGCGCGGGTGGATCTTCTTTGGTGTTTCTTTTGTGGGAACTGACCTGCCGGCGATGGCATCACTGCGGTCTGACTGAAAAACCGAGGTGATGCCATCGCTGACAAGCCAGCTCCCACAGATCAGGAACCGATGTAGCTGGTCTTCACGACCGTGTAGAACTCTTGCGCATAGCGGCCTTGCTCACGTGAGCCATAGGATGAACCCTTACGGCCACCGAACGGAACGTGGTAATCGACACCGGCGGTCGGCAGGTTGACCATCACCATCCCGGCCTGGGAATGACGCTTGAAGTGGTTGGCATACTTCAGCGACGTGGTCGCGATACCCGCCGACAGGCCGAATTCAGTGTCGTTGGCCATGGCCAGCGCAGCCTCGTAATCGGCCACGCGGACGATGTTGGCCACCGGGCCGAAAATCTCTTCGCGGCTGATGCGCATCGAGGCTTCGCTGTCGGCAAACAGGGTCGGCGCGAGGAAGTAGCCCTCGGTGTCACACGTCACCAGACCACCGCCGCTGACCAGACGCGCACCTTCGGACTGACCGATGTCGATGTACTTCATGTCCTGCTCAAGCTGTGCTTGCGAAACCACCGGACCGATGTCGGTGCCGGCCTTCAGCGCGTGGCCGACCTTGATCGACTTCATGCGCTCGGCCATGGCTTCGACGAACTTGTCGTGAATCCCGGCGGTGACGATCAAGCGGCTCGATGCTGTGCAACGCTGGCCGGTGGAGTAGAACGCGCTCTGCACCGACAGCTCGACCGCTTGCTTGAGGTCGGCGTCGTCGAGAATGATCTGCGGGTTCTTGCCGCCCATCTCCAGCTGAACCTTGGCCTGACGCGACACGCAATTGACCGCGATCTGCCGACCCACACCGACGGAGCCGGTGAAGCTGATGCCGTCGACTTTCGGGCTGTTGACCAGCGCTTCACCGACCACGCGACCGCTGCCCATCACCAGGTTGAACACGCCGGCCGGGAAGCCTGCGCGGGAGATGATTTCGGCCAGCGCCCAGGCACAGCCCGGCACCAGATCCGCCGGCTTCAACACCACGCAGTTGCCATAGGCCAGGGCCGGGGCGATTTTCCACGACGGGATGGCAATCGGGAAGTTCCAAGGGGTGATCAGGCCGACCACACCCAGTGCTTCGCGGGTGACTTCGACGTTGACGCCCGGACGCACCGACGGCACGTAGTCGCCGGACAGGCGCAGGCACTCGCCGGCGAAGAACTTGAAGATGTTGCCAGCGCGGGTCACTTCGCCGATGGCTTCCGGCAGGGTCTTGCCCTCTTCCCGGGCCAGCAGGGTGCCGAGTTCTTCGCGGCGCGCGAGGATTTCAGTGCCGACTTTGTCCAGCGAATCGTGGCGGGCCTGAATGCCCGAAGTCGACCACGCCGGGAATGCAGCGCGAGCGGCGTCGATGGCGGCATTGACTTGAGCCAGGTCAGCCTTGGCGTAATCGCCGATGGTATCGCTCAGCTCGGACGGGTTGATGTTCGCCGAGTAATCGTTGCCGGCGACCCATTCACCGTTGATGTAGTTGTCATAGCGCTTGGTCACGAATCATTCTCCTGACGCAAAAAGCCGCTGATTGCTCAGCGGCCTTGTTTATAGAGGTGTGTTACTGAGCACCTTGCTTGTCGATCAGCGCAGCGAGCATTTCGTACTCTTCGCCGGTCAAGTCGGTCAGCGGCGCCCGCACCGGGCCTGCGTCATAACCGGCGATCTTGGCGCCAGCCTTGACGATGCTCACGGCGTAACCGGCCTTGCGGTTGCGGATGTCGAGGTACGGCAGGAAGAAGTCGTCGATGATCTTGCCGACGGTGGCGTGATCTTCGCGGGCAATGGCGTGGTAGAAGTCCATCGCGGTTTTCGGGATGAAGTTGAACACCGCCGACGAGTAGACCGGTACGCCCAGGGCCTTGTAGGCAGCGGCATAGACTTCGGCGGTCGGCAGACCGCCGAGGTAGCTGAAGCGATCGCCGAGGCGACGACGGATCGACACCATCAGTTCGATATCGCCCAGACCGTCCTTGTAACCGATCAGGTTCGGGCAGCGCTCGGCCAGGCGCTCCAGCAGTGGAGCGGTCAGACGGCAGACGTTGCGGTTGTACACCACCACACCAATGTTGACCGACTTGCACACCGCCTCAACGTGGGCGGCAACGCCGTCCTGGCTGGCTTCGGTCAGGTAGTGCGGCAGCAGCAACAGACCTTTGGCGCCCAGACGCTCGGCTTCCTGAGCGTATTCGATGGCCTGACGGGTCGAACCACCGACACCGGCGAGGATCGGCACGCTGCTGGCGCAGGTGTCGACGGCAGTCTTGATGATTTCCGAGTATTCGCTGGCAGCCAGGGAGAAGAATTCACCGGTGCCACCGGCGGCGAACAGGGCTGAAGCACCGTACGGGGCCAACCATTCCAGGCGTTTGATGTAGCCAGCGCGGTTGAAATCGCCCTGAGCATTGAAATCGGTCACCGGGAACGACAGCAGGCCGGCGGAGAGGATGGACTTCAGTTCTTGTGGATTCATTATTCGAACACCCTGGTAGCAACGTTTTTTTGTGAGTGGACCGTTCAGCCTTCGCCGAAGTTGTAGGTCATCGTACAACTTAAAATATAACCGTCAACTGCATTTCATCGCTGGGGGCTTTTTTTGTCGGACAGAATTTCTTTTTGACGTAGGAAATTTCTCGACTAGGCTCGATTTAACTGTATATGCATACAGTTAAATAAAACCTGCCGACGACATATCAAGGAGAAAGAAATGTCCGGTCTTCAAACCACATGCGTTGAAAAAACCACACCGGTCATCGCCCGTTTCGATGATCTTTTCACCCCCGGCGGCATCGCTTTCAGTGCAGAAAATCCGCATATGCTGTTGCATATCGCCGACTCGCACAGCGATGTCGCCCCCGTCGCCACCCTGCCCGCTCACGCCTTGAAGGGCAAACCGCAGTTGCGCTTCGAAGGTGCGGAACACACGGCTATCGGCGATAACACCTTGCTGCGTTTCGTTGAAAATACCGCGCCGGTACTGGCGCAAAACGTGCCACTGCATCTGCCGAACGGATTGGCGCTGACCTACGGCCAGGTACTGGCACTGGGCGGTGATTTCTATGGCGTCGTCGATCGGCCGATCAACGAAGGCGCTTCTGCGGCAGATCGCCTTCAGCGCTTCACGGCAGCCTTCGACACCCTGGCCGCGCTGCCGGCGTCAAAGGCCGAGGCGACACAAATTCTTGCGATCATGCAAAAGGAGATCGACGCGGTTAAACAGGCGATCAAGGACGGCAGGCAACCTCATGAGGCCTACGACGCTTTAGGAGATACGTTGTCGGAGGAGTGGAACAAAATCACCGGCGGCGGCAGTTTTGTCTCGGCGCTGTTCCCTCTTGGTCGCTATCTGAAACTGGCGGCGAACAACGCCGACCATTTCGGCGAATGGGCCCGACAAGCCTACATCGCCGGGCACACCGTTGCCCTGCAAACCGCCGCTGCCGCCCACGCCACTCAGGACGAACTGCAACTGGAGCGGGCCTACGCGATGAACGCGTTCGCTGACCACTACCTCACCGACCTGTTTTCCTCCGGACATTTGCGGGTGCCGCGCAAGGCCATGGCCGCCGCGGTGACGCCGAGTGACCTGGGCTCGCTGATCACTCGCTTCATGCACGACGAAGACAGCAAGTTCGGCCTCAAGGTACGCAACGGACATGGCGAGCAATGGCGGGCATTCGGTGACAAGCGCTACTTCGACGCCACGGACGCCGACAACCGCAATCAGGTGAATCGGGCGGTACAGGATTCGGCGGACGAGGTGTATGCCGCGTATTCAACCGGCAATGTACCGACCACCTTCAACGCGCTGCAACGGGTGCCGGATCTGACGGCCGTGCTGGATCCGGCCAACAACTTCTCACCACTATTCCGCCTTCAAGGCAACAAAGTCCTGCGGCGCAAGGATGTCAACAATCTCAACGACATCGCCACCGTCGACGACTGGTGGGGCTGGAGCACTTACCTGCTGCTCAAGGACTATCACCCAAGCGGCAACACCAATTAAGGAGCGATTCGATGACGATTAAATTGAAACTGGAACTGGCCTCGGGCCAATCGTTGAAAGGCGCGCCGCTGCAATTGCTGCGCGACGGCGTGGCCATCGCCCGGGCGTCGGTGGATGCTCATGGCCAGGCGACGTTCGACGTCCGACCCGGCCCCGGCAAACTCGCGGTCAGGGTCGATCATTCGATTCTGCCCGGAAGCTGAAATGCCCGGACAAGATTGCCCCGGCGCGCCTCACGAATTCGCCGGGTAAAGTGCAACGACTGCCGCGAAGGATCGCGGCAGATCTTTCAAGGAGAACGAAGCATGACGTTTGCCGCTGCACACCTTCCGCAATTTCCCGATCACGCCAGCGACTCGATCATCCTGCGGCTGTCGACGCTGGATGACGACCTGATCGTTCGTGTACCCGATGGCCAGAACACACCGCCGAACTGGGATGTGTACCCGATCCTCGGCGATGATCCGCAAGAACCTGAATGGCAGGGGCTGTCGGAACCGACCGGCGTCTGGGATGACGCACTGGATGACATGGTCGGCCTGACCGGAATCGAATTGAGCATCCCGAAATTCGAACTGGAAAAGTACCTGAACAGCGTCGTCGAACTGCGTTACAAGTTTGCCGACGAGTCCAGTCTGGAGCCTTGTTCGGAGCCGCTGAAACTCTACATCGAAGCCTGATTTCTCACCCCTGCGCCTGCGCCTCTTCATGCGCCTGACGCAGCCGTTCGCGGCTGTTGGTCAGGTGCAGGCGCATGGCCGCGCGGGCGGCATCGGAATCCTGACGGGCGATGGCGTCGTAGATTTCTTCGTGTTCGCGGCTCAGGCGACTCATGTAGTGCTGTTGATCGTCATGGGCCAGGCGCGCCGAGTTCAGCCGCGTGCGCGGAATGATGCTGGTGCCCAGGTGGGTCATGATGTCGGTGAAATAGCGGTTGCCGGTGGACAGCGCGATTTGCAGATGGAACTGGAAGTCCGACGCCACTGCATCGCTGGCGTGGGCCACGCTGTCATTCAGCGCATCAAGGGCCGCGCGCATCGCAGCAAGTTGCTCGGTGCTGCGGCGCTGCGCGGCAAGGCCGGCGGATTCGACTTCGAGGCTGATACGCAGTTCGAGAATGGCCAGCACGTCACGCAGGGTGACCACGGTGGCCGGGTCGATCCGGAAACCGCTCGGGCTCGGGGTGTCGAGCACGAAGGTGCCGATGCCATGACGGGTTTCCACCTGCCCCGCCGCCTGCAGCCGGGAAATAGCCTCGCGCACCACGGTGCGGCTGACGCCGTGGGCGTCCATGATCGCCGACTCGGTTGGCAACTTGTCGCCGCGCTTGAGCAGACCGTCGCGGATCTGCTCGGTCAGCACCGTCACCAGTTCCTGAGCCAGGCTGCGGCGCTTGCGAGGGAGTCGCGGGGTGTCGATCGGGTTTTCCATGGTCTGCATCTTGTCTCGAAAGTTCGGCTTGTGGGCATCATAGCTCAAGCGGGTTGTACGATCACTTTCCGTTTCCACACAAATCCTGTGGGAGGCGGCAAGCCAGCCCCCCACAGGGTTTGTGTGGACATATCAGGCGGTCACGTTCTGCTCAACCAGGTGACCACTGTCTATCCGCACATGCCGTGGATGGAAGCGCTTGAGGCTGCTGCGATGGCCGACGCTGACGATGCTCAGGCCCGGTAACTGGTCGATCAACGCCTGATACAACGTGGCTTCGTCTTCCTCATCCATCGCCGACGTCGCTTCGTCCATGTACAGCCATTGCGGTGCGTAGAGCAGCGCACGGGCGAAGGCCAGACGTTGCTGTTCGCCCGGCGAAAGCATGCGCTGCCAGTGGTTGGCTTCGTCCAGTCGAGCCACCAGATGTGGCAAGCGGCAGGTTTCCAACACTTGTGCATAACGCTCGGGCGCGTAGGTGTCGCCCGGTTGTGGATAACTCAAGGCATCGCGCAGGGTGCCGATCGGCAGATACGGTTTCTGTGGCAGGAATAGATAACGCGAGGCCGGCAAGCGAATGCTGCCGTGCCCCGCCGGCCACAAATGGCCCATCGCCCGTAACAGAGTGGATTTACCGCTGCCGGAACGACCGCTGAGCATCACCCGCTCGCCCGCCTCCACGGTCATGTCGGCATTGGTCAGCAGGTGACGACCGTCGGCCAGATCGAGGCCGAGGTTATGAACCTTCAGCTCATCGCCCTGATTCTGCACGTCGATGGCCGGTGCACGTTCTTCGTTGTCGGTCATGGCCTGACGGAAGCTCAGCAGACGATCACAGGTGGCGCGCCACGCGGCGAGGTCCGCATAGGCGTTGATGAACCAGCTGAAGTTCTCTTGCACGTTGCCGAACGCCGAGTTGATCTGCATCAGCTCACCCAGCTCGATCTTGCCGGTCAGGTAACGCGGGGCCGCGACGATGAAGGGAAAGATGATTGCGATCTGGCCGTAACCCGAGGTGAAGAACGTCAGGCGTTTGGACACCCGCATGATGTCCCAGAAGTTGTGCCAGACCAGACCGAAGCGATTGCTCAAACGACGATTCTCGTTCGGTTCGCCGTTGTACAACGCAATGCTCTCGGCATTCTCACGTACCCGCACCATGGAGAAACGCAGGTCGGCTTCGAAGCGTTGTTGCTGGTTGTTCAGGCCGATCAGGCGTCGACCGATCAGGTGCGTCAGCCAGCTGCCGACCGCCGCGTACAGCAGCGCACACCAGAACATGTAGCCGGGAATCTCGACGCCGAACACCTCGATGCTGCCGGACACGCCCCACAGAATGATCGAGAACGACACCAGGCTGACCACCGTGCGGATCAGGCCCAGGGCCAGACTCAAGGTGTTGCTGGTGAAGGTGTTGAGGTCTTCGGAAATCCGCTGGTCAGGGTTGTCGGTGTAACCGCCCTGCTCCAGCTGGTAATAGTTCTTGTGCCCGAGCCAGCGCTTGAAATGGTTCTCGGTGAGCCATGCCCGCCAGCGGATGGTCAGCATCTGCGTCAGGTACAGGCGATACACCGCGCCGAGGATCGCTACCGCCGCAATGCCGCAGAAATACAGGATCAACTGCCAGAACGCCGCCTCGTCCTTCTTCTGCAGGGCGTTGTAGAAATCCTTGTACCAACTGTTGATCCACACCGAGATCGCCACGCTGAACAACGTCAGCGCGATCACGGCGATCAGCAACGTCCAGGCCTTGCCCTTCTCTTCGCTGCGCCAGTAAGGCGTGGTCATGGCCCACACCTTGCGAAAAAACTGCCCGCGCACAGTATCGTTGACCGCGGAATATTCAGCGTTCTGATTCATGAAAAAGGCTCGATAAAGAAAAGAACAGACACGCACCGATCATAGATGATCGGTGCGCTTTATCGCGAGGGCTGGCGATGGTCGTTCAGCGCAGGTTCAGCGACGAACCGGGCGCTTCTGCAGTTTGCGCTGCAGGGTGCGGCGGTGCATGCCCAAGGCGCGGGCAGTGGCGGAGATATTGCCTTCGTGCTCGGTCAGCACACGCTGGATGTGCTCCCATTGCAGACGGTCAACCGACATCGGGTTTTCCGGTACCAGGCTGTCGAGGTCGGCGTGTTCGGACAGCAGCGCTGCCAGCACATCGTCGGCATCCGCCGGTTTGCACAGATAGTTGCAGGCGCCGCGCTTGATCGCTTCAACCGCCGTGGCGATGCTCGAGTAACCGGTGAGGATCACCACGCGCATTTCCGGGTCCAGTTCCAGCAGTTTCGGCAGCAGGACCAGACCGGAATCGCCGTCCA
Organism: Pseudomonas sp. 22085; assembly: GCF_052045815.1. NCBI lineage: Bacteria > Pseudomonadati > Pseudomonadota > Gammaproteobacteria > Pseudomonadales > Pseudomonadaceae > Pseudomonas > Pseudomonas sp. 22085. Next base: position 124,349 of record NZ_JBQEQA010000008.1, read on the forward strand.
TTTTCAGGTCCAGCGCGGCATAGTCCGGCAGATCGGCCTGGGCAATGGTCAGACCTTCTTCGGCGGAACCGGCGGTGCTGACGCGGAAACCACGGCGAGCCATGGCACGGGCCATCACCCGGGTGAAGGTCGCGTCGTCATCGACCAGCAGCAAATGCGGCAGTTCTTCGCCTTCGACTTGGATTTCGTCACTCATGTTGCTCTCCTCGGGCGCCGTGGGGCAGGCGCAGCTCGGTGAGCGTGCCGCCTTCCTCATGACTATAGAGTTTCACTGAGCCGCCGGCGCGTGTCACGCTGGCCTTGCTCAAAAACAGGCCCAGGCCGAAACCTTTGCCCTTGGTGGTAAAAAACGGTTTGCCGATCTGCTCGGCGATGGCCAGGGGCACACCGGCGCCATGATCGCGGATGCTGATGGTCAGGTCTTCGGCGGTCCAGTCCAGGGTCACCTGAAGGTTTTCCGGGCAGGCATCGGCGGCGTTGTTCAACAGATTCAACAAGGCCTGGGTCAGATCCGGCGGCGGCGCCACCCGCGGCAACGGGCCCTGGCCCAGACGCTGGAAGCGATAACTGGCCTCGGGGCGCATCAGGTGCCAGCGATTGAGCGCTTCGTCGAGCCACTCGGTGACATCCTGCATCTCCACCGCCATCCGGCGATTGGCTTCGGCGGCACGCACCAGTTGTTGCAGGGTCTCCTTGCAGAGTTTTACCTGATCCTTCAGCACCTTCAGGTCTTCCTGAAGCATCGGGTCGGGGTGATCCTGCTGCATTTCGTTGAGCAACACGCTCATGGTCGCCAGCGGTGTGCCCAGTTCATGGGCCGCACCGGCGGCCTGAGTCGCGACGGCCAGCAATTGCTGATCGCGCAGGCCTTCTTCACGGCGGATCGCGCGCAATTCTTCCTGACGGCGCAGCTCTTCGGCCATCCGCGCGGCGAAGAAGGTGATCACTGCTGCCGCGAGGGCAAAACTCAGCCACATGCCGTAGATCTGCAGGTTCTCCCGGGCGACCGGCAGGGTTTCCAGCGGATAGAAATGCGTCAGCATCAATGTGTACAAGGCCAGCGCAATACCGGACAGCACCACCGAATAACGCCATGGCAGCGTCACCGCAGCGATGGTGAGCGGCACCAGATAATACGAAACGAACGGGTTGGTCGAACCACCGGAGAAATACAGCAAGGCACTGTGGATAACCAGATCGCAGGCCAGTTGCAGCGCGTATTCGAGCTCGGTCACCGGCCACGAAGTGCGCAGGCGTACGGCGGTGAACACACACAGCAGAATCGAACAGCCGAGGGTCATCACCAGTTGCACCCACGGCAACGGCAACAGTTCCAGCCAGTAGGCCAGGCCCACGGAACCGGCCTGTGCGGCGAGCACCAGGGTGCGGATGAAAGTCAGCCGCCAGAGGTTCTGGCGAGTGGCGGAAGTCAGTTGTACGGGGGCGAGCATGAGCTCTCCTGATGAGCGCTCCAGGCGGATCGCACGGAGTATAACCAAGGCGCGGGCTTGAGAGGCGAAAGTGCGGCAAACGACCACACCAAAAAGCAGTTGCAAGTTGCGAGCTTCAAGCTACGAGCAAAAGCTTGCGGCTGAATCTCATCGCTGGCCTTGTCATCTGTATAGAAGTTGTAACTGGGCGAACCGGATCATAAACGCTAGAGTCTGATGGTTTCACGCAGGCCCCCGAACCATCACCTGCGCCCTCATCAAGGAGCTTTCATGCACACATTTCGCCGCAGCGCCGCCCTTCTCGCCCTGACCGTCGGCAGCGTCGCCAGCCTTCCGGCCCTGGCCGCCGATGAGCTGCACTACAACCAGATTTCCCTGCGCGCCGAAGTCAGCCAGGAAGTGGCCCGCGACCTGATGATCGTGACCCTCTACACCGAAGAACAGAACACTGACCCGGGCAAACTCGCCGCCGACGTCAGCACCACCATGAACAAGGCACTGGCCCAGGCCAAGCAGGTCAAAGACATCACCCTGCGCCAGGGCAGCCGCAACAGCTACCCGATCTACGACACCAAGGGCCAGAAAATCACCGGCTGGCGCGAACGCGCCGAACTGCGCCTGGAAAGCGCCGACTTCGCCGCCCTGTCCAAACTCACCGGCGAACTGCTGACCGACCTGAAAATGGGCGGCATGGACTTCGCCATCGCCGACCCGACCCGCAAGGCCAGCGAAGACCAACTGCTCAAAGAAGCCGTCACCGCCTTCAAGGCCCGCGCCCAACTGGCCACCGACGCCCTGGGCGGCAAGGGTTACAAAATCGTCAACCTGAACCTCAACAGCAACGGCTTCCCGCAACCGTACATGCGCGCCCCGATGATGATGAAAGCTGCCGGCATGGATTCGGCGCCCGTCACGCCTGAAGTTGAAGCAGGCACCAGCCAGGTCAGCCTCACGGCCGATGGCTCGATTGAAGTGTTGATGCCGTGATTGAGTAACGGCTGAATGAAAACCGGCGATCAGTGATGATCGCCGGTTTTTTTATGCTCGGGATTTGAGTTGTCAGCTCTGCCGTCATCGCTGGCAAGCCAGCTCCCACCAGTTCTGCGGATTTATTGAAATCGCGCACGACCCTTTGGGAGCGGGCTTGCCCGCGATGAACGATGACGCGGTCTCAAGCTCGCGGATCAACCCGGTCCAGCGCGCGGTTCACTGCAAGCTCGGCCAGCATGATGATCTGCTGGATACCGAGCGCCGTACTGCGTTGTGGTCCGCTGAGCTCATTGGCGAAATTGCTCGCGATGGTACTGGCCGACGCCAGGGACTCGCAGGCATTGGCCAGCAGGCTTTCGGTGTCGACGTTGGGTGTGACCATATACATCGTGCTCGGGCGCGGTTTGGAAGGATTGGGGCACAGGTAATAGTCGAGGGCGCGTTTGATGGCTTCGCGGTTGCGGGCGAGGTCTTCGGCGCGCATGGCTTCTTCGAGGGGTGTGGGTGTTTCGAGGGGTGGGTCGGGGACAACCTTGTTCATTGATTAACTCCTTGCTGAATTGAAGCCACCCAATGCCGTTCTCACGCGGCGAAGAGGTGGCAGCTATGTGCGGGGTGAGAAACCGGGCAAGGAGATTCCGGCCAGACCAAAGCCTGCCCGCACACAGCCGCCATAAATCAATTACAGGCAGCAAAAGCTGGCGGCAATTATGGTCGGACTGACGTTTTAATAACACTCGCTTGCCTGGGTTCTCACACCCAATCACAGAGTTTTCTGCGACAACCAAAGACTAGGGATCGTGGTTCCGACGGACAACCTGAAAAAATTGTGGGAAGGTTCGGTGAATCCCACACATCCTTAAACATCCGAAAATGGAACGCGGAGCGTCCCGGGCTGCATTCCCACGCGGAGCGTGGGAACGATCAAGCAGTCCGCAGTTGCATTCAGCTTTCCGCTTTCTGATTTCGGCTTCCCGCTTCTCGCTTCCCACCACTCAACACGATGAGCGTTAGCTCGAGTACCGCTTTTGATCTTCGGGCGACGTCGGAAGGCTGAGTGGAGGGATTTATCCGGGGGTGGGAGCGCAGCGACCGTTTGGCGAAGCCAAACACATCGAGAGGAGGTGCAGCGAAGCAAACCGGAGGCGATGCCCCCGGATGAATCCCGTAGCGAAGGAACCCCGAGCCCCAGCGAGGGGCCGAACGTAGGAGCAAGCGTTTTTGGTTACTTTTTAGGCGTTTGTAAAAAGTGACCCGCCGTAAGGGCGGAACCATAAGAAGCCGTTACCGCAGCATCGGATATGCACACAATCACCCCAGATATACCGAGATAGACACCTCACCTAGAAAAACGATATTTCCGCGCCCACCGAAACCCCGGCTACCCTCCTCCCCACAACTACCTCCAGTGCACCCGGGGACTCCATGGATCGATTCACCTTCAAACCACTTCTAATAACCCTGGCCCTGACCGCCATAACCCCAATCGCCAACGCAGCCACAACCCTGGTCTATTGCTCCGAAGCCAGCCCCGCCGGCTTCGACCCCAGCCAATACACCAGCGGCACCGACTTCGATGCCTCCGCCGAAACCGTCTTCAACCGCCTCACCCAATTCAAACGCGGCGGCACCGAAGTCGAACCCGGTCTGGCGACCAAATGGGACGTAAGCCCGGACGGCCTCCAGTACACCTTCCACCTGCGCCAAAACGTAAAATTCCACACCACCGACTACTTCACCCCGACCCGAACCTTCAACGCCGACGACGTCCTGTTCACCTTCCAGCGCCTGCTCGACCCGGAGAACGCCTTTCGCAAGGCCTACCCCGCCGAGTCCCCGTACTTCACCGACATGGGCCTGAACACCACGATCAAATCCGTGGAAAAACTCGACGACAACACCGTGCGCTTCAACCTGAACAATGTCGACGCCGCGTTCGTGCAAAACCTCGCCATGAGCTTCGCCTCGGTGCAATCGGCCGAATACGCCGCCCAATTGCTGAAGGAAGGCAAAGCAGCAGACCTCAACCAGAAACCGGTCGGCACCGGCCCGTTCGTGTTCAAGCGCTATCAGAAGGACGCGCAGATCCGCTACGCCGCGAACAAGGACTACTGGAAACCGGAAGACGTGAAGCTCGACAACCTGGTGTTCTCGATCACCCCGGACGCCGCCGTACGCCTGCAAAAGCTCAAGACCGGCGAATGCCAGGTCAGCGGTTACCCGCGCCCCGCCGACATCGAAGTGATGGAAAAAGACCCGAACCTGCGGGTGTTGAAGCAACCCGGTTTCAACCTCGGCTTCCTCGCCTACAACACCACCCATCCGCCGCTGGATCAGCTCAAAGTGCGCCAGGCGCTGGACATGGCCATCGACAAACCGGCGATCATCAAGGCGGTTTACCAGAGTGCCGGACAGCTGGCGCAGAACGCCTTGCCGCCAGCGCAATGGTCGTTCGATCCGAACATAAAGGACGCGCCGCACGACCCTGCAAAAGCCAAAGCGCTACTCAAGGAAGCCGGGGTTGCACCGGGTACAACCATCAATCTCTGGGCCATGACCGTGCAGCGTGCCTCGAACCCGAATGCGCGGATGTCGGCTCAGATGATCCAGCAGGATTGGGAGAAAATCGGCATCAAGGCCAACATCGTCAGCTATGAATGGGGCGAGTACATCAAGCGCGCCAAGAACGGCGAGCACGACGCGATGATCTACGGCTGGACCGGTGACAACGGCGACCCGGACAACTGGCTGGGGGTGCTTTACAGCTGCGCGGCGGTGAAAGGCAGCAACTACGCCAAATGGTGCGACCCGGCCTACGACAAGCTGGTGCAGCAGGCCAAGGTGTCCACCGATAAATCGCAACGGGTAAAACTGTATCAACAGGCGCAACTCATCCTTAAACAGCAGGTGCCGATCACGCCGATCGCCAACTCCACGGTGTTCCAGCCGCTGCGCAAGGAAGTCACCGATTTCAAGATCAGCCCGTTCGGTCTAACCCCCTTCTATGGCGTGGGTATAAATAAGTAACACCCGGCCCCATTCCGGCGCGCACAACGTGACCAACGCACCGTTTTGGGGCCCCGTTTGCACCGTAAAAACCGGCCGCAAACGGTCAAATGCGTCAGAAGTTATACGGATGCGACATTAAGGTACGTTCGTGCCACGCTTTGACGCCGCCGAGCGCTCTGGATCTTGCATTGGGTATGGGCCCTGCATAAGTATCCGCAGGCACGACTCACGAGGTCGTACCTCACTACTAAAAAATGACAACAAATCATGAGGCCAACATGCTTAAACACGCGGTCATTCCGTTTTTAGTCGGCGCAGGCTTGTTAGCCTCCGCACCTTTCGCCACCGCTGCGACTAACCTGGTGTTCTGCTCCGAAGGCAGCCCGGCCGGTTTCGATCCAGGCCAGTACACCACCGGAACCGACTTCGACGCCTCAGCCGAAACCATGTTCAACCGTCTGACCCAGTTCGAGCGTGGCGGCACCGCCGTGACTCCTGGTCTGGCGACCAAGTGGGACATCTCGGATGACGGCCTGACTTACACCTTCCACCTGCGTGAAGGCGTCAAGTTCCACACCACCCCGTATTTCAAGCCGACTCGTGAGTTCAACGCCGACGACGTGCTGTTCACCTTCAATCGCATGATTAACAAGGATGACCCGTTCCGTAAGGCGTACCCGACCGAATTCCCGTACTTCACCGACATGGGGATGGATACCAACATCACCAAGATCGATAAAGTCGACGACCACACCGTCAAGTTCACCCTGAAAGAAGTCGACGCCGCGTTCATCCAGAACATGGCCATGAGCTTCGCGTCGATCCAGTCCGCCGAGTACGCAGCCCAGCTGCTGAAGGAAGGCAAGGCTGCCGACATCAACCAGAAGCCGATCGGCACTGGCCCGTTCGTGTTCAAGAGCTACCAGAAAGACTCCAACATCCGTTACACCGGCAACAAGGATTACTGGAAGCCTGAAGACGTGAAGATCGACAACCTGATCTTCGCTATCACCACCGACCCGTCGGTACGTATCCAGAAGCTGAAAAAGAACGAGTGCCAGGTCACCCTGTTCCCGCGTCCGGCCGACCTCGCGGCACTGAAAGCCGACCCTGCGCTGAAGATGCCTGACCAGGCCGGCTTCAACCTGGGCTACATCGCCTATAACGTGATGGACAAGGTCAAGGGCAGCAACGAGCCTAACCCGCTGGCCGACCTGCGCGTGCGCCAGGCGCTGGACATGGCCGTCAACAAGCCACAGATCATCGACTCGGTTTACCAGGGCGCAGGCCAACTGGCCGTCAACGCCATGCCACCGACCCAGTGGTCCTACGACACCACCATCAAGGACGCCAAGTACGATCCTGAGAAAGCCAAGCAGCTGCTCAAGGAAGCCGGCGTCAAGGAAGGTACCGAGATCGTCCTGTGGGCGATGCCGGTTCAGCGTCCGTACAACCCGAACGCCAAGCTGATGGCCGAAATGCTCCAGTCCGACTGGAAGAAAATCGGTCTGAACGTGAAGATTCAGAGCTACGAGTGGGGCGAGTACATCAAGCGCTCCAAAGGCGGCGAGAACCAGGCGATGATCATCGGCTGGAGCGGTGACAATGGTGATCCGGACAACTGGCTCAACGTGTTGTTTGGTTGCGACTCGCTGAGTGGCAACAACTTCTCCAAATGGTGCGACAAGAAATTCGACGGCCTCGTGAAAGAAGCCAAGCGCACCACTGACCAGGCCAAGCGCACCGAACTCTACAAAGAGGCGCAGCACGTCCTCAAAGATGCAGTCCCTATGACACCTATCGCTCACTCGACGGTGTATCAACCCATGCGCGCCAACGTGCAGGACTTCAAGATCAGCCCGTTCGGCTTGAACTCCTTCTACGGCGTCAGCGTCAGCAAATAAAAGAAGCAGCGGCGACGTTTTCAGCGTCGCCGCTGTTTTTTTGCCGAGAAGTCAGGAATTCGCCTACAGCCTTTTCTAACCAGTCTTACTAGGTTGGGTTAGGACGTGTTGCCTTTTCCTACGAGTCTTTAGGACTCAGCGCATTTACTGCCAGACCCACGGCCCCTACCGTCGGGTTCTGACCAGTGACTGCGTGGGCTATCGGTTTGCTGTTGGTTTGAGCTCAATGCAGCCACAACGTCCCTGGACGGGATCGCGGCGCATTGAAAAACACTAAAAAAGAGGGAGCGTCATGCGCCATACCTTGGTTTTTTCCGCATTGCTGGGCGCCGGCCTGTTGGCTGCCACGTCCGCCAGTTTCGCCGCCAGCAACAGTCTGGTGTTCTGCTCCGAAGGCAGTCCGGCCGGTTTCGACACCGCGCAGTACACGACGGCAACCGATAACGACGCCGCCGAACCGCTGTACAACCGACTGGCCGAGTTTGAAAAAGGCGCGACCAATGTCGTACCGGGCCTGGCAACCAGCTGGGACATCTCCGAGGATGGCCTCAAGTACACCTTTCACCTGCGTGAAGGTGTGAAATTTCACACAACGCCGTACTTCAAACCTACGCGCGATTTCAACGCCGACGACGTGCTGTTCACGTTTAACCGCATGCTCGATCCGCAACAGCCATTCCGTAAGGCTTATCCGACCGAGTTCCCGTATTTCAACGGGATGAGCCTCAACAAGAACATCGCCAAGGTCGAGAAGACCGGGCCGCTGACCGTGCAGTTCACGCTCAACAGCGTCGACGCCGCGTTCATCCAGAACATCGCCATGAGCTTTGCCGCCATTCTGTCCGCCGAGTACGCCGACAAGCTGCTGGCCGAAGGCAAGCCGAGCGACATCAACCAGAAGCCGATCGGCACCGGGCCGTTCGTGTTCAAGAGCTACCAGAAAGACTCGAACATCCGCTACACCGGCAACTCGCATTACTGGGATCAGAGCCGGGTGAAGCTGAAGAATCTGATTTTCGCGATCAATACCGACGCTTCGGTGCGTGTGCAGAAGCTCAAGGCCGGCGAATGCCAGATCACCCTGCACCCGCGTCCGGCCGATGTGCCGGCACTGAAGAACGACCCGAAACTGCAATTGATCGAGAAGCCAGGCTTCAACCTCGGCTACATCGCCTATAACGTGCGCCACAAGCCGTTCGACCAGCTCGAAGTGCGCCAGGCACTGGACATGGCGGTGAATAAACAGGGGATTCTCAACGCTGTTTATCAAGGCGCCGGCCAACTGGCCGTCAACGCCATGCCGCCGACCCAATGGTCCTACGACGACACCATCAAGGACGCCGCCTACAACCCGGAAAAAGCCAAAGAGCTGCTCAAGGCTGCCGGTGTCAAGGAAGGCACCGAGATCACCCTGTGGGCGATGCCGGTACAACGGCCGTACAACCCGAACGCCAAACTGATGGCCGAGATGCTCCAGGCCGACTGGGCCAAGATCGGGCTGAAAGTGAAGATCGTCAGCTACGAATGGGGCGAGTACATCAAGCGCACCAAGAATGGCGAGCACGACATCAGCCTGATCGGCTGGACCGGTGACAACGGGGACCCGGACAACTGGCTCGGCACGCTGTACAGCTGCGACGCCATCGGCGGCAACAACTACTCCATGTGGTGCGATCCGGCTTACGACAAGCTGATCAAGCAGGCCAAGGTCGTCACCGACCGCGATCAGCGCACCGTGCTCTACAAACAGGCCCAGCAACTGCTCAAGCAGCAAGTACCGATCACGCCTGTCGCCCACTCGACGGTCAACCAGCCGCTGAGCGCCAAAGTCGAAGGGTTCAAAGTGAGCCCGTTTGGTCGCAACGTGTTTTCGGGTGTCAGCATCGATTAAACACAAAACCGATTAGCCGCAATGCTGAGGGGCCGTCTACCCCCTCACGCAAGCGCTTTGCCGAAATTCGCCAATCAGGCCTTTTGCAAACGTTTGCGATGTGTGAATGAGTTCTAAACCAATAACCGGCCAACCCAAAAAAGCCGGCATAAAAAGAAAGTAAAGGAGCTTCACCCATGAAACTGAGCAATACCGCGATACTGGCCCTGGCCATCAGCAGCATCACCGCCACGGCTTACGCGGAAACCCAAAGCCAGGCGTTCACTCCGGTGACCGTCAACGAGAAGAGCGCCCAGGCTGAAGCCACCGGCTTCCTCGAAGGTCAGTCGATCAGCGGCTCGACCCGTAACTGGTACGCCAACGAACAACTGAAACGCGGCGGCAAGTTCACCTATCGCAAGGATGGCGTGGCCACTCCGACCGACCGCCGTATCAACTGGGTGCAGGGCACCATCGTCAAGTACAACTCGGGCTTCACCGAGGGCACCGTCGGTTTCAGCACCGAAGTGGCGGCGTACAACGCCATTGCGCTGGAGCGTGACCGCGAGAACCTGGCGTCCAACAACGGTGGCGCACCGGGCACCCGTCCAGGCGCGGGCAACAACCGTACCCTGACCCGTGAAGGCGGCGAAGCCCAGGGCCAGTGGAGCAAAGTCGGCCTGGCCAACGTCAAGGCGCGTATCTCCAACACCACCCTGACCGCCGGCCGCATGAACTTCAGCAGCCCGCAGGTCGACGTGATCGGCAACCGTCCGCTGCCATCGAGCTTCGAAGGTATCGCGATCCACAGCGAAGAGCTGAACAACCTGTCCTTCGACCTGGCCTCGTTCGACCGCGTTTCGCCGCGTACCGAAGAAAGCCTGAGCAAATTCCGCTCCGAATACGGCGCGATCGATGCCGAAGCCGACCACGTTCACACCGGCGGCATCTCGTATCAGCCGTTCGCCAGCCTGACCACCAGCCTGTGGGGCACCCAGGCCGAAGACCTGTGGAACCAGTACTACTTCGGCGCCACCCACGTGCTGGGTGACAGCTCGGTTCTGGCTCTGACCACCGGTCTGAACTACTACAAGACCGTGGACGAAGGTAAGAAAAAACTCGGTGAAATCGACAACGACACCTACTCCCTGTCGTTCGGTCTGACCCACCAGGCGCATACCCTGACCTTCTCCTACCAGGAAGTGAACGGTAACGAGTACTTCGACTACCTGCACGAAACCAACGGCATCTACCTGGCCAACTCCCTGCTGTCGGACTTCAACGGCCCGAACGAGAAATCCTTCCAGGTGGCCTACGGTCTGAACATGGCCGAATACGGCGTGCCAGGCTTGAAGTTCAACATCTACCAGGCCCGCGGCTGGGGCATCGACGGCACTCACTACAAGGGTGGCGGCTACGACGGCGTGCAGTCGATGGACGGCGAACACCACTATGAATACGGCATCGGCGCCTCTTATGCCGTACAGAGCGGTCCTCTGAAAGCCACTACCGTTCGTGCGACCTACACCGCGCACCGCGCCAGCGAAAACCAGGCTGACGGCAGCATCAACGAATTCCGTCTGGTGACCACCGTTCCGTTCAACATCCTGTAAAAACGCCAGCCGACGGCTGACTCAGTGACGAGTCGGCCGTTCGGCTTTTTGTCTTCAACCGATTGCAGAGGGTTCTTGATGAAAATGCTTCCCCTACGTGCGGCCATCGCGGCTGCGTTGCTGAGTGTCGCTGTCGGCGTCTCGGCCAAACCCTTGGTGGTCTGCACCGAAGCCAGTCCGGAAGGCTTCGATATGGTCCAGTACACGACTGCAGTCACTGCCGACGCGGTGGCCGAAACCATCTTCAACCGTCTGGCGGACTTCAAGCCCGGCACCACCGAAGTGATTCCGGCGCTGGCCGAGTCGTGGGACATCAGCGAAGACGGCCTGACCTACACGTTCCACCTGCGCAAAGGCGTCAAGTTTCACACCACCGAATATTTCAAGCCGACCCGCGACATGAACGCCGACGACGTGGTCTGGAGTTTCCAGCGTCAGCTGGACCCGAATCATCCGTGGCACAAGCTGTCGAGCGTGGGCTTCCCGTACTTTGAAAGCATGGGCTTCAAGGAACTGCTCAAAAGCGTCGAGAAAGTCGACGACAACACCGTCAAGTTCACCCTGACCCGCCGCGAAGCGCCGTTCCTGGCCGACATCGCCATGGCGTTCTCCTCGATCTACCCGGCCGAATACGCCGACCAGTTGCTCAAGGCCAACAAGACCGGTGACCTGAACAACAAGCCGGTCGGCACCGGGCCGTTCATCTTCCAGCGCTACAACAAAGACGCCCAGGTGCGCTTCAAGGCCAACCCGGACTATTTCCGTGGCAAGCCGCCGGCTGACGCGCTGATCCTGGCGATCGCCACCGACAACAACGTGCGCTTGCAGAAACTCAAGGCCAACGAGTGCCAGATCGCGCTGTACCCGAAACCGGATGACATCCCGAGCATCAAGAAAGACAGCAACCTGAAAGTCGACGAACTGGATGCGATGACCGTCTCCTACGTCGCCATGAACACCCAGCACAAGTACATCAGCGACGTGCGGGTGCGCAAAGCGATCGACATCGCCTTCGACAAGGAAGCCTACGTCAACGCCCTGTTCGGCAAAGGCAACGCCAGCGTGGCGGTCAACCCGTATCCGCCGACCCTGCTGGGCTACAACCACGAGCTGAAAAACCCGCCACGTGACCTCGACAAGGCCCGCGCCCTGCTCAAGGAAGCCGGTGTACCGGAAGGCACCACGTTCACCCTGTTCACCCGCAACGGTGGCGGCCCGACCAACCCGAACCCGATGCTCGGCGCGCAGATGATGCAGGCTGACCTGGCGAAAGTCGGGATCAAAATCGACATCCGCGTGATGGAATGGGGCGAGATGCTCAAACGCGCCAAGGCCGGCGAGCACGACATGGTCTCGGCCGGATGGGCGGGCGACAACGGCGACCCGGATAACTTCCTGACGCCTATGCTCAGTTGCGAAGCCGCCAAGAACGGCGAAAACTACGCGCGCTGGTGCAACGAGAAATTCCAGGCCCTGCTCGACGAAGCACGGGCTAAAGTAGATCCGGCCGAACGCGCCAGGCTGTATGAACAGGCTCAAGTGCTGTTCAATCAGGACCAACCGTGGATCAGCATGGCCCACACCCGCATGTTCACCGCAATGCGCAACAACGTAGAGGGTTATCACATCAGCCCTCTGACAACCAATAACTTCGCCACCACCCAGGTGAAGTAGATAAGAAAACTCCCGGTTTCCCTGACCCCAGGGAAACCGGGCACGCCTAACCGGCTGATGAGGTACCACACACGATGTTTAGTTTTATTGCCCGCCGACTGGGGTTATTGATCCCCACGTTTTTCGGCATCACCTTGCTGACTTTCGCGTTGATTCGCATGATTCCCGGCGACCCCGTGGAAGTGATGATGGGCGAACGTCGGGTCGACCCCGAAATGCACGCTCAGGCAATGGAACGCCTCGGTCTGAACAAACCGTTGTACGCCCAGTACCTGGACTACATTGGCAAACTGGCCCACGGCGACCTCGGTGAATCCCTGCGCACCCGTGAGAGCGTATGGACCGAGTTCACCTCCCTCTTCCCGGCGACCCTGGAACTGTCCATGGCCGCCCTGCTGTTCGCCGGCATCCTGGGCCTTCTGGCCGGGGTGATCGCGGCCCTCAAGCGAGGATCCCTGTTCGACCACGGGGTGATGGGCATCTCCCTCGCGGGTTATTCGATGCCGATTTTCTGGTGGGGCCTGATCCTCATCATGTTCTTCTCGGTGAGCCTGGGCTGGACCCCGGTGTCCGGGCGGATCGACCTGCTCTACGACATCGAGCCGCGCACCGGTTTCATGCTGATCGACACCCTGCTGGCCGATGATATGGGCGCCTTCCTCGATGCCCTGCACCACCTGATCCTGCCGGCCATCGTGCTCGGCACCATTCCGCTGGCGGTGATCGCGCGGATGACCCGTTCGTCGATGCTCGAAGTGCTGCGTGAAGACTACATCCGCACCGCCAAGGCCAAAGGCCTGTCGCCGTCGCGCGTGGTGTTCGTGCACGGCCTGCGCAACGCGCTGATTCCGGTACTGACCGTGGTCGGCCTGCAAGTCGGCACCCTGCTGGCCGGTGCGGTCCTGACCGAAACCATCTTCTCCTGGCCCGGCATCGGTAAATGGCTGATCGAAGCCATCGGCGCCCGGGACTACCCGGTTGTGCAAAACGGCATCCTGTTAATCGCCTGCCTGGTGATTCTGGTCAACTTCGTGGTGGACATCCTCTACGGCTTTGCCAACCCACGCATCCGTCATCAGCGCTGAGGTCAATACCCATGAGCACTCCAACTTCCTCAGTAGCCACCGCTGCCACCGCCGTGGATCAAAGTCTGCTGTACCCGTCTCCGTACAAAGAGTTCTGGCAGGCCTTCGCCAAGAACAAGGGCGCCGTCGCCGGCCTGCTGTTCATGCTGCTGGTGATTTTCTGCGCGATCTTCGCGCCGTGGGTCGCCCCGCATAACCCGAGCGAGCAATACCGCGACTTCCTGCTGACGCCGCCGGCGTGGCTCGAAGGCGGGCAGATGCAGTTCCTGCTCGGCACCGATGAACTGGGTCGCGACCTGCTGTCGCGCCTGATCCAGGGTTCGCGCCTGTCGCTGCTGATCGGTTTGTCGTCGGTGGTGATGTCGCTGATCCCGGGGATCCTGCTGGGCCTGTTCGCCGGTTTCTTCCCGAAAGTGGTCGGCCCGACCATCATGCGTCTGATGGACATCATGCTGGCCCTGCCATCGCTGCTGCTGGCCGTGGCGATCGTCGCCATCCTCGGCCCTGGCCTGATCAACACCGTGATCGCGATTGCCGTGGTGTCCTTGCCGTCCTACGTGCGTCTGACCCGTGCCGCCGTGATGGGTGAACTGAACCGCGACTACGTGACCGCCGCGCGCCTGGCCGGTGCAGGTCTGCCACGCCTGATGTTCATCACCGTGCTGCCGAACTGCATGGCGCCGCTGATCGTCCAGGCGACTTTGAGCTTCTCCTCGGCGATCCTCGATGCCGCCGCCCTGGGCTTCCTCGGCCTCGGCGTCCAGCCGCCAACCCCTGAGTGGGGCACCATGCTGGCTTCGGCCCGCGACTACATCGAACGCGCCTGGTGGGTGGTGAGTCTGCCTGGTTTGACCATTTTGCTCAGCGTGCTGGCAATCAACTTGATGGGCGACGGCCTGCGCGATGCGCTGGACCCGAAACTCAAGAACGCCGCCTGAGGAGATTCCCATGTCACTGTTAGAAATCAAGAATCTCAACGTTCGCTTCGGCGACAAGAACGCCACCCCGGTCGTGGACGGCCTCGACCTGAAAGTCGACAAGGGCGAAGTCCTGGCGATCGTGGGCGAGTCGGGTTCCGGCAAGTCCGTGACCATGATGGCGCTGATGGGCCTGATCGAGCACCCGGGGATCGTCACCGCCGATTCGCTGAGCTTCGACGGCAAGAACATGCTCAAGCTGAACAACCGCCAGCGTCGGCAGATCGTCGGCAAAGACCTGGCGATGGTGTTCCAGGACCCGATGACCGCGCTGAACCCGAGCTACACCGTCGGTTTCCAGATCGAAGAAGTGCTGCGCCTGCACCTGAAAATGTCCGGCAAGCAAGCGCGCAAGCGTGCGATCGAACTGCTGGAAAAAGTCGAAATCCCGGGCGCCGCCAGTCGTATGGACGCCTACCCGCACCAACTGTCCGGCGGCATGAGCCAGCGTGTGGCAATTGCCATGGCGATTGCCGGCGAACCGAAGCTGCTGATCGCCGACGAACCGACCACCGCACTCGACGTGACGATCCAGGCGCAGATCATGGATCTGCTGCTGGCGTTGCAGAAAGAGCAGAACATGGGCCTGGTGCTGATCACCCACGACCTCGCCGTAGTAGCCGAAACCGCTCAGCGCGTGTGCGTGATGTACGCCGGTCAAGCCGTTGAAGTCGGTCAGGTGCCGCAACTGTTCGACATCCCGGCCCACCCGTACAGCGAAGCGCTGCTCAAGGCGATTCCGGAACACAGCCAGGGTGCCGAGCGTCTGGCCACTCTGCCGGGCATCGTTCCCGGCCGTTACGACCGCCCGCAAGGCTGCCTGCTATCGCCGCGCTGCCCGTACGTGCAGGACAGCTGCCGCGCGCAGCGTCCGACCCTTGACCCGAAAAGCCACAGCCTCGCCCGCTGCTTCTATCCGTTGAACCAGGAGGTGGCGTAATGGCCGTCGTACTTACCGCCCGCGACCTGACCCGTCACTACGAAGTCTCCCGTGGCCTGTTCAAGGGCCACGCCACCGTGCGCGCCCTGAACGGCGTGTCGTTCGAGCTGGAAGCCGGCAAGACCCTTGCCGTCGTCGGTGAATCGGGCTGCGGCAAATCCACCCTCGCCCGCGCCCTGACCCTGATCGAAGAGCCGTCATCCGGCTCGCTGAAAATCGCCGGGCAGGAAGTGGCCGGCGCCGACAAGGCTCAGCGCAAACAACTGCGCAAAGACGTGCAGATGGTGTTCCAGAGCCCGTACGCATCGCTGAACCCACGGCAGAAAATCGGTGATCAACTGGCCGAGCCGCTGTTGATCAACACCAACCTGTCGGCCGCCGAACGTCGCGAGAAAGTCCAGGCGATGATGAAGCAGGTCGGCTTGCGTCCCGAGCACTACCAGCGTTATCCGCACATGTTCTCCGGTGGTCAGCGTCAGCGTATTGCACTGGCGCGCGCCATGATGCTGCAACCGAAAGTGCTGGTGGCGGACGAACCGACCTCGGCGCTGGACGTGTCGATCCAGGCGCAGGTGCTGAACCTGTTCATGGACATGCAGCAGGAGTTCAACACCGGTTACGTGTTCATCTCGCACAACCTGGCGGTGGTGCAGCACGTGGCCGATGACGTGATGGTGATGTACCTCGGTCGCCCGGTGGAAATCGGTCCGAAGCACGACATCTATGCCCGTCCTCTGCACCCGTACACCCAGGCGCTGTTGTCCGCGACCCCGACCATCCACCCGGATCCGGACAAGCCGAAAATCAAGATCGTCGGCGAGCTGCCCAACCCGCTGAACCCCCCACCTGGCTGCGCGTTCCACAAGCGCTGCCCATACGCCACCGCGCGTTGCAGCAGCGAAGAGCCGGCCCTGCGCCAGCTCGATACGCGTCAGGTTGCGTGCCACTACGCCGAGCAGTTCCTCGACGGCGCGGCATGAAAAAACCCGCCCTGTTTCCCGGGGCGGGTTGTTGATGAGTTGACCAAACCCCTTCTGCCCCGATTGCGCATCAATCGGGAAAGAAGGGGTTTTCTTTTGACCGGAATCTACGTCTGGCTATCGCCTTCGTCCGGATCATCGGTGTCCGGTTCATCGGTGGTCGAGTCGTCATCGTCGGCGCTGCCGCCCTGGCCCTGATCGCCGGGCTCGGACTCGGACTTGGCCAGCATCAGCGCGCTGTGCCCCACCTGCCCGCTGGAGGCCTGGGTATCGTGATCCTCGCACTCGGCCCAAGCCGTCGCGGTGCCGAGGGACAGCATCACCATCACTTTCAACAGCAGCAAAACCCGTAGCAACCTGTTTTTCATAGTCGAGTCCATCCTGTTCCAGGTGAGAAATTCATGCTGACCTGACGCTGATTGAAATCTAGTTCCGATCCGCCGGGTTCACCAGATAGGACGCTAACCCATGCCCGGAAATGCCGTGCGTGGACAGACCGCTTTCGAATAACACTCATAACCGGATCGGCTAAGCGAGGTAGCTTCTCTCCAATACTTGATGAGCAACTGATTCTGCAGCCAACAAAAAGCCCCCGAGGCTTGCGCATCGGGGGCTTGGGATGGAGCAACTCAGCGCTTAGTGATGCTCGCGCGTCGCACGGAATTTCACGTCCGGCCAGCGCTCTTCCATCAGGGCCAGGTTGACCCGGGTTGGCGCGAGGTAGGTCAGGTGACCGCCGCCGTCCAGTGCCAGGTTTTCCACAGCCTTGTTGGAGAATTCCTCAAGCTTCTTCTTGTCGCCGCATTCGATCCAGCGCGCGGAGTACACGGTGATCGGCTCGTAGGAGCACTCGACCTTGTATTCCTCTTTCAGGCGGCTGGCGACCACATCAAACTGCAGCACACCGACGGCGCCGAGGATGATGTCGTTGCTGCGCTCCGGGAAGAACACCTGGGTCGCGCCTTCTTCGGCGAGCTGTTGCAGGCCCTGGCGCAGTTGCTTGGATTTCAGCGGGTCGCGCAGGCGTACGCGGCGGAACAGTTCCGGGGCGAAGTGCGGAATACCGGTGAAGCCCAGGCTTTCGCCTTCGCTGAAGGTGTCGCCGATCTGGATCGTGCCGTGGTTGTGCAGACCGATGATGTCGCCGGCGTAGGCTTCTTCCAGCTGTTCACGCTCGGAGGAGAAGAATGTCAGGGCGTCGCCGATGCGCACGTCCTTGCCGGTACGCACGTGGCGCATCTTCATGCCTTTTTCGTACTTGCCGGAGCAGATACGCATGAAGGCGATGCGGTCGCGGTGCTTCGGGTCCATGTTCGCCTGGATCTTGAAGATGAAGCCCGAGAACTTCTCTTCCACTGGCTCCACGGTGCGCTCGTTGGCTACGCGCGGCAGCGGGCGCGGGGCCCAGTCAACCACAGCGTCGAGGACATGGTCGACCCCGAAGTTGCCCAATGCAGTACCGAAGAACACCGGGGTCAGTTGGCCGTCGAGGAATTCCTGCTGATTGAACTCGTGGCAGGCGCCCTGCACCAGTTCCAGCTGTTCGAGGAAACGCTCGTACTCGTCGCCCAGGTGTGCGCGGGCTTCGTCGGAATCGAGCTTCTCGATGATCTTGGTTTCGGTGCGTTCATGACCGTGACCGGCGGTGTAGACAATGATGTAGTCGTCGGCCAGGTGGTACACGCCCTTGAAGTCGCGGTAGCAACCGATCGGCCAGGTGATCGGCGCAGCCTTGATCTTCAGTACGGCTTCGATTTCGTCGAGCAGTTCGATCGGGTCGCGGATGTCACGGTCGAGTTTGTTGATGAAGCTGACGATCGGCGTGTCACGCAGACGGCAGACGTCCATCAGGGCGATGGTACGTGGTTCTACACCTTTACCGCCGTCGAGAACCATCAGGGCCGAGTCCACCGCGGTCAGGGTGCGGTAGGTGTCTTCGGAGAAGTCTTCGTGGCCCGGGGTGTCGAGCAGGTTGATCATGTGTTCGCGATATGGGAACTGCATGACCGACGTGGTGATCGAGATGCCCCGCTGCTTTTCCATCTCCATCCAGTCGGATGTCGCGTGGCGGTCGGATTTACGGGATTTCACCGTACCGGCCACAGCAATCGCCTTGCCCATCAGCAAGAGCTTTTCGGTGATGGTGGTTTTACCGGCATCGGGGTGGGAAATAATGGCGAAAGTGCGGCGTTTCGCGACTTCGGCGGCCTGTCTGGTCATGGGAAATCGCCTGGCGGTGATTCAAAAAAGGGCGTCGATTATAGCCCAACTCGATTCAATAACCGAACCGTTGAGCACATTAAGGGTGGCCAAATGCTGCCTCGGATGGGAACCTTTTAAAGCACGGAGACGTCCATCCCCTGTAACGACATTTCGTCAGGGGCTGAAAAATCAGCAAGTTAGCCTGACGAGGCTGCGCTCATGGCTGGCTTTCAGACCGCTTTTGCCGGGCTGAAAAAAAGCTGCTTCTCGCGAACACTGACTCCGGCAGCCAGGCATGGCATGCCACACGGAGCAGCGGTCGCCGACTAAAAAAAAGGAGTCCGCCTGTGGCTATCCGCTATGGCAAAGGGCTGATGGGAGGTGCGGTGGTGATCGCGCTCCTGGCCCTGCTGATCCACTGGATCGGCATCAACACGATCGAACACTACCGCGACGATTTGTTGTTTTACCTGCAAGCTCATCTGATTCTCGTCCTCGCTTCAATGCTGGCCGCCCTGGTCGTGGGCATTCCCGCCGGCATCTTCCTGAGCCGCCCGCACATGGTTGGCCGCGCCGAACGCTTCATGCAGATCTTCAACATCGGCAACACCGTGCCGCCGCTGGCCGTACTCGCGATTGCCCTGGGGATTCTCGGCATCGGCAGCGGCCCGGCGATCTTCGCTTTGTTCCTCGCCTCGCTGTTGCCGATTGTGCGCAACACCTATGAAGGCCTGAAAAACGTCCAGGGCTCGCTGAAAGAAGCCGCCGTCGGCATCGGCATGACTCCGCGCCAGGTGCTGTGGAAAGTCGAGTTGCCCAACGCCGTGCCGATCATCGTCGGCGGTGTGCGGGTGGCGCTGGCGATCAACGTCGGTACGGCGCCGCTGGCCTTCCTGATCGGCGCCAACAGCCTTGGCAGCCTGATCTTCCCCGGCATCGCCCTGAACAATCAGCCGCAACTGCTGCTCGGCGCCGCGTGCACCGCGCTGCTGGCCCTGCTGCTCGATGGCGTGGTCACCCTCGCCAGCCGCCTCTGGCTGGAACGCGGTTTGCGCCCGTCTTGAGGCTTTGCGAAGGAATATTTATGAAAAGACTTAGTTTGATTCTGGGCTGCGTGCTGCTCTTCGCAGGTATCGCCCAAGCCGCCGACAAACCGGTGATTCGCCTCGGCGCCCGAGTATTCACCGAGCAGACCCTGCTCGCGGAAATCACCGCGCAATACCTGCGCAGCAAAGGCTACGACGCGCAGATCACCGGCGGTCTGGGCAGCAACCTGGCCCGCAGCGCCCACGAAACCGGACAACTGGACATGCTCTGGGAATACACCGGCGTGTCGCTGGTGGCCTACAACCATGTCACCGAAAAACTCGACAGCGAACAGTCCTACGCCCGGGTGAAAGAACTCGACGCGAAAAAAGGCCTGGTCTGGCTGACACCGTCGAAATTCAGCAACACCTATGCCCTCGCTCTGCCGAAAAAAGTGGCCGAGGAATATCCGCAGATCCACACCATCAGCCAGTTGAACGACGTGTTGAAGGCTGAAGCCAAAACCAATCATCTGGTGGCGCTGGACACCGAGTTCGCCAATCGCTCCGACGGTCTGGACGGCATGGTCAAGCTCTACGACATGAACCTGACCCGCAAGAACATCCGGCAGATGGACGCGGGCCTGGTCTACACCGCGCTGCGTAACGGCCAGGTGTTCGCCGGTCTGGTCTACACCACCGACGGTCGACTCAACGCGTTCGGCCTGAAGCTGCTGGAAGACGACAAGCATTACTTCCCGGATTACACCGCAGCGCCGGTGGTGCGTCAGGCCTACCTTGATGCGCATCCGCAACTGGCGGAGCAACTCAAGCCGCTGGCCGAGCTGTTCGACGACGAAACCATGCGCCAGCTCAACGCGCGGGTCGACGTCGATCACGAGAGCCCGTCGAAAGTCGCTGCCGATTTCCTGCGCCAGCATCCACTGAATTAAAGGAGGAAAAGTCATGGAATTTTTGAACGCCTTTTCCCACCTCGACTGGCAGCAGGTGATGCATCTGACCTGGCAGCACATCACACTGGTCGGCATTGCTGTCAGCCTGGCAATCCTCATCGGCGTGCCGCTGGGCATCCTGATGACGCGCTTCCCGAGCCTCGCCGGCCCCTTGCAGGCCAGCGCCACGGTGCTGCTGACCGTGCCGTCGATTGCGCTGTTCGGCCTGCTGCTGCCGTTCTACTCGAAATTCGGCCAGGGCCTCGGCCCGATGCCGGCGATCACTGCCGTGTTCCTTTATTCACTGCTGCCGATCATGCGCAACACCTACCTCGCCCTGACCGGCGTCGAACCGGGCATCCGCGAAGCCGCACGCGGCATCGGCATGACCTTCGGCCAGCGCCTGCGCATGGTGGAGTTGCCGATCGCCGTGCCGGTGATCCTCGCCGGCGTGCGCACCGCCGTGGTGATGAACATCGGCGTGATGACCATCGCCGCAACCATCGGCGCCGGCGGTCTCGGCGTGCTGATCCTCGCCTCCATCAGCCGCAGCGACATGTCGATGCTCATCGTCGGCGCGCTGCTGGTCAGTCTTCTGGCGATCTTCGCCGACCTCATTTTGCAGTGGCTGCAACGTTCGCTGACTCCAAAAGGACTCCTCAAATGATCGAACTTCAAAACCTCAGCAAGACCTTCCAAAGCAACGGCAAAGATGTGAAAGCCGTGGACTCGGTAAGCCTGACCGTCAATGAAGGCGAAATCTGTGTGTTCCTCGGGCCATCGGGCTGCGGCAAAAGCACCACGCTGAAAATGATCAACCGCCTGATCAAGCCGACCTCGGGCAAGATCCTGATCAACGGCGAAGACACCACCGACCTCGACGAAGTGACCCTGCGCCGCAACATCGGCTACGTGATCCAGCAGATCGGTCTGTTCCCGAACATGACCATCGAAGAGAACATCGTGGTGGTGCCGAAACTGCTCGGCTGGGACAAACAGAAATGCCACGACCGCGCCCGCGAACTGATGAGCATGATCAAGCTTGAGCCCAAGCAATATCTGCATCGTTACCCGCGTGAACTGTCCGGCGGTCAGCAGCAACGGATCGGCGTGATCCGTGCGCTGGCGGCGGATGCACCGCTGTTGCTGATGGACGAACCGTTCGGCGCGGTCGACCCGATCAACCGCGAGATGATCCAGAACGAATTCTTCGAGATGCAGCGCGCGCTGAACAAGACCGTGATCATGGTCAGCCACGACATCGACGAAGCGATCAAGCTCGGCGACAAGATCGCGATCTTCCGTGCCGGCAAGCTGCTGCAGATCGACCATCCGGACACCCTGCTCGCCCATCCGGCGGACGACTTTGTCAGCAACTTCGTTGGCCAGGACAGCACCCTCAAACGCCTGCTGCTGGTGAAAGCCGAAGACGCAGCAGACAACGCGCCGTCAGTCAGCCCGGAAACCCCGGTGGCCGATGCGCTGGAGTTGATGGACGAACATGACCGTCGCTATGTCGTTGTCACTGACGCTGAGAACAAGGCACTGGGTTATGTGCGCCGTCGTGACCTGCATCGTCAGACCGGCACCTGTGCGCAGTTCCTGCGCGAGTTCAACGCCACGGCGGCATACGACGAGCATTTGCGCATCCTGCTGTCGCGCATGTACGAGTTCAATCGCTCATGGCTGCCGGTGATGGATGCCGAGCGGGTATTCCTTGGCGAAGTTACCCAGGAGTCGATTGCGGCCTACCTGAGTTCGGGTCGATCACGCGGCATGAAGACCAATATCGTGTCGCCAGCCGAGGCCGTGGCCTGATCAAAAGCAAAAGGGCTGTTCGACAGCCCTTTTTTTCGACTACCGGAACCTGAAAGCCGTGATTTTTTTGCCAACGAAGAGCCGGCAAGAAATATCAACACGTGAGAAGGCTGACCCCGTCCGCGAATGTCAGCCTTAACCAGCAACTTCCCCCTCATCTCCCCTTCTCGCCGCCAACGTCGCCGATGTTGAAGTGAACGCACTTATCTGAGACTTGGCAAACATCAGCGTCGAACGTGCAGGTATTTTTAACACCTGAAAATTATTGCGGAACATCTGACCGTCATCTCGGTCGGCTACAAAGAGTGATATCCACGACGCACGTCAGAAGCGTGCAAAAACGCGACATTTTTAGTTGATCTCAGGCCCCTCACGCCCTAAAGTTCGCGCCGAACGTCCATGCTGGAAACGATCCATCCGGCTCAAGTACTGACGACGAGACAGCAAGGCCAAGGGCAGCGACCCATGGCCTTTTTGCTTTCGGCGACATGCCTTGGGAAGTAGGCGAACCAAAGTGGGGATACGGAGGACGTTCATTTGCACCCATTGATTAACGACGTTTGCCACTAGGAGTCCCAAGTATGTCGATCCAGGTCGAAGACTATTTCGCGCGCGAAACCTTTCAGAAAATGAAGGCGTTCGCCGACAAACAGGAAACCCCGTTCGTGGTGATCGACACCGCGATGATCGCCCAGGCCTACGATGACCTGCGCGCCGGTTTCGAATTCGCCAAGGTCTACTACGCGGTCAAGGCCAACCCGGCCGTCGAGATCATCGACCTGCTCAAAGAGAAAGGCTCGAGCTTCGACATCGCCTCGATCTATGAGCTGGACAAAGTGCTGAGCCGTGGCGTCAGCCCGGACCAGATCAGCTACGGCAACACCATCAAGAAGTCCAAGGACATTCGCTACTTCTACGAGAAGGGCGTGCGTCTGTTCGCCACCGACTCCGAAGCCGACCTGCGCAACATCGCCAAGGCTGCACCGGGCGCCAAAGTCTATGTGCGCATCCTGACTGAAGGCTCGACCACGGCCGACTGGCCACTGTCGCGCAAATTCGGCTGCCAGACCGACATGGCCATGGATCTGTTGATCCTCGCCCGCGACCTGGGCCTGGTGCCGTACGGCATCTCGTTCCACGTCGGTTCGCAACAGCGCGACATCAGCGTCTGGGACGCCGCGATCGCCAAGGTCAAAGTGATCTTCGAACGCCTGAAGGAAGAAGACGGCATCCACCTCAAGCTGATCAACATGGGCGGCGGCTTCCCGGCCAACTACATCACCCGCACCAACAGCCTGGAAACCTACGCCGAAGAAATCATCCGCTTCCTGAAGGAAGACTTCGGTGATGACCTGCCGGAAATCATTCTGGAGCCGGGCCGTTCGCTGATCGCCAACGCCGGTATCCTGGTCAGTGAAGTGGTGCTGGTCGCGCGTAAGTCCCGTACCGCCGTCGAGCGTTGGGTTTACACCGATGTGGGCAAGTTCTCCGGCCTGATCGAAACCATGGACGAAGCGATCAAGTTCCCGATCTGGACCGAGAAGAAAGGCGAGATGGAAGAAGTCGTGATCGCCGGCCCGACCTGCGACAGCGCCGACATCATGTACGAAAACTACAAGTACGGCCTGCCGCTGAACCTGGCGATCGGTGATCGCCTGTACTGGCTGTCGACCGGTGCGTACACCACCAGCTACAGCGCCGTAGAATTCAATGGCTTTCCGCCGCTGAAGTCGTTTTACGTGTAAACGACGCTTCAACTGAAAAGGCCCATGCATGCATGGGCCTTTTTTATTTGCGCAGCCAGATCTCAAGATGATTGAGCATCGTCATGAACTCATCGGCGCCCTCTTGCGTTGCGGCCAGGTGGAAATTCAACTTTCCGAGTTTCGACGCGCGCCCTGCCTTCAATAACTCATTGAACACCGTGTCGATGTACAAGCCCGTTTCCTCGAGAAATAAGCTGACTTGCGAAATCACGGAAGCCAATCCGTTAAACAACGCAGCTATATCAGCTTTGTATTCGGCGCCCCTGACGAGCGGATCCGCGGACGAATAAGCCACGTCCCAAACCGGCGTCGTGCGCGCTTCGCGAAACAACTCCTCAACCACCGTCGGCTGGGTATGGCACTGGCACGAGCGATGATCCATTGCCCTGCCATACACCGACTTGAGCCCGAATGACTCGTCATGCACCTCGGCGATGATGTATTTCAGTTGGCGTATCGCGCCCCACAACGAGGAAAACCGAAGCGCCAGTTCGTGAACGAGGTCCGGGACATCGGTTGGGGGAAACAACTTCCAGGTCGGCGACCTGGATAAGCTGTACAACTTGAAATCCACCTGACTGAGAGGCTCATTCCTTGAAGTATTGCGGGTGATTTCCAGCGTTTCGGCAGTGAATGCAGCGAGATCCGCGACGTAAGTACTGCACAAGCGTCGAGCCTCTTCGGTGCGCTGCCAGAACTCCTGCAAGTAGTGCGCATTGAAACTGGCATTGTTCAAACGCGAATCGCTGGCCAGTACCGCCAGTTGATGACCGCTGGCTCTACGGCGTTCAAACACCAAAGGAATGTTGTTGAAGGTAGGGTGAAGAGAACCCAGGAAATTTGTATATCGGTCCAGTGTCCGCCGTTGTGCTGCGCAGAACTCGTACGCAAATGTATTCATGGCTGATCGGGAGACGGTGGGCACGACACCCACCGCCTCGACTCCTTACTGCTGAATCGTTTTCAGATACTGCCTGACGTCGGCAATCCGGGTGAGTGCGGCAGTCGTCCGTTGCTCGACAGGCTGCGACTTGTCCTGTTTGAAGTCCCGGGCGAAAAACTCGAACACG
Organism: Pseudomonas sp. 22085; assembly: GCF_052045815.1. NCBI lineage: Bacteria > Pseudomonadati > Pseudomonadota > Gammaproteobacteria > Pseudomonadales > Pseudomonadaceae > Pseudomonas > Pseudomonas sp. 22085. The sequence continues at coordinate 149,676 of NZ_JBQEQA010000008.1, forward strand.
GCCACCAGATTCGAGAACTCATTCACGTAACTCCAACGCTCTTCGTCCAGTTGGTCGAGGACTTGCACCAGGTGAATTTTTCCATCGATCTGGGCGATCTCGTTGACATGCTTCTTCAACTGCTCCCTCAGATCAGCCGCCTTATCCTTGAGCTGGTTGTAACCCGCCAGCATGTTCAGATAGGAAATGGCCTCACCAATACCCGCGATCATTTTTTTCAGAGTATCGATGGCGAACAGTGCAATCTGGACCTGCGGTGGCGCCAGCCCCAGTGCTTTCAGGTTATCCAGTGTCAATCGGGCTTCCTGACCGATCTTCTCCACTCCGGCTTTAGCAATCAGCTCGAGCGCTTCAGACACCGATTTCATCTGTTTTTCGAAATCGGCGACTTTTTCTTCCGACTTGACCTTCAGTGCCTCCGTGAAGGCCCGATCCTGCTGCAGCGTCACCTTCCATTGCGCCGAAGCCGATCGGTCGTAAGCGGTACTCAAGCCGTTGTGCGTCATCTTCAAGTCGTCCGCGTGCTCGGAGACTTTCATCGATAAATTCTTGAGTTCGATTTCCATTTCCTCGCGGATGTCATCCGCCTCTTCCGGATATTCGAGAAGTTCGGCCTGAGATATTTTCAGCTTGTTCTGCGCGCGCTCCAGATTGATCGCTGTAGTCTGGGCCTGATTACGAAGTTCAAATGTGGCCTTCTGAATAGCCACCGTCAGTCCATTCATTGTGCGGACGGTACCCGGCAGATAATTGAACTCTTCACCGAGCATTTGCGCAGTGACATTGCTCGTTTGAACGGCCGCAGCGTGGGAACGCAAAGCAGCGATGTCAAAGTCCGAATCGGCTGAATGACTGTTTAGCGACAACATGATTGTGTTACTCCTGAATACCGCAAAGTTGCTTCCATACTCTTTATCTGCCGCATCAAAGACGTCCAATAGCTGATCGGAACTCACCTTGATCTGCTCCCACGGATCAATGATACCGAGAATCTGGTTCTTGAACTTCCTCAGGGAAGTGGCTTCCTCAAGCAGATCAACTTCTTTGACAGACGCACTGATATAGGTGCTCAACGCATTCCAGACCAGCATCAGGTTCTGCGTGGCAACTTCAGCCTCGATCGCCACGTAGTTGAGATTCTGCAAATCATCGCGCACTTTGTTCAGGGAACTCAGCGTCTGGTTTTTGCTGGCCATTACCTGGTTGGAAGCCTGTTGCTCTGCCTTCAACCGGTTTCGCTCCTTGCGGATTTTTTCAGCCTTGACGCCCTGGTAGATGCCGAGAATCAAACCACCGATATTCAGTGTCGCTGCCGACCTGATCGCTTCCTGAACCAACTGATCATATTGTTTGTTCAGCTCATCGATTTCTTTCGAGCGCTGGTCGATCTCCCCCTGCAGGGCCTGAATGTCTGCCTGATAAGTATTGCGCGATACGAACTCCAGTCGCAGTTTGATCTCCGGCAGCACGATCTCGCGCATATCAGAGCCAAAACTGTCGAGTTCCGATCTGACATGCTCGGCCTTCGCGTGGCACTGCATGACTTTAGCCAGCATGTCATTGAGATACGCTTTGATTTCCGGAACATCACCGGACGGCAAGCCCAGGTCGGGAAGGCCCGGTACCGTGCGCTTGAGCTGCACATACTCTTCGGGCGTATTGATATCGTATTCCTCCAGATACCTGGAGGCTTTCAGGTCCTCGTAGATCTCTACGATGCCTTTACCCGTACGAATAATGCTGCCGGCAAAAATCTTCAGATCAGTACCGGTGAGCATGATTTTCTCACGCAACGGGGACCAGCGTTTCGCATGGTCGTAGGTGTAGGTGAATGTGCGCAGGAAGTCTGTTGCCTTGAGACCAACGCCCCCCGCATCCCCGGTGCCGTAGTTCAGATAGGCAACAACGTCCGCCAGCCGAACCGGAAGCGACAGCCCCAGAACCTCATACTTGCGCAGGCTGATAATCTGCTCTTTGGTTAATTGAATACCGGTTTCCCGATTGTATTCTTCACCCTCGCCGAGCGAAGCACTTACAAACATCCGAGGCGCTTTTGCGGCGGCCTCGACGATCTTGCTGTCCATCTTGAACTCCATAAGAGACTCCTTGTCTTCTTCGGATATTTAATAAAAGTCATTTTAGATACGACATCATGGTTCGACTCATTTCAACTTGAGCGCCGACATCGCAAAACAACCCTAGAACAGCAAGACAACAATCAACAAGCACTCAAATATTAGTATTCAAGACAAATAAGCCACTCACCCGAATACTTATCCGAGAACAGCCATACAAACTTGACAAAACCTAACAACCGCAGAATAAATATTTACAAAACAACTAACTCTGCCAGCCGCAACTTGTAAGCGTCGGCCATGGCGCGGATTTGCGGATGTTGTGCATTCAACAAAGACATACTGGCAACACGCAGGAAATTCACATTGCCCGCGTCCAGCGCCTTGCGTAGCCAAACGAGAGCTTCGTCAATGCGCCCTTCATCGGCAAGCACCGCGGCGTGACTGAATTGGCCACGAAAATCGCCGCCCTCGGCCGCGCGACGATACCAGTCACGCGCCGTTGGCAGATCTTGCGGGCAGTGGAGTCCTTCTTCCAGATACCGGCCCAACAGGTTCATCGACTTGGCATGTCCCGACTCGGCGGCGCGGCGGTACAGAGCAAGGGCCTGCGCCTGGTTCTCGGGTGTTCCACGCCCGGTGGCGTGCAGGTTTGCCAGGTTGTACATCGCCCAATCCAGCCCTGCTTCGGCGGCCGTCTGGTAATGGCGCGCAGCAAGTTCGGCGCTGGCCACACAGCCCCATCCGTGCTCATGGCAGCGGCCGAGCATATTGCGCGCCATCAAATGACCTTGCCCTGCGGCAATTTCAAACCAGCGCAATGCCAGCGGCTGATCCTGAGCAATCCCGTGACCATCGAGCAGGATCTGCCCGAGCAGCGCCTGCGCTTCCAGCACGCCCTCACCCGCCGCCAGCAGAATCGCCTGAGCCGCGCGGGCAGGGCTTTCTTCGAGCATGGCCGTGAGGCGTTCGCCGTCGAGGACTTCTTCGCGACGTAACCGAAAGTCCGCCACTTACACCTCGACCCAGCGACGCAGCAGGTTGTGATAGGTGCCGGTGAGGCGGATCAGCGAAGGGTGATCGGGCATGTCTTGCGTGAGCTGCTGGATCGCACCGTCCATTTCGAACAGCAAGGCGCGCTGGCTGTCCTCGCGCACCAGGCTTTGAGTCCAGAAGAACGAGGCATAGCGCGCACCACGAGTCACCGCGTTGACCTTGTGCAGGCTGGTGCCGGGGTACAGCACCATGTCGCCGGCGGGCAGTTTCACCCGTTGGGTACCGAAAGTATCCTGGATTTCCAGCTCGCCGCCGTCGTAGTCCTCGGGCTCGCTGAAAAACAGCGTGGCGGACAGATCAGTGCGTACCCGTTCGATGCTGCCCTTGGGCTGGCGTACGGCATTGTCGATGTGGAAATCGAAACTGCCGCCCGCCGTGTAGCAATTGAGTAGCGGCGGAAATACTTTGTGCGGCAAAGCGGCGGACATGAACAGCGGATTTTTCCACAGCCGTTCAAGCATCGCGGCGCCGATTTCCTTGGCAAGCGGATGGCCTTCCGGCAGCTGCAGATTGTGCTTGGCCTTGGCCGATTGATAGCCGGCGGTGATCTTGCCATCGGCCCAGTCGGCCTGTTCCAGAGCCTCGCGGATGCGCTGCACTTCGTCTTTCTCGAACAGCGCGGGGATGTGCAGGAGCATGGCGACGTCACCAGATGGCAAAAAGATGCCAATGGTATTGATTCTTATTGACTGTGTAAAACCCGCTAGACGAATGAACTGGTAAAAACCGTAAGGTTAAATTGTAAAGAATGTAAATTTGTCGCGAATAGTAATATTTCGCAATTGATACGAATACCTGTTTACCCTATATTCCGCCGCCTCAAATCCTTGGGGAGGGGAATAAAAATGGCACGTCAACTCGCACAATTACCGGTCAGTTCACCGCGTCTGCTCGCTTCCGCCATCGGCGTGGCAATTACCGCCGGCTCCGCAGGCCACATGGTGTTCGCCGCCGAAAAAACCGACAGCAAAGCGACCGGCAATGCCATCGCCCTGGACGCCACCGCCATCACCGGCGAAGCCCAGGACTCGACGTCCTACCAGGTCGAGAAAGCCTCCTCGCCCAAGTACACCGCGCCACTGGTTGATACCCCGCGCTCGGTCACCGTTATCCCCCAACAAGTCCTGAAGGACACCGGCGCCCTGAACATGCAGGACGCGCTGCGCACCGTGCCGGGCATCACCTTCGGTGCCGGTGAAGGCGGCAACCCGCAGGGCGACCGTCCGTTCATCCGTGGTTTCGACGCCCAGGGCGACACTTACCTCGACGGCGTGCGCGACACCGGCTCCCAGAGCCGCGAAATCTTCGCCGTGGAAAACATCGAAGTCAGCAAGGGCCCGAACTCCGCCATCGGCGGTCGCGGCGCGGCGGGCGGCAGCATCAACCTGGTGAGCAAGAAAGCGCACCTGGGCAACTCGTTCGACGGTGGCTTCACCTGGGGCTCCGACCAGACCCAGCGCTACACCATGGATGGCAACTACCAGTTCAGCGACACCGCTGCCGGCCGTCTGAACCTGATGAGCCACGAGAGCAACGTCGCCGGTCGCGACAAGGTCGACTACGACCGCTGGGGCATCGCGCCGTCCCTGGCCTTCGGCCTGGGCACCGACACCCGCGTCAACCTCGATTACTACCATCTCGAAAGCAACGACACGCCGGATTCGGGCATTCCTTACACCATTCCGGCCGGTGGCTCGGCGGCGCGCACCAAGTCCAACCCGGACAAGCCGTACGCCGGCGGCGATCACAGCAATTTCTACGGTCTGGACCGCGACTTCCGCAAGGGCCGCACCGACACCGCGACCTTCGCCATCGAGCATGACCTGAGCGACTCGCTGACGATCAAGAACACCCTGCGTCATGGCACCAGCATGCAGGATTACATCCTGACCCAGCCGGACGACAGCAAGGGCAACGTCAACAACGGCAGCGTCTGGCGTCGTGCGAACACTCGCGTGAGCAACACCGAGACCACCACCAACCAGACCGATCTGTTCGGCAACTTCTACGTCGCCGGTTTCAAGAACAGCTTCTCCACCGGTGTCGAATACACCCGTGAGGAAAGCAGCAAATCCTCGTACAACGTCAACACCGACACCACGCCGCGCACCTCGGCCGTGACCACCAACTGCAACCCGGGCCTGATCGGCGCCGCCAGCGGCTACAACTGCACCTCGCTGTCGAACCCGAACCCGAACGACCCGTGGAACGGCGCGATCTCGCGCAACTACGCCGGCACCGACACCCAGTCCGATACCTACGCGCTGTATGCGTTCGACACCCTGGAGTTGTCCGAGCAATGGCTGGTGAACATGGGCCTGCGTTACGACCACTTCGAAACCGGCTACAAGACCTACACCGCCGCCGGCAACACCACCTCCAAAGGTTCTGACACCAGCGAGTTCGTCACCGGTCAGTTCGGCATCGTCTACAAGCCGGCAGAGAACGGCAGCATCTATGCGTCCTACGCCACCTCCGCCACACCGCCGGGCAACACCCTGGGTGAAGGTCAGGAAGGCAACCCGCTGGGCGGCACGCCGGATCGCAACGGCAACCTGCTCAAGAGCGACATGGAGCCGGAAACCACCAAGAACTACGAAATCGGCACCAAGTGGGATCTGCTGAACGATCGCCTGTCGCTGACCGCCGACATCTTCCGCACCGAGAAAGAAAACGCGCGAGTCCAGGTCGATACCACCTCTTACGAGAACGCCGGCAAGACCCGTGTTCAAGGTATCGAGTTGTCCGCCAGCGGCAAGATCACCGACAAGTGGCAAGTGTTCGCCGGTTACGCCTACATGGACAGCGAACAGGTGGACGGTGGTGACCTGCCGGCCAACAAGGCCAACAACGGCAACGAGCTGCCTAACACGCCGAAAAACAGCGCCAGCCTGTGGACCACTTACCAGGTCACGCCAAAGCTGACCATCGGTGGCGGTGCGTTCTACGTGGATGACGTGTTCGGCAGCGTGGCCAACACCACCATGGTCGATTCCTATGTTCGCTACGACGCGATGGCGGCGTACAAGCTGAGCAAGAACGTCGACCTGCAACTGAACGTGCAGAACCTGACCAACGAAACCTACTACGACAAGGCCTTCTCGACTCACTTCGCCAACCAGGCGGCGGGCCGTACGGCATTGCTGAGCACCAACTTCCACTTCTGATCGAAGAGGGAAGTACCGAGCCCCGTTCATTCATTTGAGCGGGGCTTTTGTGCGTAATAAAGAACGCTTCTCGATAGGCCACGGCATAATGCACGCCGTGAACACAATTTCCGAACGGACAAGGCAAGCGACGTGTTGAAGAAAACCCTGTTCCAGTTGCACTGGTTTTTTGGCATCACTGCCGGGCTGGTGCTGGCCCTGATGGGCATCACCGGCGCTGCCTATTCGTTTCAGGACGAAATTCTCAAAGCCCTCAACCCTTCAGTGTTGCAGGTCGAGAAGCAGGTCGCCGGCGTCCTGCCGCCCGCCGATCTGGTGGCACAGATCGAAGCGGCCTCGGGCAAGAAAGTCTCGATGCTTTCGGTCGAGACCGAAAGCGGCAGCGCCGGACGCGTCTGGTTCACCCCGCCCAAAGGCGAGCGCCGGGGCGAGATGCGCTACTTCGATCCCTACACCGCCGAGTTCAAGGGCGAGGCCACCGGCCAGGATTTCTTCGGCCTGATGCTGCAACTGCACCGGTTCCTCGCCATGGGCGATACCGGTCGCAACATCACCGGCGCCTGCACCCTGATGCTGCTGTTCTTCTGCCTGTCCGGCCTGTACCTGCGCTGGCCGCGCCAGTGGAACAGCTGGCGCGTGTGGCTGACCCTCGACTGGAAGAAAAAGGGCCGCAGCTTCAACTGGGATCTGCACTCGGTGTTCGGCACCTGGTGCATGCTGGTTTACCTGCTGCTGGCACTGACCGGACTGTCCTGGTCCTACGAGTGGTACAACAAGGGCCTGACCAGATTGCTTTCCGACGCGCCGCAAAACGAGCGCGTGCGCGGCGGTCGTGGCCCGGCCCCCGAAGGTCCGGCGCCGACTGCCGATTACGCCGCCATGTGGCTCAGCATCTACAGCACCGCAGGCCCAGGCCTCGCTTCCTACAACATCCGCATGCCGCCGGTGGCCGGCCAACCGGCGACCGTGTTCTACCTGCTCGACAGCTCGCCCCATGACCGCGCGCTGAACCAGATCACCCTCGACCCGGCCACCGGAGTGGTCAAACGCGTCGACCGCTACGCCGACAAGAGCTTCAAGGCGCAATTGCTGACCAGCATTTATGCGCTGCACGTCGGCAGCTATTTCGGGCTGGTCGGGCGGATCATCGTCACCGCCGCGGCCGTCTTGATGCCGCTGTTCTTCATCACCGGCTGGTTGCTTTATCTGGATCGCCGACGCAAGAAAAAGCAGATCAAGGATGCCCGCAAAGGCCTCGACCAACCGGCCGGCGATACGCCGGCGTGGCTGATCGGTTTCGCTAGCCAGAGCGGTTTTGCCGAGCAACTGGCGTGGCAGACGGCGGGTCAATTGCAGGCCGCCGGATTGCCGGTGAAGGTGCAGCCGCTGGCGAATGTCAGCGAACAGGATCTGTGCGAACCGAACAACGCGCTGTTCGTGGTCAGTACCTTCGGCGACGGCGAAGCACCGGACAGCGCTCGCGGTTTCGAGCGCAAGGTATTGAGCAAAGCCTCGACCCTCGACAGCCTCAACTACGCCGTACTCGGCCTTGGCGATCGGCAGTATCAACACTTCTGCGGTTTCGCCCGACGCCTGCATCAATGGCTGGGCGAACACGGCGGCAAGACCCTGTTCGCCCCGGTCGAAGTCGACAGCGGCGATCCTTACGCCCTGCGTCACTGGCAGACCCAGCTCGGCCTGCTCACCGGGCAAGCACCGGTCGACACCTGGCAGGCACCGAGCTACGAGAACTGGACACTGGTACGCCGCGAGCTGATGAACCCGGACAGCGCCGGCGCCCCGGTTTTCCTGCTCGGCCTGACCGCTCCGACTTCTCGCAGCTGGCTGGCCGGTGACCTGGTGGAAGTGCTGCCGCGCAACTGCCCGTGGGCCATCGAGCATTTCCTCGACGGTCTCGGCATCCGTGGCGAAACCAGCGTCAAGGTCAACGGCCTGCAAGAGCCGCTGGAAGTGGCCCTCGCCAGCCGCCAGTTGCCCGAGCACCGCGCCCATCTGGTGGGCCTGCACGCTCAGGCGCTGGTCGATGCGATGGTGCCGCTGGCGATGCGCGAATACTCGATCGCCTCGATTGCCGCCGACGGGGTGCTGGAACTGATCGTGCGTCAGGAACAGCATGCCGACGGCAGCCTCGGCATCGGCTCCGGCTGGCTGACCGAGCATGCTCCGGTCGGCGGCAGCATCAGCCTGCGGGTCCGTCGTAACAGCGGTTTCCATCTGCCGAACGCTCCGGTGCCGATGATCCTGCTGGGCAACGGCACCGGCCTTGCCGGACTGCGCAGCTTGCTCAAGGCACGGATCGCCGACAATCAACAGCGCCACTGGCTGCTGTTTGGCGAGCGCAATCGCGAGCACGATTTCCTCTGTCGCGCGGAGCTGGAAGAGTGGTTGATCAATGGCGATCTGGAACGACTGGATCTGGCGTTCTCGCGGGATCAGGCCGAAAAGATTTACGTGCAGGATCGCCTGCGCGAATCGGCCGGCGAGTTGAAGAAATGGCTGGCGGACGGTGCGGTAATCTACATCTGCGGCAGCCTTCAAGGCATGGCGTCGGGCGTGGATCAGGTGCTCAATGAAGTGCTGGGCGCCACTGAAGTCGAACGCCTGATCGAACAGGGTCGCTATCGCCGCGACGTTTACTGACCACACATGACAAATGTGGGAGCGAGCTTGCTCGCGATGACGGTTTTACATTCAACACATTGGTTGTCTGTTATACCGCTATCGCGAGCAAGCTCGCTCCCACAGTTTTTTTGCGCTGAACTCAGGTCGGTTGCAGCTTCTGCTCGAACACCGCAACACCCTCCAGATCCCGCAACACCACACTCATCTCCCCGCTCTGCCCCTCGATATTCACCTCACCGAAAAACTGAAACCCGGCAAACGGCGAGGCGTTCTGCGTCGGTGGTGCTTTCTGGAACACCACCTGCGGGCCAAAAGTCTTGTCCAGCGGATTGGGTCCGAAACTGCCGGCGTTCAACGGCCCTGCGACAAACTCCCAGAACGGTTCGAAATCCTGGAACGCCGCGCGCTCCGGGTGATAGTGATGCGCTGCGCAGTAATGCACATCCGCCGTCAGGAACACGAAATTGCGCACCTGTTGCGCGCGCAAAAAGCCCAGCAGCTCGGCGACTTCCAGCTCACGTCCCTGCGCCGGGCCGGGATCGCCGTTGGCCACCGCTTCCCAGCGCGCAACACCGGGGCTGACCTCGCCATCCGGCACGCCGAGACCGATCGGCATGTCGGCGGCGATGACTTTCCACTGGGCTTTCGACGCCTTCAGTCCGCGCTTGAGCCAGTTCAATTGCTCACGACCGAGGAATGGTTTTTCCGCCCCGAGATTGTCGTCGTTGGCGCCGCGATAACTGCGCATGTCGAGCACGAACACATCGAGCATCGGCCCGTAACTCAGCTTGCGATAAATCCTCCCGCCGCCATCGGCGGCCTGCAAACGCATCGGCGAATATTCGAGCCAGGCCTGACGCGCACGGCCGACCAGGGTGTGGATATTTTTTTCCTGATAACGCTCGTCGAGCTGCTTGCCCGGCGACCAGTTGTTGACCACTTCATGGTCGTCCCATTGCCAGATCTGCGGCACTTCGGCATTGAAGCGACGGACGTTTTCATCCATCAGGTTGTAGCGGTAATTGCCGCGATAATCGTCGAGGGTCTGGGCGACTTTGCTCTTGGCTTCGGTGGTGAGGTTGCGCCAGATCCGGCCACCTTCAGTGGTCAGTTGCGCCGGCACCGGGCCGTCGGCGTAGATGGTGTCGCCGCTGTGGATAAAGAAGTCCGGCAGGCGCATGCGCATGGCTTCATAGATGCGCATGCCGCCGATATCGGGGTTGATGCCGAAGCCCTGGCCGACGGTGTCGCCGCTCCAGACAAAACGGAGATTGCGCCGCGCCGTCGGTGCGCTGCGCAAATGGCCAAGCCACGGTTCGCTGGCGACGCCGGTGCGGGCATCCTTGAAATACACACGGTAGAAAATCGCCTGATCGGCGGGCAGCCCGGTGAGTTCGACGCGGGCGGTGAAATCGCTGCGGGCATCGGCCAGCGCCGAGACGACCCGGCGTGGATGGCGGAACTGACTGCGGGTGTCCCACTCCACCACCATCTGCGCCGGGCGGTCGGCGCGGCTCCAGATCATCGCCCGGTCGCCCTGCAAGTCGCCGGATTGCACGCCGTCAGTGAGTTGCGGTCGATCCTTGACCGACGCGATCACGGCCGGCGCCAGCCCCGGCATCAGCAGTCCGGCGCCGACGGCTTGCATCACGCGTCGGCGACCGGGATTGAAATCGCTCATGGTGTTCTCCCTGAAAAAAGGAAAACTTAAGCACTGCTAGATGAAAGGGGTGTGACACCTCACGCCTTCGCGGGCTCCAGCGCCAGCTCCAGGGCTTCCGGCCGCTTGACCAGCGCATACACCACCGCCGTCAGCAGGCTGCCCGCGACAATCGCCAGCAGGTACAACAGCGCATGGTTGATCGCATTCGGAATCGCCAGCACGAACAGGCCACCGTGGGGCGCCATCAGTTTGCAGCCGAAATACATCGACAACGCACCGGTCAGCGCACCGCCGGCAATGCTTGCCGGGATCACCCGCAACGGGTCTTTCGCCGCAAACGGAATCGCCCCTTCGGAGATGAAGCACAACCCGAGCACCAGCGCCGCTTTACCGGCTTCGCGCTCGGTCTGGGCAAACTTGCGTCGGGCGATGAACGTGGCGATGCCCAGACCAATCGGCGGCACCATGCCGGCGGCCATGGTCGCGGCCATCGGTGCATAACTCTGCGAGGCGAGCAGCCCCACCGAGAACGCATAGGCAGCCTTGTTGATCGGCCCGCCGAGGTCGACGCACATCATGCCGCCCAGCAGCACACCGAGCAGGATCGCGTTGGTGGTGCCCATGCTGTCGAGGAAATGGGTCAGCGCCGCGAGCATCCCGGCCACCGGTTTGCCGACCACGTAAATCATCACCAGCCCGGTGAACAGACTGGCGAACAGCGGGATGATCAAGATCGGTTTCAGCGCTTCAAGGCTTTGCGGCAGCGCCACATAACGACTGATCGCCTTGGCCGCGTAGCCTGCGATAAACCCGGCAACGATCCCGCCGATGAAGCCGGCGCCCAGGGTGCTCGCCAGCAAACCGCCGATCATGCCCGGCGCGAGTCCGGGACGGTCTGCAATCGACCAGGCGATGTAACCGGCCAGCAGCGGCACCATCAATTTGAACGCGGTCTCGCCACCGATCTGCATCAGCGCCGCCGCCAGTGTGCCTTCTTCCTTGAACGCGGTGATGCCGAACACGAACGACAAGGCGATCATCAGACCGCCCGCCACCACCATCGGCAGCATGAACGACACACCGGTCAGCAGGTGTTTGTAGACGCCGCTTTTCTCTTGTTTGGCCGGGGCCTTGCCGTCGCCGGCAGCGCTTTCCACGACACCTTCGGCCAGGGCTTTTTTCAGTGTGGCTTCGGATTGCTTCAACGCGATTCCGGTGCCACAGCGGTAGATTTTCTTGCCGGCGAAACGCTCGGTGGCGACTTCAATGTCAGCCGCCAGCAGCACCACGTCAGCCTCGGCAATCGCGGCTGCGCTCAGCGGATTGCGCGCGCCGACCGAGCCCTGGGTCTCGACCTGCAGGTCGTAGCCCAGACGCTTGGCGGCTTGCTGCAAGGCTTCGGCGGCCATGAAGGTGTGGGCGACGCCGGTCGGGCACGCGGTGACCGCGACCAGACGCGGCGCTTGAGCGCTGGCAACCACCGGCGGCGCTTCGGCAGCGACGTACACCTCGGCCTCGACAGCGCCACGCCGCAGCACGTCTTCGACATCCTGCAGGGCTTGCGCCGGTGCGATCCGAAAGACTTTCTTGCCGATGAACCGGGTCATGTCCACAGGTCCCGTGGCCACCAGCAACACCCACTCGGCAGCCTCGATGGTGGCCGCCGACAATTCACGTTCCGGGTGCGCGGCGTCTACCACTTCGACGCTGGTGCTCCAGCCCTGACGCTGGGCCGCGGCATCCAGCAACCGGGCGCACAGCACACTGGTGACCATGCCGTTCGGGCAGGACGTGACAATGGCTAACTTCATGACAAACCCTCTTATTGTTCTGTCAGGGGGCGCACGCGCACGCCCTGTTCGAGCTGCACCAGTTGCGCAGCATCGTGAATACCGAAACCGATCTGGGTTACCGCCTGCGCCGCAATTGCGGTGGCCGTGCGCAGGGTTTGTTCCGGCGTGTCGGCGCTGAGCAGACCGTGGAGCATGCCGGCCAGCAACGAATCGCCGGCACCGACCGTGCTGGCGACGCTGACCTTCGGCGGTGTCGCATGCAGCGCCGAGCCGACGCTGAACCAGTTCACACCGTCGGCGCCGTGGGAAATCACCACATGCTCGATGCCTTGAACGTGCAACCGATTGGCCGCTTCGGCCTGAGACGCGTGGGACAGCACTTCACAGCCCAGTGCATCGGCCAGCTCTTCGGTATTCGGTTTGATCAGCCACGGACCGGCCTTGAGCGCTGCGCGCAAAGCTTCGCCGCTGGTGTCCAGAGCGACTTTCAGGCCCAACGCTTTCAAGCGTCCGACCAGTTCGCGCAACCACTGTGCAGTGACTCCGCGCGGCAAGCTGCCCGCAACTACAACCGCGTCATGCCCCGGCGCGATCTGCACCAGACGCTCCAGCAACGCCTGTTGCGCCACTACGCCGACCACCGGCCCCGGGCCGTTGATGTCGGTGATGCGTCCATCCTGCTCAGCGACCTTGATGTTGCTGCGGGTCTCGCCGGGTACCCGGATAAACGCATCGGTGAAACCGCGTTTGGCGAACAGGGTTTCGAACGCTTGCAGATTGTCTTCGCCGAGAAAGCCGCTGACCGTCAGTTGATGACCGAGGTCGGCCAGCACTTGCGCGACATTCACGCCTTTACCGGCGGCGTGGGTGTGCATCTCGTCGCTGCGGTTGACCTGACCGGCCTCAAGACGTGGCAACTGCACCGTGAGGTCCAGCGCCGGGTTGAGGGTCAGGGTGAGAATCTTGGCCATTACAGGGCCTCCACTAATGCGCGCACTTCGTTGGCGCTGCCCAAGGCCAGGGTTTGTTGAGCAAGGGTTTGAGCCTGGGTCAGGCTGAGTTCGCGGATGCGTGCCTTGACCTCGGCGATGCTGCGCCCGGAGACGCTCAATTCATCCACACCGAGGCCGACCAGCACCGGCACCGCCAGCGGATCCGCCGCCAGCTCGCCGCAGACGCCGACCCATTTGCCGTGGGCATGGGCCGCGCGCACGGTGATGTCGATCAGTTGCAGCACCGCCGGGTGCAGGCCGTCAGCCTGGGCGGACAGGGTCGGATGACCACGGTCGATCGCCAGCGTGTACTGAGTCAGGTCGTTGGTGCCGACGCTGAAGAAGTCCACCTCTTTTGCCAGCACCGGCGCCAGCAGTGCGGCGGACGGCACTTCGATCATGATCCCCAGTTGCAGGTCGGCAACCGGGATTTCCAGACGCAGGCGTTCGGTCATGTCGCGGGCCTGACGCCATTCTTCGACACTGCCGACCATCGGGAACATGATCCGCAACGGACGGTTGTCCGCCGAACGCAGCAAGGCGCGCAACTGCGCTTCCATGATCTGCGGACGCTGCAAGGTCAGGCGAATCCCGCGTACGCCGAGGAACGGGTTTTCTTCCTTGGCAATCGGCCAATACGGCAGCGGTTTGTCGCCGCCGACATCAAGCGTGCGCACCACCAGCGGCCGACCGGCGAGGCCGTCGAGGACGCGGCGGTATTCGGCTTCCTGAGTCGCCTCGTCCGGTGCCTGTGGATGAGCCATGAAAATCAGTTCGGTGCGCAACAGACCGATGCCTTCGGCGCCCTGCTCCACCGCGCTGATGACGCCAGCGCTTTCGCCGATGTTGGCGAACACTTCCACGGCGTGGCCGTCGGTGGTGTGCGCCGGTTGATGACGTTGTTCGGCGGCGGCTTTCAGGCGTTGTTCGCGGGTGTCGCGTTCTTCGCTGGCGCGTTGCAGGGTCGCGGCATCCGCGTCCACATGCAGGCGACCGCGCTGGCCGTCGAGCAGCAACGGCGTGCCCGGCTTCAGCAGCAGCACTGCTGCGCCCGCACCGACCAGCGCCGGAATCCCCAGTGCGCGAGCCACGATGGCGCTGTGCGCGGTGGCGCCGCCACGGGCGGTGAGAATCCCCGCGACCCGCGCCGGATCCAGACGCGCCACGTCGGACGGGCCGACTTCATCCATCACCAGAATGTACGGTTGCTCAGGCTCGGCGGGCGTCTGCACGCCACACAGTTGCGCCAGCACCCGGCGACCGATGTCGCGCAGGTCGGCGGCACGTTCGGCGAGCAATGCGTCCTGCAACGCTTCCTGTTGTTTTGCGGCGGCCTCGATCACGGCCATCCAGGCTGCTTCGGCGCTTTCACCCTGCTTGAGACGGGTGTCGACTTCGTCGGTGAGTTCCGGGTCGTCGAGCATTTCCTGGTGGGTGATGAAAATCTCGCGGATCGCCTTGGCCTTGCTGCGTTCGATCAGGCCCTGAATGTCCTGACGCACGTCGGCCAGCGCTTGCTTGAGACGCTCGCGCTCGATGGCAGCGGACTCGCCGCGCAACGGGTAATCGATGGTTTGCTGGACCTGAATGTGCGCCGGGCCGATGGCGATGCCAGGGGCGGCAGGGATCGCTTGCAGCAGACTGCCGGAGGCCGGGGCGCTCAGGACTTCGGCGATGTCGGCGATGACTTCGCGTTGCTGACTCACGGCCGGCAGCGGTTCGACTTCTTCGCCGAGGCCTTCTTCGATGGCGGCCAGCAACGCCGGCAAAGCGTCGGCGGCGATGCTCGGTTCGGCGATGATTTCCAGCACCTGCCCACGACGAGCGCCGAGGCTCAGCAATTTGCTCAGGCTTTTCACCGATACGGCGCTGTCCTGACCGTCGACGATGCGCACACGGATTTCACCGTCAAAACTTTTCGCCAGTTGCGCGAGGATCTTCGCCGGCCGCGCGTGCAGACCATGGGCGTTGGCCAGTGCGATACGCGCACTCGGCCAGTCGGCCGGCAACTCGCCGCCGAGCACTTCGAGGACTTTGCGGCTGCTGGTGGCGCGGCCCAGTTCATGGCCACGACCTTCGATCAGCAACGCGCACAACCGTTCGAGTAACGCCTGATGCGCTTCACCGAGGCTGGCCAGACAGAACAGACCGCTGAGCGGCTGACCGAGGTAGCGCATCGGTTTGTCCGGGGTGACGAAGGCCAGGCCCGGACGCTTCACGGTCTGCTCGCTGTGCAGCCACCACAGGCCATCGCCCAGCGGCAGCGCTTCGACCTGCTGCAACACGCCAGCGAAACCGTTGCTCACGCAATCGGCCTGGCGCAGCAGTCGTGCCCCGCGCCAGACCAGCTCTTCGAAATCGTCGGCCGATACGCCGAGGCCGATCATCTGCGCATCCAGCGCCAGCTCTTGCGGCGCGCCTTGCAGCAGTTTCAGCAGCGCTTCGGGCGAACTGGCGCGGCGCAGGGCCTGGCCCAGATCGGTCTCGCCGAGAGCGCGGGTCAGCAGTTGCAGCAGGCGCAGGTGTTCGTCGGATTTGGCGGCGATGCCGATGGCCAGATAAACGATCTGGCCGTCGCCCCAGTCCACGCCGTCGGGAAACTGCATCAGGCGCACGCCGGTGGCGAACACCTGATCACGGGTTTCGGGCGTGCCGTGGGGGATCGCAATGCCTTGGCCGAGGAAGGTCGAGCCCTGAGCCTCCCGGGCCTGCAGGCCGGAGAGGTAGCCGTCGGCGACAAGTCCATCGGCGACCAGATGACTGGCCAGCAATTGCAAAGCGGCGGGTTTATCCACAGCCGACTGGCCCATGGATATCTGCTCTACAGTGAGCTCGAGCATGCGATCTCCTTTTTGGCGCGGTGGCGCGCCAGGTATTGTTTTGAATGGTTGCAGCTTAGGCGCTGTGAGCCATCCTTTTCAGGAGGCAGTTTTGGCGGTTTCACGGCAGAACCGGCCAAAGGCGTCTAAAACGTAGAAAATACGCTTGCTGAAACGTTTAATCTAGATTGATCGGCACGTTACTCGATAATGTCCCATCCTTGAAGTCCAACTTGTCGGATGCGCTGAGACAATGGTCGCCTGCCTGAATCGGGTAGGATTGGCGAAAATGTCGCGGCAAGCTCGAAAAAACAAGGAAATCCCGGGTTGAAACTCAGTGATATCGCGCGGTTGGCCGGAGTGTCCGTGACCACCGCCAGCTACGTCATCAATGGCAAGGCCGAACAGCAACGCATCAGCAACGCCACCGTCGAGCGGGTGCGGGCGGTGGTCGAACTGCACGGCTTTACCCCCAATCCACAGGCAGCCGGGCTGCGCAGTCGGCACACCCGGACCCTGGGTTTTATCCTGCCGGATCTGGAAAACCCCAGTTACGCGCGGATCGCCAAACTGCTGGAGCAAGGTGCCCGTGCGCGGGGTTATCAGTTGCTGATCGCCAGCTCCGACGATGCCCCCGACAGCGAACGGCAACTGCTGCAACTGTTCCGCGCCCGACGCTGCGATGCGTTGATCGTCGCCAGTTGCCTGCCGGCCGGTGACGACAGTTATCGCCAGTTGCAGACCAAGGGTTTGCCGATCATTGCCATCGACCGGGTGATGGATGCCGAACATTTCTGTTCGGTGGTCAGCGATGACCGCGAAGCCAGCCTGCACCTGACCGAAAGCCTGCTCGACCCGCAGCCGAAACAGATCGTGCTGCTGGGCGCTCGCCCGGAACTGAGCATCAGCCAGGAACGTGAAGCCGGTTTCAAACAAGCCCTGGCCGGGTTCAAGGGCGAAGTGCTGATCGAACACGCCGAATCCTTCAGCCGCGAGTGCGGCAAGCAGTTGATGGAAGAACTCCTGCAACGCCTCGGGCATTTGCCGGATGCGCTGGTGACCACGTCCTACGTACTGTTGCAGGGGGTGTTCGACGCGCTGCATGACTTCCCGTTAAAAAACCGCCCGCTGCGCCTCGGCACGTTCGGCGACACCCAGTTGCTCGACTTCCTGCCGCTGCCGGTCAACGCCATGGCCCAGCAGCACCAGTTGATCGCCGACAAGGCGCTGGAACTGGCGTTGGCGGCGGTCGAACAATCGGACTACCAGCCTGGCGTGCAAGCCATTGCCCGAACCTTCAAGCAGCGTATTCACCGGGACTGAGCCGTGGAGCTGATCGACAGCCACACCCATCTGGACTTCCCCGACTTCGACGCCGACCGCGCGGCACTGCTCACCGAAAGCCGCGCCCTCGGGGTGCGGCGAATGGTCGTGTTGGGTGTCTACGAAGGCAACTGGCAACGGGTGTGGGATCTGGTGCAAAGCGATGCCGATCTGTACGCGGCGTTCGGATTGCACCCGGTGTATCTCGATCAGCATCGGCCGCAAGACTTGCTGGCACTGGGCGACTGGCTGACACGGCTAAAGGGTCATCGGCAGCTGTGCGCGGTCGGCGAAATCGGCCTGGACTACTTCATCGAAACCCTCGACCGCGAACGCCAGCAAGCGCTTTTCGAGGCACAACTACAATTGGCGGCAGATTTTGAACTGCCGGCATTGATCCATGTGCGGCGCAGTCATGCGGCGGTGATCGCCACGCTCAAGCGCTTCAAGCTCAAGCGCGCCGGCATCATTCACGCCTTCGCAGGCAGCCGTGAAGAAGCGCGGGAATACATCAAGCTCGGTTTCAAACTTGGCCTCGGGGGGGCACCGACCTGGCCGCAGGCGTTGCGCATGCACCGGGTGCTGGCCGACTTGCCGCTGGATTCGGTGGTGCTGGAAACCGACTCACCGGACATGGCGCCCGCCATGTACCCCGGCATTCGCAATACGCCAGCGCATCTGCCGGCGATCTGCGACTCACTGGCCACTTTGATGAACATCAGTGTGCAACAACTCGCTGCCGCCAGTACCGCCAACAG
Organism: Pseudomonas sp. 22085; assembly: GCF_052045815.1. Taxonomy (NCBI): domain Bacteria; kingdom Pseudomonadati; phylum Pseudomonadota; class Gammaproteobacteria; order Pseudomonadales; family Pseudomonadaceae; genus Pseudomonas; species Pseudomonas sp. 22085. The sequence goes on from NZ_JBQEQA010000008.1 coordinate 167,965, forward strand.
TTGCGAGGTGTTCGGCTGGTAGTCAGTCGGCGTGGGCCTTGGCCGCGTCGAGAATCAGCGTCAGATGCTGGCGCTGCCGGGCATAACGAATCACCGCGAAGTACACGAAAATCGCGATCAGCGATCCGTTCAGCTGCTCGGTGACGCTGAGCAGACCCACCCATTCCATCACCAGGGCCACCAGCAGCGCGGTGCACACCGTCACCAGCGCACTGGCGCGCAGCAGGCCGAGTGAATCGAGCGAACGGAAACGTTTGATCTGCTTGGGGCAACGCAATTCCAGGCTTTTCTGGCAATGGGCACAGGTGAACGCTTCGTGGATCGAAATGGCATTCAGCTGCCAGGGCTTGAGCACCAGCGTGGTCTGGCAGTGGGCGCAGCGGCCCTGGACGCCCAGGGTTGCGACAGACATATGCGATCTCCTCCAAGTGGTCAAAGAACTGAGCTTGGTTCATTGAGGCCGAAAAACCAGCGCCTGGAGGAAAACAGGATTGGGCTTACAGATGTAGGCAAAAAAGTACTACAAGCCATTCCGAAAAAACCTGCCTCACAAGAGGCAGGTCAATTCAAACCCGGAACGCGCTGATCAGCTGTTTCAACTCGACCACCTGCGCCGACAACGCGCGGCTGGCGTCTTCGGTCTGATGCGCGCCTTCTGCGGTGCGCTCGCCGGCACGGTTGATCTCGACGATGTTCTGGTCGATATCGTGGGCGACGGCGGTCTGTTGTTCGACGGCGGCGGCGATCTGCTGGTTCTGGTCGACGATCATGCCGACAGCGCCGAGGATGTTTTCCAGCGCCTGCTGGACTTTTTCCGACTGCCCCACCGTGCCGTTGGCCATCTGATGGCTGACGCCCATGGCCTTTACTGCCGCGCCGACGCCGCCGTGGAGTTTGGCGATCATCTGCTCGATTTCTTCGGTCGATTGTTGGGTGCGCTTGGCCAGCGTGCGGACTTCGTCGGCGACCACGGCAAAACCGCGGCCCTGCTCACCGGCCCGCGCGGCCTCGATCGCGGCGTTGAGCGCCAGCAGATTGGTCTGTTCGGCGATGCTCTTGATCACTTCCAGCACGCGACTGATCGACTGACTGTCGCTGGCCAACTGGTTGATCACCAGCACCGATTGATCGATTTCGCTCGCCAGTGCAGCAATGCTGCCCTGCTGCGATTCCACCAACCCGCGACCGCTGATGGTTTCGTCGTTCACGCTGTGCGCACTGCTGACCGCTGCCGCTGCACTGCGTGCCACCTCCAGCGATGTCGCCGACATCTGGTTCATCGCGGTGGCCACCTGCTCAATCTGCGTGCGCTGCCCGGCGACTGCCTGATTGCTTTGCGCCGAGACGTTTTCCACCTGTCCCGCCTGTCGCTCGACCTCGCCAACGGTGTGGCCGACCCGCTCAATCAGGTCATGGATTTTCTTCACCGTACCGTTGAACACCTCGCCCAATTCGCCGAGTTCATCGCGGCTGTTGGCGCGGAAATTCACCGTCATGTCGCCCGCCGCGACCTTATCCATCATGGCCCCGAGGTTTTTCAGGGTGGCGCGGGTCGACGCGTAGAAGCCGCCATAGAGATAGAAAATCAGCACGAACACCACCGACAACGCCACAGCTTGCAGCACCATGTGCGTGCGGTTTTGCCCCAGGCGCTGCTGCAACTGGGTATCGAGGAATTTCAGGGTGGCGTCGTTGAGCTGATAGGTCTGGTCCATCAGCCCGGTGACCTGGTCATAAAACCCCTGCCATGGAGCGTCGAGCGTTTCGGCCATCACCACTTGTTCTTCGATCAGGGTGCCGGCCTGTTTCAGCGATGCCTTGCTGGCATCGGCCGGTGCGCTCAGGGAATCACGGGCGGCTTTGCTTGAGCCCAGCGCGTCCTGCAATTTCAGGCCGTACTCGGCCTGAAGTTTTTCGATCTGCACCAGCAACTCGTCGAAGCGGGTGCTCGACGAACTGTTGAGAAAGCCCTGGCCCAATGAATACGAACCCATCGCCCGCCCCTCGCCCAACGCCTGAGTAACAGCCGGCGTGATCGCGGTGATCAGCTCGCTGAGCTGGCGAATGTCGCCCTGATTGTCGCGACTCAATCCGGCCTGACTGGCCACGATCTGGCTGAAAACCTGCGCATTGCCCAGCAGCTTGCCGATCAGCGCACTTTTGCTTTGCAGGGAGTTTTCCGCTTGCTGGGCCTTGAACGCGGCGATCATTTCATCGCGTTTGGCCTCGAAGAATTTGATCTGCTCCGGATCCTCGGTCATCGGCGTCAGCCCTTGCAGGCGCGCCAGGACGTTTTGCTCAAGGCTGGTGATCTGCGCCTCGACATTGCCGGCCTTGCCGGACTGGCCGAGGGTGACGTTGATCTGCACCAGATTGTTGAGGGTTTCCAGATCCCGGCGCAGGGTCAGGCTGCTGCCCAGCAGGTCGAGGCTCTGCAGCTCCACCCGGGTGCCCTGGAATTCACGATAGGAGTCGCGCACCAGATAGAAATTGGTCACCAGCATCGGCACCAGGAACAGCACGCTGATCAGGCTGAACTTCATGCCGAAGCTCAAGCGGTTCATCAGCGAGACGGCGGGATAGAGCAAGCTCTTCACTGGATGTCTCCCTTGGTTTTTTCTTGTTTTTATTGGCAGGCGCGGGGCGACAGCAGATAGCCACTATCGGGCGCTATCTCTGTATAGCTCAAATCGAAGGGAGGTTTTGTAACTTAAGGTTAACGAGGGGGATTGCCCCCCTCGTCACGCGAACGGCCTACGCCAGCACCGTCCACAGGGCAAAGCCGGCATACCACAGCACCGCCGCCCGCAGCAGCAGTTCCCACAGGCAGTCGAGGGTGTTGATGCCTTCGGGACCGACAGCGGCCGGCGGGATTTCCCCGGCCGCCAGCCCGACCTTGTTGATCAGTTGCGCAGCGCTGATGTTCCAGTTCAGCAGCTCGTGCAGCATTACTCGGCTGACCGCGACGAAATTGCCCACCAGTGCAAGGCTCGCGGCCAGCAGGCGCACCGGCACCCAGTCGAAGGCATGACGCAGTTGCCCGGCGCGTTCGGCCACCGCCGGGTTCTGGGCGTTTTCTTCGGCCAGCGCCAGCAAGCGATAGCTCAGCGCCGCCACCGGACCGAGCAGGAAATACCAGAAAATCACCGCAAAAAAGCTCTGGTAGGCCTGCCACAACAGATGTCGTTGCACTTGCTCCAGCAATTGTTCGCCGCTTTCGGCGCAGATGTTCAGATCACGCTTGGCCACATGGGCAGCGGCCTGCAGATCCTCACGGCGCCAGGCGTCGCGGAACGGCCCGAGCTCGCCGAGCAGGTCACCCCGCCCCAGGCTGTAAATCACCACCAGCAAATGCACCGGCAACGCCAGCAGACCGTAGGCCACCGGCTCCAGCACCACCAGCAGCAATCCCAGCAGCGCTACCGGCAACAGCACCAGGATGGTCAGCACCAGCCACGGCTGTTTCGCCAACCCGCCGGTTTCAAGCTTGTGCAGTTCGCGGATCCATCCGCCATCGCGTTGCACCCGTTGGCGCAGAGCCGAGAACTTCTCGATCCAGACCGCCAGCAGTAACACCAGAAAACTCATTGTCCTTCCTCTTGTGCCAGGGCAGCGCGGTAGCGTGCCCAGTCGAATGCGGGTCCGGGGTCGGTCTTGCGACCGGGGGCGATGTCGCTGTGCCCGCAGATACGCTCGAGCGTGATCGCCGGGAACGCCGCCTGTATCTGCCGGGTCAGCACGGTCAACGCCTGGTACTGCGCATCGGTGAACGGCAGATCATCGGTGCCTTCCAGCTCGATGCCCACGGAAAAATCGTTACAGGTTTCCCGTCCCTCGAACACCGAAACGCCGGCATGCCAGGCACGCTCAAGACAGGAGACAAACTGGGTGACCTTGCCGTCACGTTCGATCAGAAAATGCGCAGACACGCGCAGGTCGGCGATCCCGGCAAAGTAGGGATGTTCCGTGACATCCAGACGATTCTGGAAAAATTCATGGACCTTGCCGGTGGCGAACTGCGCCGGTGGCAGGCTGATGTTGTGGATGACCAACAGGGAAACTTCGCCCGCCGGGCGTTCATTGAAGTTGGGCGAAGGGCAGACCTGCACCCCGTGACACCACCCGCTTGCGGGATCCAACTGCATACCGATTCCTTCAACGCCGACTGTGTTGGCGACCAGTATGCCGTGATCGGCCCCCGGCGCGCGATCACTTGCCGCGATTGAGCCGCCGCAGATTGCCGAGCACCGACTCCAGCGCCCGATCGAACAGCAAGGTGTCGTCCAGCGCCCGCACCGCGCCGCGACGAAATGCCAGGGCCAGTTCGGTGCGGTCACGCTCCAGCACTTTCATCCCGGTGCGGTCGACGAACACGTACTTGCCGGTCGCCTCGATGATCGCCGCCAGTTTGCAGCGCAGGGTGTGTTCTTCGTCTTCCTCGAACGCCACCCAACTGCCCAGACGCAGCTGATCGACCTGGCGCAAACCGGCGTCGTCGGCCGGCAAACGCGCCGGCGTGCGTGGCTTGAGACCGTCGTCGGCCATCTGCAAGACAATCGTCTGCGACACCTCGATCATTTCCGGCAGCACGGACTGATCCGGTCCGCTGGACGGCTCGAGCAGGCGCACATGCAGCGCTTCCAATTCACTGAAAAAGCCGCTGGTGGCAAACGGATCAAAAGCTGAAGTGCTCAGGCCGTCGCGCAATGACTTGAGCAACCCCGGCACCAGCGCCAGCAGACGCAGACCGGCTTCGGCGTCGTCGTGGCGCTGCACGCTCCAGATCAATTGCTCCATGGTCTGCACGTCGGCCTGCCATTCGGCAGACTGATCGCCGTGCTTGAGGCAGGTCAACAGCAACACCTTGCTCCAGGCCTCCTGCACGAACGTCACCACCGACGGTGGCAGGACTTTGCCCAGCAACGCCTGATTGAGCGCCTGCTCGACCCGTTGGCGGGCCATTTCGGTTTTCGCCCGGCCCTCTTCGGCATCGCGCAATCGCTGTTCAAGCAATTCACTGCGACGGCGCTCGTCACTGGTGAACGCAAGGAAGTCCGCCAGCAACTCGGAAAAAATCGCCGGGTCATCGACGAAATCCGTCAGCAGGCGCTGCACCACTTGCTCGATGCGCAGGTACAGGCTGTCGCGCGCATTGCCGTCGCACTCACCCCAGCCCATCGCCGCTTCGGCGATTTCATTGAGCAGGCGCCGCGCCGGGTGGCTGCTGCGGCTGAAGAAGCTTTTGTCGATCACCGCGACCTTCAACATCGGGATCTGCAACCGGGCAATCAGCGCCTTGAGCGAATCCGGCAGGTTGCGATCATCGAGGATACAGTCGAAGACCATGGCCACCAGATTGATCACGTCCTCGTCGGCCCCGCCGACGATTCGCGACTTGCCGCTGCGCACGCTGACCCGGGTCAGCAACTGTTCAAGCTGATGGCGCAAATCGAAGTCGTCCTGCACCGCCAGCGCCGGCACGTATTGCTGCAGGTGCGAAAGCAGGCGCAGCAGGTCGCGGGTGGAAATCGGTTGGGCGGGAGCGCTGGGCTCAAGGGTCGGTGCGACGCTGCCGCGCACATGCAGCAGCAACTCCTGCAACGCGGCGAAGACCTCCTGCACGCCCGTATCGGTCTGGGTTGGGTCGACGCCCTCGAGTTCACTCTGGACGCTGGCCACGGCCTGATCGATGGCACGACGGGCCGGTGCCGGCTTGAGCTCGGGCAACACGCCCGTGGCGATCAGCAGTTGGTTGGCTTCGGCATAGAGTTGATCGGTGTCGGCCAGCACATAGCGCTCGAACAATTTGAGCAGGATCAGTTTGACCTTGATCTCCACCCCCAGATTGCGCCCGGCTTGCAGGAAGTATTCGCAAAGCATCGCCGGGCCCAGCGGGTTGTAATGATCGTCGAGGGTCTTGCCCAACAGCGCATTGAATCGCGCGGTCAGTTGATCGAGGGCGAAACCGTCGCGATTCAGTACGCGGCCGACCATGGTTTCCACCGCGACGTTGCGCTCCATGTCATCGGTGCGCGCTGTCGTGTCCTCGTGCTGCAAAGCATGAGAGAGGACGGTGGGGACGGGATCGAATTGAGTGAGGCCGACGAAGGCCTCGAAGAACTGCTCGAGAAAACCGCGCTCGATGTTCTTGCGCTTGAGGCGCAGGTCGCGCATGGCCTCGAAAAAAATGTTCTGTTCGACGTCATTGCGTGCCCGATCGGCCATTTCGAACAGGGTGTCGTCGGCGTTATCGAACAACTCCTGCAAACCGTTGCGCAGGCGCTGGGCAGCCTTGTCGCGAACCTGAAGCAGAATCACGGGCAGGCGGGCGAGCGGCGAGTGAGTCGCCTGATCGGCAGTGACCTTGTGCAAAGGCACTACATTCCCGTCGTTGTGCATCCAAGCCTCCTGAAACGGTGATTCGCCGACGTCAAAGTCATGGCGTCAAATGCAAGGCGGATTATCTTGCAAAAGATGTCTCCGGCGCCATAGCCGTCAGGGTTTCCCCTATGCGCCGACACCTTCCAGTGACCACGAAGGAATGGGGATTGCTCAAGAAAATCGACCGGATGCAGCGCTGCGTAGCGGTTCTCGCCTTGGGTTGGCTGATGCCATGCCCCTATAATCGGGCCACTTAGTTTGTGGAGCCCGTTATGCCGAATCTACGTCTCGCCGATTTGACCGCCGAAATCGAAGCCAACGTGCGCCGTGCGTTGCTCGAAGACATCGGCAGCGGCGACATCACCGCGCAACTGATCCCGGCCGAACGCCTGGCCAAAGCCACCATCATCACCCGCGACGCCGCCGTCATCAGTGGCACCGCCTGGGTCGATGCGGTGTTCCGCCAGCTCGATCCACGGGTAGCGGTGCACTGGCAGGTGCGCGATGGCGAACGGGTTTCGCCGAATCAGCCGCTGTTTCATCTGGAAGGCCCTGCCCGTTCGCTGCTGACCGGCGAGCGCAGCGCCCTGAACTTCCTGCAATTGCTGTCGGGCGTGGCGACCCGCGCGCAGTACCTGGCGGACTTCGTTGCCGAGACTTCGGTGAAACTGCTCGACACCCGCAAGACCCTGCCGGGGCTGCGTCTGGCACAGAAATACGCGGTCACCTGCGGCGGTTGCCATAACCATCGCATCGGCCTGTACGACGCGTTCCTGATCAAGGAAAACCACATCGCCGCCAGCGGTGGCATCCCGCAAGCCATTGCCGCTGCGCACAAGATTGCCCCGGGCAAGCCGGTGGAAATCGAAGTGGAAAGTCTGGAAGAGTTGAAAGAGGCGCTGGCCGCCGGTGCCGACATCATCATGCTCGACGAACTGAGCCTTGATGACATGCGCGAAGCCGTGCGCCTGAACGCCGGCAAGGCAAAACTGGAAGCCAGTGGCGGCATCAACGAAAGCACGCTGCTGCCGATCGCACAGACCGGGGTGGACTACATCTCGATCGGTGCGATGACCAAGGACGTGAAGGCTGTAGACCTGTCGATGCGCCTGAGCATTTAAGGGCAGCGGCAAGATGCGAGCTACAAGCTGCAAGCCAAAGCGGTTGTGCTTTTACTTGTAGCTTGCGGCTTGTAGCTGGCAGCTCTCGTCAAACGACGAGATTGTTCATCTCGCAGTATTCTTCCCACTCGACGCCCAACACTTCAGCCGCTTCCTTGTGCAGCTCCAGGCGCTTGGCCTCGAACTCTTCAGGCGTACTGGTGTACTTGAGGGTCAACTCCCACGGCTGCAGGCCCTGGGCTTCGGCTTCATCTTCGAACGCCCACTGAATCTGGTCTTTCTGATCATCGGGACTCAGGTCCTTGATCTCTTCCTTCAGATCCGGAACATCAAGGATGTATTTTCTAAGCGCTTCTTCGTGACGTTGCTCTTGAGTTAATTCGTTCATGGCGTTCTCGCTGATCATGGGAATGGAGGATGGATCTGGATCATCAAGGATCTCTCTGACGCGGACTGTCCGGCCTTCGGAACCATTCGGGATCATCTGAAAACTGCTAAGCGATGCTCATGCAGACAACGAATATAGGACGTTTGGCGAGCGAATTACACGGGACTTTACATCTCTCCCACAAAAAGTTGACCTACGGAACATAAACCGGATTTCCAAGTCATAGCGATGTGCCATATCGGCACTCACCTTCGCTGTTCACAAGGAAACCCAGTGATGCGCAGCTTTTCGAAGATCTCTTCTGTTGTGTCCGCCACCGCCTTGACCGCCCTGCTGGGCACCCTGGCCCTGCCGGCCAGCGCAATGGCAGTTGAACTGAGTAGCAGCAGCCCTTCCTATGGCGACCAGATCTCCGCCATTCACAACGATTTCGGCAAAGACGTCGTGATCAAGAGCGGCATCGGAGTCGAGGAGCTGAAAAAGATGCGCGACACTATCAACGAGCAGTCGCGTCAGATTGAAGAATTCAAGCGCAGCAGCGGCTCCAGTTCGAGCTCCAGCAGCAGGGAGATCGACGATCTGAAGAACAAGGTCAAGGAACAGGATCGTCAGCTCGATACGCTCGGCCGTCAGGTTGAAGACCTCAAACGCAATAGCGGTTCCAGCTCCAGCTCGAACAACAGCGAAATCTCCAGCCTGAAGCAGAAGCTCAACGATCAGGATCGCGCGATGGACCAGCTCAAGCGTACCGTCGAGGAGTTGAGCCGCAAGGTGAAATAAGGGAAGTGGTGCCCGAGACAGGAATCGAACCTGCGACCTTCGCGTTACGAGTGCGCTGCTCTACCGGCTGAGCTACACGGGCGGTGGGCTAAACCTAGCACTGGTCTTGCAGGTCGGCAACTTCGCCGAATGACTCGATATTTCACGGACAAAAAAATGCCCCGCCGTTTTCACGGCGGGGCATCTTTCATTGCACTGGAGCTGCGGGGTGATTAAACGCCCGAAGCCTTGGCCGCTGCCACGTCTTTGATGGACAGCTTGATACGGCCGCGGTTGTCCACGTCCAGTACCAGCACTTCCACTTCCTGGCCTTCTTTCAGGATGTCGGTCACTTTCTCTACGCGAGCGTCGCTCAGCATCGAGATGTGCACCAGACCGTCCTTGCCCGGCAGGATGTTGACGAATGCGCCGAAGTCGACGATGCGTTCAACCTTGCCGACGTAGATCTTGCCGATCTCGGCCTCTGCGGTGATACCCAGAACGCGCTGACGAGCTGCTTCAGCGGCTTCCTTGGTTTCGCCGAAGATCTTGATCGAACCGTCGTCTTCGATGTCGATCGAAGCCTTGGTCTCTTCGCAGATCGCACGGATGGTCGCGCCGCCTTTACCGATGACGTCACGGATCTTGTCGGTGTCGATCTTCATCGCGATCATGGTCGGAGCGTTGGCCGACAGTTCGGTACGCGACTGGCCGATGATCTGGTTCATCTGGCCGAGGATGTTCAGGCGCGCTTCCAGGGCTTGGCCCAGAGCGATTTCCATGATCTCTTCGGTGATGCCCTTGATCTTGATGTCCATCTGCAGCGCGGTCACACCTTTGGCGGTACCGGCTACTTTGAAGTCCATGTCGCCCAAGTGGTCTTCGTCACCCAGGATGTCGGTCAGGACGGCGAATTTCTCGCCTTCCTTAACCAGACCCATGGCGATACCGGCAACCGGTGCCTTCATCGGAACACCAGCGTCCATCAGGGCCAGGGAAGCGCCGCAAACGGAAGCCATCGAGCTCGAACCGTTGGATTCGGTGATTTCCGATACCACACGGATGGTGTACGGGAACACGTCAGCGGCAGGCAGCATGGCCGAAACCGAGCGACGGGCCAGACGGCCGTGACCGATTTCGCGACGACCGGCGCCACCCATGCGACCACACTCGCCCACCGAGAACGGAGGGAAGTTGTAGTGCAGCATGAACGGGTCTTTTTTCTCGCCTTCCAGGGTGTCCAGCAGTTGTGCGTCGCGGGCAGTGCCCAGCGTCGCGACGACCAGAGCCTGGGTTTCGCCACGGGTGAACAGTGCCGAGCCGTGAGTCTTCGGCAGAACGCCGACTTCGATGTTCAGCGGACGTACGGTGCGAGTGTCGCGACCGTCGATACGTGGCTTGCCGTTGACGATGTTTTCGCGAACGGTGCGGTATTCGATTTCACCGAAAGCGGCTTTGACGTCGGCAGCCGAAGGCTGGCCTTCTTCACCGGACAGCTTGGCAACAACCTGGTCACGCAGCTCGCCCAGACGCGCATAACGGTCGGCCTTGATGGTGATGGTGTAAGCCTGGGAGATCGCTTCGCCGAACTCGGAACGGATAGCAGCCAGCAACTCGGTGGCTTCTGGAGCAGGCGCCCAGGTCCAGGTTGGCTTGGCCGCTTCGGCAGCCAGTTCTTTAACGGCGTTGATCACGACCTGGAACTCGTCGTGAGCAAACAGTACTGCGCCCAGCATCTGGTCTTCAGTCAGCTCTTTGGCTTCCGATTCAACCATCAGCACGGCGTCCGAAGTACCGGCAACGACCATGTCCAGGCTCGAGGCAGCTTGCTGCTCGTAAGTCGGGTTCAGCAGGTAGCCGGTGCTTTCGTGGAAAGCCACGCGGGCGGCGCCGATCGGGCCGTCAAAAGGAATGCCGGAGATCGCCAGGGCAGCCGAGGTACCGATCATCGCAGCGATGTCCGGATCGGTCTTCTTGCTGGTGGAAACGACGGTGCAGACAACCTGCACTTCGTTCATGAAACCTTCAGGGAACAGTGGACGGATCGGACGGTCGATCAGTCGGGAAGTCAGGGTTTCTTTCTCGGAAGGACGGCCTTCACGCTTGAAGAAACCGCCAGGGATCTTACCGGCAGCGTAAGTCTTTTCCTGGTAGTGAACGGACAGAGGGAAGAAGCCCTTGCCCGGATCGGCTTGCTTGGCACCGACTACGGTCACCAATACGCTGACGTCGTCGTCAACGGTGACCAATACTGCGCCGGAGGCCTGACGGGCGATACGGCCAGTCTCGAGGGTAACGGTCGACTGACCGAACTGGAATTTTTTGATTACCGGGTTCACGGTGTCCTACCTTCTTTGTGGCTCTTGGGGGAACTGGTTTCTTGCGAAATTCTTGGGCAATGCCGGGAATCGGCCCGACGCCTGTCCAGGGTAAAACGTGTATCCAGATAAAACTTGAGGCTGGGAGCCTGCCGGACGCCGGCGGAAACCCGCTGACGTCTGACAGACAACCAACCTCATAGCGCAATCGCTGATTAGCGACGCAGACCCAGGCGAGCGATCAGAGCGCTGTAACGGCTCACGTCCTTGCCTTTCAGGTAGTCCAGCAGCTTGCGACGCTGGTTAACCATGCGGATCAGACCACGACGGGAGTGGTGGTCTTTACCGTTGGCCTTGAAGTGACCTTGCAGTTTGTTGATGTTGGCGGTCAGCAGTGCAACTTGCACTTCTGGCGAACCAGTGTCACCAACGGCTTGCTGGTAGTCGGCAACGATTTGAGCTTTTTCTTGAACGTCGAGAGCCATGAGGCAATCCTTTTATCAGGAAACTGTTTCAAAAACAGTTTCAACAGGCCAGGGACAAATCCCTGTATCTATAAAGGAGTAGTGACCGTGCCTGTTGACAGCCACACTCGCCGGCCTGCTGTTACACAGACCGGTTTCCGGTCATTCTGACCGAATCAGTCGACGCGGCGCGATGCGCCCGTCTTCGCTCACTTCACCGATACCGATGAAGCGACCGTTGTGATCCTGTACCCGCACCATGCCGAACTTCGGAGCATCCGGGGCACGTACCGGCTGGCCGTTGAGCCAGTAGAACGCGCTCGCTTCCGAGAACTGCAGCAACGGCCAATCCTGCAGGCCGCTGTCCGATGGCATCAGGAAGCGGTCGACCGCTTCGTTGCCGCCTTCGGCATGTACCGCTTCCAGCTCTTCGAGGGTCACGGTCTGCGCCAGGGTGAAAGGCCCGGCCTGGGTACGACGCAGTTCAGCGACGTACGCACCACAACCGAGTTGCTCACCGATATCCTCCACCAGGGTGCGAATATAGGTGCCCTTGCTGCAATCCACCGCAAGACGCGCAGTATCGCCTTCGAAGGCCAGCAACTCCAAGCGCGCAATAGTAACAGAACGCGGTTCGCGCTCCACTACTTCGCCTGCACGGGCCAACTTGTACAGGGGCTGGCCATCACGCTTGAGAGCCGAGTACATCGGCGGTATCTGACTGATTTGCCCGCGAAATTTCGGCAGAACCGCTTCAATGTCGGCCTGACCAACGGTCACCGGACGTTCCTGCAAAACCTCACCTTCGGCGTCTGCCGTGGTGGTGGTCTTGCCCAGTTGCGCCAGGGTTTCGTAACCCTTGTCGGAATCGAGCAGGTACTGCGAGAACTTGGTCGCCTCGCCAAAGCACAACGGCAGCACGCCGGTGGCCAGAGGGTCGAGACTGCCGGTGTGACCGGCCTTTTCGGCGTTGAGCAACCAGCGAACCTTCTGCAAGGCTGCGTTGGAGGTGAACCCCAGCGGCTTGTCGAGCAGGATGATGCCGCTGACGTTACGACGGATACGTTTGACCTGAGCCACCGAGTTACTCCTTGGTGTCTTCGGGTTCTGCCGCAGCCACGTGCTGATTGTCCTCAGCCACGGCGCGCTCGATCAGGGCCGACAGGTGCGCACCCCGCACGACGCTTTCGTCGTAGTGGAAGTGCAATTGCGGCACGCTGCGCAGCTTCATTTCACGGGCCAGCTGCATGCGCAGGAAGCCGGCGGCAGCGTTGAGAACCTTGATGCTTTGCGCGATGTCTTCGGCGTTGTCCTGCCCCATCACGGTGATGAAGATCTTTGCGTGACCGACGTCACGGCTGACTTCCACAGCGGTAATGGTGACCAGGCCGACGCGCGGGTCTTTGACTTCACGACGGATCAGTTGGGCCAGCTCACGCTGCATCTGATCGCCGATACGTTGGGTACGGCTGTATTCTTTTGCCATGATTTGTTACCTGTTACTGCCCTGCGGTGAAACCCGCAAGGTCTGAAAGCGGCAAACGCCCGGCCTGACAAAAGCCAGACCGGGCGTTGCGTTTAGAGTCCTGACGCCGTGCCGCGCATTTGCATGCGGCGGCCCGACGTGGCCCTTGAAGTGCGCGAGTCAGAGGCTGCGAGCAACCTGAACCTTCTCGAAGACTTCGATCTTGTCGCCGACTTTGACGTCGTTGTAGCTCTTCACGCCGATACCGCATTCCATGCCGGCACGTACTTCGGAAGCGTCATCCTTGAAGCGGCGCAGGGATTCCAGCTCGCCTTCGAAGATAACGATGTCTTCACGCAGCACACGGATCGGACGGTTACGGTGAACAGTACCCTCGATCACCATGCAGCCGGCGATGGCGCCGAACTTAGGCGAACGGAATACGTCACGGACTTCGGCCACACCGAGGATGTTCTCGCGAACGTCGCTGCCAAGCATACCGGTCAGGGCTTTCTTGACGTCTTCGATGATGTCGTAGATCACGTTGTAGTAACGCATGTCCAGACCTTCCTGCTCGACGATCTTCCGTGCGCCGGCATCGGCACGCACGTTGAAGCCGAACAGTACAGCGTTGGAAGCCAGTGCCAGATTGGCATCGGATTCGGTGATACCACCGACGCCGCCACCGACCACGCGCACTTGCACTTCGTCGTTGCCCAGGCCGTTCAGAGCGCCCTGCAAGGCTTCCAGCGAACCACGGACGTCGGATTTGAGGACGATGTTGAGCGTCTTCTTCTCTTCCTGACCCATGCTTTCGAAGATATTTTCCAGCTTGCCGGCGTGAGCGCGAGCCAGTTTGACTTCGCGGAACTTGCCTTGACGGAACAGAGCCACTTCACGGGCTTTCTTCTCGTCGGCAACCACGCTCATCTCGTCGCCAGCGTCAGGCGTACCGTCCAGGCCGAGGATCTCGACCGGAATGGCCGGGCCCGCTTCCTTGATCGGCTTGCCGTTCTCGTCGAGCATGGCGCGCACGCGGCCATAGTTCGAGCCGACCAGCACCATGTCGCCTTGACGCAGCGTACCGTCCTGAACCAGAACAGTCGCCACCGGGCCACGGCCCTTGTCGAGACGCGATTCAACCACGACACCACGGCCAGGAGCCGAAGGCGTGGCGGTCAGTTCGAGAACTTCAGCCTGCAGCAATACAGCTTCGAGCAGTTCGTCGACGCCGGTACCCATCTTCGCGGAGACCGGGACGAATGGAGTGTCGCCACCCCAGTCTTCAGAGGTCACGCCGTGGGCCGACAGTTCGCTACGGATGCGATCGAGGTCGGCACCCGGCTTGTCGATCTTGTTCACCGCAACCACCAGCGGAACGCCGGCAGCAACAGCGTGCTGAACGGCTTCGATGGTTTGTGGCATCACGCCGTCGTCCGCCGCAACCACCAGGATCACGATGTCGGTCGCCTTGGCACCACGGGCACGCATGGCGGTAAACGCGGCGTGACCCGGGGTGTCGAGGAAGGTGACCATGCCGCGTTCGGTTTCAACGTGGTAGGCACCGATGTGCTGGGTGATACCGCCGGCTTCGCCAGCAGCTACCTTGGCACGACGGATGTAGTCGAGCAGCGAGGTCTTACCGTGGTCAACGTGGCCCATTACGGTCACGACCGGCGCACGAGGAACTGCTTCACCTTCGAACTTCAGGGACTCGGCCAGGGAATCTTCCAGGGCGGTGTCGCTGACCAGGGTCACTTTGTGGCCCAGTTCTTCGGCTACCAGTTGAGCAGTTTCCTGATCAAGCACCTGGTTGATGGTCGCTGGAGTACCCAGTTTGAACATGAACTTGATGATTTCGGCAGCCTTGACCGACATCTGCTGGGCGAGATCGCCAACAGTGATGGTTTCGCCGATCTTCACTTCACGCACGACAGGGCCGGTCGGGCTCTGGAAACCGTGAGCGTTGCGTTTTTTCAGCTTGGCCTTGCCGCGACCGCCGCGACGGAAGCCATCGCTTTCTTCGTCGGTAGTGCGTGGCGCCACACGTGGTGCCGGAGCCTTTTCCTTGACCGATGCGCGATGCGGAGCGTTTTTGCGCTCGCCATCACCACCGCCACGACGGTTGTTGTCGTCGGCACGCGGCTTGTCCGGGCGGCGCTGCTCGTCACGCTTGCGAGTGTCGGCAGCTGGGGCAGCAGCCACAACCGGCGCGGCTTCGCGCACTGGTTCGGCCACTGGCGCAGGTGCCGCGACAGCTTCGGCAGGAGCGGACGGCGCAGCAGGCTGGCGACGCGCTTCTTCTTCGGCGCGAACGCGGGCTTCTTCTTCAGCCTTCTGACGGGCAGCATTTTCTACTGCGCGACGTTCATCCAGTTCACGCTTGCGCTCGGCTTCGATTTCTTCCGGGCTACGCTGTACGAAAACTTTCTTCTTGCGGACTTCAACGCTGATGCTTTTGCTGCCAGCCACACGCAGGGTGCTGGTGGTTTTACGCTGCAGCGTGATCTTGCGTGGTTCTTCCACTTTCGCCTTGTGGCTGCTTTTCAAGTGGGTCAGCAGGGATTGCTTCTCACTGTCAGTCACATTTTCTTCGGCGGCGGTGTGCGGCAGACCTGCCTCACGCATCTGCTGCAACAGGCGCTCTACCGGTGTTTTGACCTCATCGGCCAGTTGTTTCACCGTGACTTGCGTCATGCACTTCTCTCCTCAGGCCGCGCCTAATTACTCGAACCAGTGGGCTCGGGCGGCCATGATCAACTTGCCGGCACGATCTTCGTCAATGCCGTCGATGTCGAGCAGGTCGTCAATAGACTGCTCGGCCAGGTCTTCGCGGGTAATTACGCCGCGCACCGCCAGTTCCATCGCCAAATCCTTGTCCATACCCTCAAGCGAGAGCAGGTCTTCGGCCGGATGGGCGTCTGCCAGCTTTTCCTCAGTAGCGATGGCTTTGGTCAACAAGCGATCCTTGGCACGAGCGCGAAGCTCGTTGACGATGTCTTCGTCAAAGCCGTCGATGTTGAGCATTTCTTCCAACGGTACGTAGGCAATCTCTTCCAGGCTGGTGAAGCCTTCGTCTACCAGCACCTGAGCCAGTTCTTCGTCGACTTCCAGCTCGTCGATGAAGTTGCGCAGGATGTCGCCGGTTTCCGCTTGCTGCTTAGCCTGGATGTCCGATTCGGTCATCACGTTCAGGGTCCAGCCAGTCAGCTGGCTCGCCAGACGCACGTTCTGACCACCACGACCGATGGCCTGAGCCAGATTGTCTGCGCCAACGGCGATGTCCATGGCATGGGCATCTTCGTCAACGATGATGGCCGCCACTTCTGCCGGCGACATGGCATTGATCACGAACTGTGCCGGGTTGTCGTCCCACAGGACGATGTCGACACGCTCGCCACCCAACTCGCCCGACACGGCCTGGACGCGCGAACCGCGCATACCGATGCACGCGCCCTGCGGGTCGATGCGTTTGTCCTTGGAGCGGACAGCGATCTTGGCACGCGAACCCGGATCACGGGATGCGGCCATGACTTCGATCAGACCTTCAGCAATTTCCGGCACTTCGATACGGAACAGCTCGATCAGCATTTCCGGCGCGGTACGCGACAGGATCAGCTGAGGACCGCGGTTCTCGGTGCGGATTTCCTTGAGCAGCGCACGCAGACGCACGCCAACACGGAAGGTTTCACGAGAAATGATGTCTTCACGGGCCAGCAACGCTTCAGCGTTATTACCCAGGTCGACGATCACGTTGTCGCGGGTCACTTTCTTCACGGTGCCGGAGATGATTTCTCCCAGGCGCTCGCGATAAGCGTCAACCACTTGAGCGCGCTCGGCTTCGCGCACTTTCTGCACGATGACCTGCTTGGCGGTCTGAGCAGCGATACGGCCGAACTCGATGGACTCGATCTTTTCTTCAACAACGTCGCCAACCTTGGCGCCAGGGTGCGTTTCAGCAACCTTGCTCGGCCAGGTTTCGATGGCCGGATCATCGAGATCATTCTCTTCGACGACCGTCCAGCGACGGAATGTTTCGTAGGAACCGGTGTGGCGGTTGATTTCCACACGCAGATCAACTTCGTCTTCAAAACGCTTTTTGGTAGCAGTGGCCAGAGCCAGCTCCAGCGCTTCAAAAATCACGCTTGCCGGTACACCCTTTTCATTGGATACCGACTCAACAACCAGCAGTACTTCTTTGCTCATCGTACGCCTCGCCTTTCGCAAGCCATTGGATCCGCGGGATCCGCGTCTCAGTCATAACTGGGAATAATGTTGGCCTTGTCGATCATATCGATCGGCAACAGGAACTCATGGTTTTCCACCTGCACCACGACGTCCTGCTCTTCTACACCGCGCAGAAGGCCCTGAAAGTTGCGTCGTCCTTCAAAAGGCGAGCGCAGCTTGATCTTCACTTGTTCACCGACATATTTGGCAAACTGCTCAAGAGTGAACAGAGGGCGTTCCATGCCTGGCGAGGAAACTTCAAGGGTGTATTCAACGGAGATCGGATCTTCAACATCCAGCACACCGCTGATCTGACGGCTGACGATGGCACAATCGTCCACCAGTACGCCGCCTTCCTTATCGATATAAACGCGCAACATTGAGTGACGACCTTGAGCCGAAAACTCAATACCCCAGCATTCATAGCCTAGGGCCACGACCACCGGGGCCAGCAAGGCCTGCAACTCTTCTAGCTTGCTCGACACCTGAACCCCCTCGTGCATGTATGTGCATGCTATGCAAAATAAAAAAATGGGCGAAACGCCCATCCTTGAAACGCCGTCGAACAGCGGCGTTGAAAGTGTCCAGCTAACAAAAAGCCCCTTAAAAGGGGCTCCTTAAACTGGTTGCGGGGGCCGGATTTGAACCGACGACCTTCGGGTTATGAGCCCGACGAGCTACCAGACTGCTCCACCCCGCGACAAAGCTGGGGCGGAAGTATACGACCGATCCCTCATAGGGTCAATGTAACCTTCCACCTGCAAGAAAGCCCGCAACAGCGGGCTCTCCTGACTAATTGGTACCGAGAAGGGGACTCGAACCCCTACACCCTATGGGCACAACCACCTCAAGGTTGCGTGTCTACCAATTCCACCACCTCGGCAATACTACGTTTGAAACCCTTCTTACTTCTGCTCTTGAGCTGGAGGTACGTCAGTCGCTGGAGTAGCCGACTTTTGCTCTTGAAGCACCGGGACATCATCAGAAGCCGGTTGTTGCTTTGGAACTTCCAACACTGCCGGGTTTGGCAAACCTGCTTGAGTCAGCTGATGAGCCTTCTCTTTAGCAAAGTATCCTAACCCCAAGCTGGTTATGAAGAAACCGGCGGCAAGTATAGCAGTAAACTTACTAAGAAAGGTAGAGGAACCTTGGCTTCCGAACACAGTATTTGAAGCACCTGCTCCGAAAGACGCGCCAGCATCCGCACCTTTACCCTGCTGCAGCAAAACCAGAGCTACTACGCCCAATGCACCCAGCAGATGAAAAACGACTACGACTGTTTCCAGCATTTTTTCAGTTTCCCGCGGCGCGACAAATCGCACCGAACTCATCTGCATTCAGGGAAGCTCCACCAATGAGCCCCCCATCGATATCCGGCATGCCGAACAGTTCGACCGCATTGGCCGCCTTCACGCTGCCGCCGTATAGAAGCCGCACACCTCGTGCCACTTCAGAATTCTCTGCCGCCAACTGCTCGCGAATGGCTTTATGCACATCCTGAGCCTGTTGCGGCGTTGCAGTCAGCCCGGTACCAATCGCCCAGACCGGCTCGTAAGCGATCACTGCGTTGGCAAAAGCACCGACACCCAGCTCCTCGATGATACTGCCCAGCTGACGCCCGACAACCTCAAGAGTTTTTCCGGCTTCACGCTGCTCCAGGGTCTCCCCCACACACAACACCGGAATCAAGCCACATGCCTGTGCCGCTGCGAACTTGCGATTCAGCATTCCGTCTCGCTCACCCATGATCTGGCGGCGTTCGGAGTGCCCGACAAGCACCAGGGAACAACCTGCATCCACTAACTGACTCGGCGCAATCTCGCCCGTCAACGCACCTTGCATGGATTCCACCGCAGAGTTCTGCGCACCGACCGAAATCGATTTACCTTTCAAGCCATCAATCACTTGATTGATATACAAGCAAGGCGGGAATACCGCGACATCAACACCGCTTGGCAAAGCCAGATGACGAAGGCCGTTGATCAGCTCAGCGACGCTGGCGCGGGTACCGTGCATCTTCCAGTTACCAGCTACCATAGGGCGACGCATGCTGTACCTCGTCGGTCAAAGTGGGCGCAGATGTTACCCAACACAATCATGGCTGGCAAGCCGAATCAGGCAGAAACTTCAGTTACCAGTTTTGCCAGTTCTTCGGCATACCCACGAACCTGGGTTTCGTCCTCGCCTTCGACCATTACACGCACCAAAGGCTCTGTCCCGGACTTGCGCAAAAGTACACGACCACGCCCCGCCATGGCCTGAGTTACACGCGCACTGGCTTCCTTGACAGCCGGATGCTCCAGCGGGCTATCGCCACCACCGAAACGCACGTTGATCAGCACCTGCGGGCACTTGCGCAACGCCTGGCGAGTTTGAGCAAGCCCCTCGTTACGCGTCTTCAGCGCCATCAACACCTGCAAAGCAGCGATGATCGCATCACCCGTGGTGGTGTGATTGAAGCACACGACATGCCCCGAGTTCTCGCCACCCACCAGCCAGTTACGCTCCAGCAGCTCGGCGATCACATATCGGTCGCCGACATTGGCGCGCACGAAAGGAATACCCAGATCTGCGAGCGCGAGCTCGAGCCCAAGGTTACTCATCAAGGTACCGACCACACCACCCTGCAACTTGCCTCGCTCATGCAGATCGCGCGCAATAATGAAGATCAGCTCATCGCCATCAACAATTGCCCCCGTGTGATCAACCATCAACACCCGGTCGCCGTCGCCATCGAATGCAATCCCCAGGTCAGCGTGCTCGGACAGCACCGCCGCCTGCAACTGTCCCATGTGAGTGGAGCCACAGTTGTCGTTGATATTCAGACCGTTGGGCTGCGCGGACAGAACCACAACTTCGGCACCCAGTTCACGGAATACGCTCGGCGCAACCTTGTAGGTTGCTCCGTGTGCGCAGTCGATGACGATCTTCAGGCCGGAGAAACTGGTGCCGGTCGGCACGGAGCTCTTGCAGAACTCGATATAGCGACCGGACGCATCATTAATGCGCGACACCTTGCCAATCTTGCTCGACTCGACAACGGTCATTGGCGTATCGAGCAGCTCTTCAATCATCAGCTCCAGCTCATCGGGCAACTTGGTGCCCTTGCCGGAGAAAAACTTGATGCCGTTATCGTCATGCGGATTGTGCGATGCACTGATCACGATCCCGGCCTCAGCCTGGAAGGTCCGAGACAGGTAGGCAATAGCTGGAGTCGGCATCGGGCCGAGCAGCATTACATCGGCGCCGGCAGATGTCAGGCCGGCTTCAAGTGCCGATTCGAACATGTAACCGGAAATCCGCGTGTCCTTGCCGACCAACACCTTGCAGGCGCCCATCTTGCGAAAGGCCATACCGGCAGCCCAGCCGAGCTTGAGCATGAAGTCCGGCGTGATCGGGTATTCCCCGACACGACCACGAATGCCGTCAGTACCAAAGTATTTCTTGCTCATAAGTGCCCCATCATTCTTATTCGGCTGATTCCACGGCCGCGAGCATTCGCACCACGTCCACCGTTTCCGCCACATCATGGACGCGCAATATACGCGCACCTTTCACCGACGCCAGCGCAGCCAGTGCCAAACCACCGTATAGACGCTCACCCACCGGACGATTCAATGCATGACCGATCATGCTTTTGCGCGAAACACCCACCAATAGTGGCCGCCCCAGCGCATGCAGGGCTTCCATATGCTTGAACAAGCTTAGATTGTGCTGCAGGGTTTTGGCGAAGCCGAAGCCCGGATCAAGAATGATCCGCTCGGCCGGAATACCTGCCAACTCACACTGAGTCATGCGCTCGGCGAGAAATTCGCCCACTTCCCAGGTGACATCCTGATAGCGCGGATCGTCCTGCATATCGTCAGGTTCACCGAGCATATGCATCAGGCACACGGGCAATCCCGTGGCAGCAGCAGCATCCAACGCGCCATCGCGCCTTAGCGAACGAACGTCGTTGATCAAACCAGCACCCAACCGCGCTGTTTCGCGCATGACCGCCGGAGTGGATGTATCGACCGATATGACCACATCCAGTTCGCGGTTGATCAGCTCGACGACGGGAGCGACACGCTCCAGTTCCTCCAATGGAGAAACCGCCCGCGCGCCTGGACGGGTCGACTCGCCGCCCACATCGATCAGCGTTGCACCCGCCGCAACCATGGCTTCGGCATGACGCAAGGCTGCATCGAGCTGGCTGTATCGGCCACCGTCGGAGAAAGAATCGGGAGTGACATTGAGAATGCCCATGACATGCGTCCGGGCCAAATCAAGAACCCGGTTGCCGCAAGGCAACCGGGTCAGGGACTTTACAGAAGTCATTTCAAACCTTAAACGTCGGCAGCCGGACCGCCAATCGGTGTTTCCGGGCGCTCGCCCTGAATGACAGGAGGCGTGCCAGTACCGGTACCTCCCGACCAGTCGCGAGGCTCGCGAGGTGTACGACCGGCCATGATGTCGTCGATCTGCTCGGCATCGATCGTCTCGTACTTCATCAAAGCATCCGCCATGGCATCGAGCTTGTCGCGATTGTCCGTCAGGATCTGCTTGGCGGTGCCGTAGCACTGATCGATGATGCTGCGTACTTCGGAGTCGATCAGCTTGGCTGTCTCACCGGAGAAGCTGGCATTCTGACCGCCACCACCACGACCGAGGAATACCTCACCCTCTTCTTCCGCATACATCAACGGGCCGAGTTTTTCCGACAAGCCCCATTTGGTCACCATGTTCCGCGCGATCTGACTCGCACGCATGATGTCATTAGAGGCACCAGTGGTCACACCGTCGAAGCCCAAGGTCATTTCTTCAGCGATACGGCCGCCGTACAGCGAGCAGATCTGACTGATAAGCGCACGCTTGGACAGGCTGTAACGATCTTCTTCCGGCAGGAACATCGTCACACCCAGCGCACGACCGCGCGGGATGATCGACACCTTGTAGACCGGATCATGCTCGGGCACAACGCGACCAACGATAGCGTGGCCTGCCTCGTGATAAGCGGTGTTCTGCTTTTCCTTCTCGGACATGACCATGGATTTGCGCTCGGCGCCCATCATGATCTTGTCTTTCGCCAGCTCGAACTCTTTCATTTCAACGATGCGCTTGCCGGCACGGGCAGCGAACAACGACGCTTCGTTCACCAGGTTCGCCAGATCGGCACCAGAGAAGCCCGGCGTGCCACGCGCGATGACAGCCGGAGCAACGTCGTCACCCATTGGCACCTTACGCATGTGAACCTTGAGGATCTGCTCGCGACCACGAATGTCCGGCAGGCCGACCACCACCTGACGGTCGAAACGGCCAGGACGCAGCAACGCAGGGTCCAGCACGTCAGGGCGGTTGGTCGCGGCGATGACGATGATGCCGTCATTCATTTCGAAACCGTCCATCTCGACCAGCAACTGGTTGAGAGTCTGCTCGCGCTCATCGTGACCGCCGCCCATACCGGCGCCACGATGGCGACCCACGGCGTCGATCTCGTCGATGAAGATGATGCATGGAGCGTGTTTCTTGGCCTGTTCGAACATGTCACGAACGCGGCTTGCACCGACACCGACGAACATTTCGACGAAGTCGGAACCGGAAATGGTAAAGAACGGCACTTTGGCCTCACCGGCAATCGCCTTGGCCAGCAAGGTCTTACCGGTACCCGGTGGCCCCACCATCAGCACGCCGCGAGGAATGCGACCGCCCAGGCGCTGGAACTTGCCCGGATCACGGAGGAACTCGACCAGCTCACCCACTTCTTCCTTGGCTTCATCGCAACCGGCAACGTCAGCCAAAGTGGTTTTCACCTGATCTTCGGACAGTAGACGCGCCTTGCTCTTGCCAAAGCTCATCGGCCCGCCCTTGCCGCCCGCACCGCCCTGCATCTGGCGCATGAAGAACATGAACACCGCGATGATCACCAGGATCGGGAAGCTGGCCACCAGAAGCTGGGTCCAGATGCTTTGCTGCTCAGGCTGCTTGCCTTCGACCACAACGTGGTTGTCGACCAGATCGCCGATCAGGCCATTGTCCTGAATTGCCGGACGAATGGTCTTGAAGCTGTCGCCGTCGTTGCGCTTGCCGGTAATCACGTAGCCGTCGACGGCCACGCGCTCGACCTTGCCATCCTTGACCTGCTGGATGAAGTCGGAATAGTTGAGGGTCTGCGGCTCGTTAGGGCTGGAGAAGTTGTTCATCACCGTCACCAGGACTGCCGCGATGATCAACCACAGGATCAGATTCTTTGCCATATCGTTCAATTAACTACCCTCTGAAGCAAGCTCCGCTACTGGCGCGCGCTTCGCATGATATTCACCGGCCTAACTTACTACATTACCTACAGCTCTGGCAGGCGCCGTCTGTAACCCTTTGTGAAACACTTTCTACACAATATGCGCTTATGCGCGCGGGGCGAAATACGAAAAACCTATCACCCCGCCAAAAAACCTCGTTTTACTCGCTACGACCGCGGTAGCCCCAAGCCAGCATGTATTGCTCGCGAGAGCTGCCGCGAGATGAATCCGGCTTGATCATCTGGATCTTGTCGAACTTCTTGCGAGCATCCTTCAGGTACGTATCGAATCCTTCGCCCTGAAAAATCTTGATCAGGAAATTACCGCCCGGCTTGAGTATCCGCTCCGCCAGATCAAGCGCCAGCTCGCAAAGAAACATGGCCTTGGGCATGTCCACTTCAGGCGTACCACTCATATTGGGGGCCATATCGGAAATCACAAGGTCAACCTGTGAATTACCTACAGCTTCAAGGATCCGCGCGAGCACTTCGTCCTGAGTGAAGTCACCCTGGATAAAGGTCACATCCGGAATACTGTCCATCTCCAGGATGTCCGAGGCGATCAATCGCCCCTGGCCACCGATCAGCCGACTGGTGACTTGAGACCAGCCGCCAGGCGCCGCACCCAGGTCAACGACGCTCATGCCCGGACGGATCAGCTTGTATTTTTCCTGGACCTCCAGAAGCTTGTAACTCGCACGCGAACGGTAACCGTCCTTCTGCGCCTGCTTCACATAGGGGTCATTGACATGTCTTTTCAGCCAACCAAGGCTTGTCTTGGAACGCGCCATTGGGCACCTCGTTGATTAGGGTCGTGATTAATTGGGCGGATCCACGAGCCCTCGGGTAAAATGGCCGCCATTTTACAGAATCCAGACGAAAGGGTCAGATTATGCCGCTCACTCCAGAGCAGAAGAAACAGTACAAATCCATTGGCCACCACCTGAAACCGGTTCTGACTGTGGCTGACAACGGTTTGACTGAGGGTGTTTTAGCCGAACTCGAACGCGCATTGGCAGATCACGAGCTGATCAAGATCAAGCTCAACATCCTCGATCGCGAGGCGCGCCTGGCGTCCGTTGCAGAGCTGTGCAAGGTCGGCAAGGCCGATCTGGTTCAAGTCATCGGCAAGATGGCACTGATTTACCGCAAGAACTTCAGCGTCAACAAGCAGCTGTCGAACGTCCATCGTTTCAAGTGATGGCAAGGGTCAAGGGTGTGCTTCGCGCACCCTGCCACTCCATCCCGGCACCGGCTGCAATACCAGCACCAGCCCGGAAAAACCCAACACGAGAAAGCTGAACACCTGCCAGCGCTGCGCATCCGGCCAGCCGCCACGCACTGCGACAAACATCGCACACGCATACAACGCCATCAGCAACACTTGCCCGCGAAAATCCCGCCATAGACTGTCAAGGCCCTCGGCCTGTACCAGCACCAAAGCCTGAAATATCACGCACGCGACGGCAAACCCCACCACCGCCACTTCAAACGTACTTGCAACTTCATCGATCAGCAGCGGTGCCAGGCCGATTTGACCCAGCACCGGTCGCAGACCGAGATGTACCAGCCACAGGCCACCGACCCACAACATCTGGGCCAGTTGCCAGAGCATTGCGCCCGCATGCAGCAGGCGCCCACCCTCAGATGTGACGGACTTCGACAATCTCGTACTCGATAACGCCACCTGGCGTCTTCACGACGACCGTATCGCCCTCTTCCTTGGCAATCAAGGCGCGAGCGATCGGCGAGCCGACGGAAATCTTGCCGAGTTTGATGTCCGCCTCATCCTCACCCACGATCTGGTAAGTCACGCTTTCATCAGTCTCGACGTTGGCGATTTCGACGGTAGTGCCGAAAATCACTTTGCCGGTGTGCGGAATGGTAGTCACGTCAATGATCACCGCGTTCTGCAGGCGACCTTCGATGTCACGGATCCGCGCCTCGACCATACCTTGCTGTTCGCGAGCGGCATGGTATTCGGCGTTTTCTTTCAAGTCACCCAACTCGCGGGCCGTACCGATGTCCTGGCTGAGCTTCGGACGAACGACCTTGGTCAGGTGAGCATGCTCTTCTTCCAGGGCCTTGGAGCCCTGGACGGTCATTGGGTATTTATTCATGCCTTCAATCCTGCGTGTAGATCCTGCAAGCGGCGTACGGTCTTCTCGGGACCGAACTTCAGCGCTTCACAGATAGCTTCGCCAGCAGCAATGGTGGTGGTGCAGTAAATCTTGTGCTGCAAGGCGTTACGGCGAATGGAATAGGAATCGGCGATCGACTGACGCCCCTCGGTGGTGTTGATGATCAGAGTGACTTCGTCATTCTTGATCATGTCGACCACGTGCGGACGCCCCTCGGTCACCTTGTTCACGCGACGCACTTTCAGACCTGCGGCTTCGATCAGCTTGGCAGTGCCGGCAGTGGCGACAACTTCGAAGCCCAAGTTGATCAGATCACGGGCCACGCCTGCAACCAGTGGCTTGTCATCATCGCGCACGCTGATGAATGCGGTACCGCCGGTCGGCAGCACTTCGCTGGCGCCCATCTGGGCTTTGGCAAAGGCTTCGCCGAAGGTGTCGCCGACGCCCATCACTTCACCGGTGGACTTCATCTCTGGGCCGAGGATCGGGTCAACGCCAGGGAATTTGGCGAACGGGAACACCGCCTCTTTCACACTGTAGAAGTTCGGGATGATTTCCTTGGTGAAGCCGATTTCCTTCAGGGTTTTACCGGCCATCACGCGAGCCGCGACCATTGCCAGGGAAATACCGATGCATTTCGACACGAACGGTACGGTACGGGAAGCACGCGGGTTGACTTCGATGACGTAGATGTCTTCGCCCTGCAGCGCCAACTGAACGTTCATCAGGCCGACCACGCCCAGTTCCAGGGCCATTTTCTTGACCTGTTCGCGCATCTCGTCCTGGATGTGTGCCGGCAGCGAGTACGGCGGCAGCGAGCACGCGGAGTCACCGGAGTGAACGCCCGCCTGTTCGATGTGCTGCATGATCGCGCCGATCACTACGTCCTTGCCGTCGCAGACCGCATCCACGTCCATCTCGATGGCGCAGTTGAGGAAGTGGTCGAGCAGCACCGGACTGTCGTTCGACACTTGCACCGCGTCACGCAGGTAACGCTTGAGCTCTTCTTCCTTGTAGACGATTTCCATCGCCCGGCCGCCCAGTACGTAGGACGGACGCACCACCAGCGGGTAACCGATCTTCGCAGCTGCGCGAACGGCTTCGTCTTCGCTGCGCACGGTGGCGTTTGGCGGCTGACGCAGGTTCAGACGCTCGACCATTTGCTGGAAGCGCTCACGGTCTTCGGCGCGGTCAATGGCATCAGGACTGGTGCCGATGATCGGCACGCCGGCTGCTTCCAGGGCGCGAGCCAGTTTCAGAGGCGTCTGGCCGCCGTACTGGACGATCACGCCCTTCGGCTTCTCGACGCGGCAGATTTCCAGCACGTCTTCCAGGGTCACTGGTTCGAAGTACAGACGATCGGAAGTGTCGTAGTCAGTGGAAACGGTTTCCGGGTTGCAGTTGACCATGATGGTCTCGTAACCGTCATCGCGCAGCGCCAGTGCCGCGTGTACGCAGCAGTAGTCGAACTCGATGCCCTGACCGATACGGTTCGGGCCACCGCCGAGGATGATGATCTTGTCGCGACCGGACGGCGCGGCTTCGCACTCTTCCTCGTAGGTCGAGTACAGGTAGGCAGTGTCGGTGGCGAACTCGGCCGCGCAGGTGTCGACGCGCTTGTAGACCGGGAACACTTCCAGCTTGTGGCGGTGAGTACGCAGGTTCTTCTCGGTGACGCCCAGCAGCTTGGCCAGACGCTGGTCGGAGAAACCTTTGCGCTTGAGCTTGTACATCAGATCGCGGTCGATAGCGGACAGACCGAGAGTCTTGACCTTCTCTTCGTCCTTGATCAGGTCTTCGATCTGCACCAGGAACCACGGATCGATCATGTTCATGCCGAAGATTTCTTCGACGGTCATGCCGGCGCGGAAAGCGTCCGCCACGTACCAGATACGCTCGGCGCCCGGCACGGTCAGTTCGCGCTTGAGTACGCTCATGCTTTCCGGGTTGCTCAGGTCGACTTTCTCGTCCAGGCCGCAAACACCCACTTCCAGACCGCGCAGGGCTTTCTGCAGGGATTCCTGGAAGGTACGACCGATGGCCATGACTTCACCGACCGACTTCATCTGAGTGGTCAGGCGCGCGTCAGCGTTGGCGAACTTCTCGAAAGCGAAGCGCGGCAGCTTGGTCACGACGTAGTCGATGGATGGCTCGAAGGACGCCGGGGTACGACCGCCGGTGATGTCGTTCTGCAGTTCGTCGAGGGTGTAACCGACCGCCAGCTTGGCCGCGATCTTGGCGATCGGGAAACCGGTGGCTTTCGAAGCCAGAGCCGACGAGCGGGATACACGCGGGTTCATTTCGATCACGACCATGCGGCCGGTGTCCGGGCAGATACCGAACTGAACGTTGGAACCACCGGTCTCGACGCCGATCTCGCGCAGTACCGCCAGCGAGGCGTTACGCAGGATCTGGTACTCCTTGTCGGTCAGGGTCTGAGCCGGGGCAACAGTGATCGAGTCACCGGTGTGCACGCCCATCGGGTCGAAGTTTTCGATCGAGCAGACGATGATGCAGTTGTCCTTTTTGTCGCGGACAACTTCCATTTCATATTCTTTCCAGCCGATCAGGGATTCGTCGATCAGCAGTTCCTTGGTTGGCGACAGGTCCAGACCACGGGCGCAGATTTCTTCGAACTCTTCACGGTTGTAAGCGATACCGCCACCGGTGCCGCCCATGGTGAAGGACGGACGGATGATGCACGGGAAGCCCAGGCGCTCGAGCACCGCGTTGGCTTCTTCCATGCTGTGGGCGATACCGGAACGCGGGCATTCCAGGCCGATGGCTTTCATCGCCTTGTCGAAACGCGAACGGTCTTCAGCCTTGTCGATGGTGTCGGCGTTGGCGCCGATCATCTCTACGCCGAACTTCTCCAGAACGCCTTCACGCTCCAGGTCCAGGGCGCAGTTCAGAGCAGTCTGGCCGCCCATGGTTGGCAACACGGCATCCGGACGCTCTTTCTCGATGATCTTGGCAACGGTCTGCCATTTGATCGGCTCGATGTAGGTGGCGTCGGCCATGTCCGGGTCGGTCATGATGGTGGCCGGGTTGGAGTTCACCAGGATGACGCGGTAACCCTCTTCGCGCAGGGCTTTGCAAGCCTGGGCGCCGGAGTAGTCGAATTCGCAGGCCTGGCCGATAACGATCGGGCCAGCGCCGAGAATCAGGATGCTTTTAATGTCTGTACGTTTTGGCATGGGTTTGTCACTCAAATCCGCAGGTCAGTCGGCAAGCCGTCTTGATCGATTTCTGAAGCCCCGAGGGGGCCGCCGGTTCCGGGGCCGCCCTCAAGGGCTTCTCGCTACAGTCTCAAGGCGAGCGCTTAGCGTCGCTTGGCCATCTCGTTGATGAAGCGGTCAAACAGAGGGGCCACATCGTTCGGGCCCGGGCTCGCTTCAGGGTGACCCTGGAAGCTGAACGCGCTCTTGTCGGTGCGCTCGATGCCTTGCAGGGTGCCGTCGAACAGCGATTTGTGGATCGCGCGGACGTTGGCTGGCAGGGTTTCTTCGTCAACCGCGAAACCGTGGTTCTGGCTGGTGATCATCACGACGCCAGTGTCCAGATCCTGAACCGGGTGGTTGGCACCGTGGTGGCCATGACCCATTTTCAAGGTCTTGGCGCCGGAAGCCAGAGCCAGCAGCTGGTGACCGAGGCAGATGCCGAAGAGCGGAATTTCGGTTTCCAGTACTTCCTTGATCGCCTTGATCGCGTAGTCGCAAGGCTCCGGATCACCAGGGCCGTTGGACAGGAACACGCCGTCCGGCTTCAAGGCCAGCACGTCGGCCGCCGGGGTCTGTGCCGGAACGACAGTGACGCGGCAGCCGCGCTCGACCAACATGCGCAGGATGTTGACCTTGACGCCGTAGTCGTAGGCAACCACGTGGTAAGGCAGCTCGGAGGCTTCGATGGTCGCGTGGCTGTCGGTTTTCAGATCCCAGACAGTGGAGCGCCATTCGTATTGGGTCTTGGTGCTGACGACTTTCGCCAGATCCATGCCCTTCAGGCCCGGGAAGCCTTGCGCCGCGGCGATGGCCGCTTCTTCGGAGATGTTGTCGCCGGCCATGATGCAGCCGTTCTGTGCGCCTTTTTCACGCAGGATGCGGGTCAGGCGGCGGGTGTCGATACCGGCGATCGCCACAACATTGTTGGCTTTCAGGTAATCGGACAGGGACATCGTGTTACGCCAGTTGCTCGCTACCAGCGGCAGGTCACGGATGACCAGGCCAGCGGACCAGACGCGATCGGACTCGGCGTCTTCCGGCGTGGTGCCGGTGTTGCCGATGTGCGGGTAAGTCAGGGTAACGATCTGTTGGGCGTAGGAAGGATCGGTAAGGATTTCCTGATAGCCGGTCATTGCGGTGTTGAACACCACCTCACCAACGGTCTGACCGTCGGCTCCAATGGCTTCGCCGCGAAAAATGCTGCCATCAGCAAGGGCGAGTATGGCTGGCTTAGTCAAGAAGACCTCCCGTAAATAACGCATGAAAGGGCAATCGCAGGTTGTAAAAAAGCGGAGTGACGTATGGACACGTCACCCCGCTTCTTCACTGAATTATTCTGCGCGCTTTTAGTGGACACACTAAAGCTGTAGCTTACAGAAAAAGGGATTTTTGGTCTACCGCCAATGAGGCCTGAAGGCCGGAGAATGCGACAGGGCGTCGCCCGGCGGAGCAAAACCGGCACAAACAGGGCATTTGCGCCGGTTTCAGAACATCTCAATGCAGGTCGAGCACGTCCTGCATGTCGTACAAACCAGGCTCGCGACCGTCAAGCCACAACGCCGCACGCACCGCGCCCTTGGCGAATGTCATGCGACTCGAAGCCTTGTGCGTGATCTCCAGACGCTCGCCCTCGCAGGCAAACAGCACTGTGTGATCGCCCACCACGTCACCGCCGCGAACAGTGGCAAAGCCGATGGTTTCACGGTCACGGGCACCGGTGTGACCTTCGCGACCATAGACCGCGACTTTTTGAAGATCACGATCAAGCGCATTGGCAATCACTTCACCCATGCGCAGGGCCGTACCCGACGGCGCATCGATCTTGTGGCGGTGATGGGCTTCGATGATCTCGATGTCCGCATCATCAGCCAATACCCGCGCTGCCATGTCGAGCAGCTTCAGCGACAGGTTGACGCCGACACTGAAGTTGGCGGCGAAGACGATCGGAATATCCTTGCCCGCCTCGGCCAGCAACTGCTTCTGCGCAGCGTCCAGCCCGGTCGTGCCGATCACCATCGCCTTGCCGGCCTTGCGGCAGAAGGCCAGGTTTCTCAGCATCACTTCCGGCAGGGTGAAGTCGATCAACACATCGAACTCTTCCGCCACCGATTCCAGATTTCCGGACAGCGGCACGCCGATTCGGCCCAGCGAAGCCAGCTCACCGGCATCCACACCGATCAGCGTACTGCCAGGACGAACAATCGCGGCCGTCAGACCGGTCAGCGGTGCGCGCTGCTGCACGGCCTCGACCAGAATCTTGCCCATGCGCCCGGCAGCGCCCATCACAGCTATACGTCGCATGCCGACTCCTTACAGATCGCCGAAGAAGCGTTTCACACCGTCGAACCAACCGGTGGTTTTCGGGGAGTGGCTGTTGTCGTCCGCCAGGGAGCTGCGGAACTCTTCCAGCAGTTCACGTTGACGACGGGTCAGGTTGACCGGAGTTTCGACGGCCACACGGCACATCAGATCGCCCGCCCCACCGCCACGCACTGGCGCAACACCCTTGCCGCGTACGCGGAACTGCTTGCCGGTCTGAGTTCCTTCCGGAATCTTCAGTTTGACGCGACCGTCGAGGGTCGGAATTTCCAGCTCGCCGCCCAGGGCCGCGTCGACGAAGCTGATCGGCACTTCGCAGAACAGATGCTTGCCGTCACGCTGGAAGATGTCGTGTTCGCGGACATTGATCACTACGTACAGGTCGCCGGTCGGGCCACCCTGAGTGCCCGCCTCGCCTTCACCGGACAGACGAATGCGGTCACCGGTGTCGACACCGGCCGGCACTTTGACGGAGAGGGTTTTGTATTCTTCGACGCGACCGTCGCCGTGGCAGGAATCGCACGGATCGGAAATGATCTTGCCCTGACCATGGCAACGCGGGCAGGTCTGCTGCACCGAGAAGAAGCCTTGCTGCATGCGTACCTGACCGATGCCGCCGCACGTCGGGCACGTCGATGGCGACGAGCCTTTCTTGGCACCCGATCCATCACATGGTTTGCAATTGACCAATGTCGGAACGCGGATATTCACGGTAGTACCGCGTACCGCTTCTTCCAGGTTCAGCTCCAGGGTGTAACGCAAATCGCTGCCGCGCTGAGCGCCGCCACGGGAACCGCCGCGACCGCCACCGAAGAAGTCACTGAAGACATCACCGAAGATGTCGGAGAAGTTCTGACCGCCGAAGCCTGCACCGCCGCCGCCCATGCTCGGGTCGACACCGGCATGACCATACTGATCGTACGCTGCACGCTTGCTGGAATCGGACAGCACTTCGTAGGCTTCGTTAGCCTCTTTGAACAGATCTTCCGACGCCTTGTCACCGGGATTACGGTCCGGGTGGTGCTTCATCGCCAGACGGCGATAGGCCTTTTTCAGGTCTGCTTCGCTTGAGCCGCGCTCAACACCCAACACTTCGTAATAGTCACGCTTAGCCATAAGTTCTTCATACTCTTGAGGACGTTCGGCAAACCCCTCCTGAGCTTCGCCAAACTCGTTGAGCCCCAATACAGGCCCGGACCCAACTCACGTCAATTCAACGATCCTGGTCTTTGGTTCATGCGGTATTTGCGGCGCGAAAAGCAGGAGCATTCCCGGCCATACCGCCAACACACGAAGCTCGTCGCATGCTGTAAAAATTCGCGTATTCCAGATACGCCAACGCGGGAGCAAGCTCCCGCGCGGCGACATCCTACCAGTCACCGCCGCAAGGCAGTCAACCGGGCGACCAACAACTTACTTGTGGTCTTTGACTTCTTCGAACTCGGCATCGACAACATCGTCAGCCTTTTCAGCTTTCTCGTCGTGCGGTGCTGCGCCTTCAGCAGGCTGAGCCTGTTCGGCGTACATCTTCTGAGCAACCGGTGCAGAGACTTTCGACAGCTCTTCAACCTTGGCGTCGATGGCAGCCTTGTCGTCGCCTTTGACGGCAGCTTCCAGGGCAACCACAGCCGCTTCGATTGCAGTCTTCTCTTCTGCAGTCACTTTGTCGCCAGCGTCGGCGATCATCTTGCGAGTCGAGTGAACCAGTGCATCACCCTGGTTACGGGCAGCGGCCAGCTCTTCGAACTTGCGGTCTTCCTCGGCGTTCAGCTCGGCGTCGCGCACCATCTTCTGGATTTCTTCATCCGACAGACCAGAGTTGGCCTTGATAGTGATCTTCTGCTCTTTGCCAGTCGCCTTGTCCTTCGCACCTACGTGCAGGATGCCGTTGGCGTCGATGTCGAAGGTCACTTCGATCTGCGGCACACCACGTGGAGCAGGTGGAATGTCGGCCAGGTCGAACTTGCCCAGGGACTTGTTCTGTGCGGCTTGCTTGCGCTCGCCTTGCAGGACGTGAATGGTCACGGCGCCCTGATTGTCGTCGGCCGTCGAGAACACTTGCGATTTCTTGGTAGGAATCGTGGTGTTTTTCTCGATCAGCGCGGTCATCACGCCACCCATGGTTTCGATACCCAGGGTCAGCGGGCTGACGTCGAGCAGCAGAACGTCTTTCACGTCACCGGCCAGAACGGCGCCCTGGATCGCAGCACCCATGGCAACAGCTTCGTCCGGGTTCACGTCTTTACGTGCTTCTTTACCGAAGAAATCCGAAACAGCTTTCTGCACCATCGGCATACGGGTCTGACCGCCGACCAGGATCACGTCGTCGATCTTGCTGGCGTCGATGCCGGCGTCTTTCAGAGCAATGCGGCATGGCTCGATGGTACGAGTCACCAGATCTTCAACCAGCGATTCGAGCTTGGCACGGGAGATCTTCACGTTCAGATGCTTCGGACCGGTCGCGTCTGCAGTAATGTACGGCAGGTTGACGTCGGTCGACTGCGAGGAAGACAGCTCGATCTTGGCTTTCTCAGCGGCTTCTTTCAGACGCTGCAAGGCCAGAGGATCGTTCTTCAGGTCCATGCCGGACTCTTTCTTGAACTCGTCGACGAGGTAGTCGATCAGGCGCATGTCAAAGTCTTCGCCACCCAGGAAGGTGTCGCCGTTGGTGGCCAGCACTTCGAACTGGTGCTCGCCGTCAACTTCAGCGATCTCGATCACGGAGACGTCGAAAGTACCACCACCGAGGTCGTAAACGATCACGGTGTGATCGCCCTTGGCCTTGTCCATACCGTAAGCCAGAGCAGCAGCGGTCGGTTCGTTGATGATACGTTTTACGTCCAGACCGGCGATGCGGCCAGCATCTTTAGTTGCCTGACGCTGACTGTCGTTGAAGTACGCCGGAACGGTGATCACCGCTTCGGTCACAGCCTCACCGAGATAGTCTTCGGCGGTCTTCTTCATCTTTTTCAGGACTTCGGCGCTGATTTGCGGCGGAGCCATCTGCTTGCCGGAGGCCTCGACCCAGGCGTCACCATTGTTAGCCTTGACGATCTTGTAAGGCACCAGCTTGATGTCTTTCTGTACAACTTCTTCTTCGAAGCGGCGACCGATCAGACGCTTTACTGCGAAAAGGGTGTTGTGCGGGTTGGTCACAGCCTGACGCTTGGCCGACTGACCGACCAGGATTTCGCCATCGTTGGCGTAAGCGATGATCGACGGCGTGGTGCGCGCGCCTTCAGCGTTCTCAATAACTTTGGCTTTGCCGTTTTCCAGCACGGAGACGCAGGAGTTGGTAGTCCCCAGGTCGATACCGATAATTTTGCCCATGTTCACTCTCCCGAAACTTTGGATTTTTTTGCCGCAGCAGTGGTGGCTGACTGCGGTAATACTTAAACGCTTGACTTGTAAATGGGGGCCTTGCGGCTAATTTCAAGCCTTCTCGTCAATCGAAGGCGAAACTGGCGCCGGCGCCTTGCTGACCACGACCATCGCCGGACGCAGCAGGCGACCGTTGAGCTGGTAGCCCTTCTGGAACACCTTCAGAATGCTGTTCGGCTCCAGGTCAGCACTTTCCTGCATGGCCATCGCCTGATGCTCCACGGCATTGAACGGTTCGCCTTCCTGCGGGCTGACAGCGACAAGCTGATAGCGCGTGAGGGTGTCGTGAAACATTTTCAGGGTCAGCTCGATGCCTTCGCGCATCGGACGGATGCTTTCGTCATCCGGGCTCGACAGCTCGAGACCACGCTCCAGGCTGTCGACGATCGGCAGCAGATCGCCGGCGAATTTTTCCAGCGCAAACTTGTGCGCCTTTTCGACATCCTGCTCGGCACGGCGGCGGACGTTCTGCAGATCGGCAGCTACGCGCAGCGATTGATCCTGCGCGGCGGCCAATTGCTCTTCGAGCACTTGTACACGGGTCGCCAGGTCATCACCCGAGGCCTCGGGCGCCTGATTGGCTTCTGGATTTTGCGTATCTACTGTCTGTTCGTCAGCCATAGAATTCTCCTTTCAATATCGTCCGCGAGTTCGATTCGCGCTTCTGCCCCGATATATGGGGCCGCAAAATCAGGCTTCAAGGGCTGACAACGATTAACCCTACAAAAAAGTGCTGCATTGGCATTCCCGGGCGCGACAGGCATTTGATCGGATCATCCTCATCGATCCAAGCGAGGGCATTGTCAGCCCGAAACAAAACACTGTATAAATAACCAGACCTGAAGCCTGGGAGCGGCCTTTATGCTGGTGCACCTGTCCGTACACAACTACGCCATCGTTGAACATCTCGATCTCGAACTTGATCGCGGCATGAGCGTGATTACCGGGGAAACCGGCGCCGGCAAGTCGATCATGCTCGACGCCCTGGGCCTGACGCTCGGTGATCGCGCCGACAGCGGCGTGGTTCGACCGGGCGCCGACAAGGCCGATATCCTGGCGACCTTCGACCTGGCCGACATCCCCGAGGCCAGCGCCTGGCTGGCGGAACGCGACCTGGAAATCGACGGCCCGTGCATCCTGCGCCGGGTCATCACATCCGAAGGTCGGTCACGCGGCTATATAAATGGCACGCCCTGCCCGCTTGGCGATCTCAAGGCACTCGGCGAGCTGCTGATCGATATCCACAGCCAGCACGAACACCAATCCCTGCTCAAGACCGATACCCACCGGCGCCTGCTCGACGAGTACGCCGGGGCTACCGATCTGGCACGCCAGGTACACTTGGCCGCCCAGCGCTGGCGCCAGACTCGCCAGGAGCTGGAACGCCTTTCCAACTCCGGCGACGAACAGCGTGCACGCCATCAACTGCTCAGCTATCAACTCGAAGAACTGGAAAACCTCGGCCTCGGTGAAAACGAGCTGGAAGAGCTGGAGCAGGAACACAAGAACCTGACCAACGCCGAAACCCTGCTCGGCATCTGCCGACAAGTGGTCGAGCAATGCAGCGAAAGTGATTCCGGCAATGTGCTGAATGCCTTGACGGCCAGCCTCAACCGACTGTCGAGCGTGAACAGCTCGGTGGGTGCGCTGGGTGAAGCGAGCAGCCTGCTGACCAGTGCACAAATCCAGGTCGAAGAGGCCGTCGGCGAGCTCAATCGTTTTCTCGACAACTTCGACGCTGATCCGGCGCGCCTGCAATATCTCGAGGAACGCCTGGACTCCATTTACACATTGGCACGCAAACACCGCATTCAGCCGACGGAAGTGGCAGAGATGCAGCAGAAGCTGCTCGACGAAATCGAAGCGCTGGACGCCAACGATGAATCCATCGAACGCCTCGCCGAAGAACTCGCTTCCTATGCCCGCCACTATCAGGAAAAGGCTCGGGAACTCAGTGAGCTGCGCCATCAGGCGGCCGGCAGCCTGGCAAGCGCGGTGGAGCAGGAGATTCAGCGCCTGGGCATGCCCGGCGGTCGCTTCACCATCGAACTGCGCGCCAACAATAGCAGCGAGTTGCAACCCAATGGTCTGGAACAAGTCGAGCTGCTGGTGAGCGCCAACCCGGGCCAACCCTTGAAAGCCTTGGCCAAAGTGGCGTCCGGCGGTGAGTTGTCACGGATCAGCCTGGCCATCCAGGTGATTACAGCCCAGACCTCTCGCGTACCGACATTGGTATTCGACGAAGTGGACGTGGGGATTGGCGGTCCGACGGCGGAAATCGTCGGCCAGTTGTTACGCCGCCTCGGGGATCGCGGACAGGTTCTGACGGTCACGCATTTGCCGCAAGTTGCGGCTCAGGGGCATCAGCACCTGTTCGTGCACAAGGTACGTGGCGAGCAGGCGACTCATACGGCCGTTTCTAAGCTGAGCAAGAATGACCGCATAGAAGAAGTCGCGCGGATGCTGGGCGGCATCGATCTGACCAAAGAGTCCTTGGCGCACGCGAAAAAGATGGTCGTAACCGCAAAGGTTTAAGAACCGCAGAAAGCACGAAGGCGACCCTCGGGTCGCCTTCGTTCGTTTCGCGAACCTGAAATTCGCGCGACATGCTTACTTTTTCTTGCGTACGTACAGGACGAGATTGTGATCAACCATCTCGTAACCGTGCTTCTCGACGATCGCCTTCTGAAGTTTTTCGATTTCTTCGTCGAAGAATTCGATGACTTCGCCCGACTCCACGTTGACCATATGGTCGTGGTGGCCACCATCGGCCAATTCGAATACCGCGTGGCCGCCGTCGAAGTTGTGACGGACCACGAGGCCAGCCGCTTCGAACTGGGTCAGAACACGGTAAACCGTGGCCAGACCGACATCCTCGCCAGCTTCCATCAACGCCTTGTAGACGTCCTCGGCACTCATGTGACGCTGCTCGGTAGAGTCGAGCATTTGCAGGATCTTGACCCGTGGCAGGGTCACTTTGAGGCCGGCTTTGCGTAGTTCGCTATTTTCAACCATGGTCAGCTTTCTCGCGATGCTGCTTCGCAGCTTCTCTTAATGCGGGTATGATCGGCGTTTACGTTGTCCCAGCCAAGATAGTGGAAGTCGCCCACCGATGCAAAACACCAAGCTCTTGCTAACCAGTTTCACCTTTGTGGGACTGCTCGCACTCGCCGGTTGTTCATTCCCCGGGGTTTACAAAATCGACATCCAGCAGGGCAATGTCGTCACGCAGGACATGATAGACCAGTTACGCCCGGGAATGACCCGGCCGCAAGTACGGTTTATCATGGGCAACCCTCTGCTTGCCGACACGTTCCATGCCAACCGCTGGGATTACCTGTACAGCCTGCAACCGGGGGGCGGTGAACGCCAGCAGGAACGCGTAAGTGTCATTTTCGACTCGAATGACCGCCTTGCCAGCCTGTCCGGTGACTTCATGCCGGGCGTCAGCCGTGACGAAGCCATTCTCGGCAAGGACAGCGGCACCAGCGTGACCGCTCCTGCTGAAAACGCCGAGCAGCCGAAACCGGAAAAACCGGCCAAGCCAGGCTCCTTGCTGGATCAGATCCAGAAGGACGTCGATGGTGTGGAAACCGTTCCGGTTCCAACGCCAGAACCGCTGGACACCTCGCCGCAGTAATTTGCGACGCAATAAAAAACCCGGAAATTCCGGGTTTTTTATTGCCTGCCGTTTGGCCAGCCTACTGGTTTCGCGCCTTGGCCTCGGCGGCCTTGGCGGCGCGCAGACGGCGCACCTCTTTCGGATCAGCCAACAGCGGTCTATAGATCTCGATGCGATCGCCTTCCTGGACCCGTCGAGCATCCGGATCAGCGATCACTTTGCCGAAGATCCCCAAGGGACAACCGTTCAGATCCAGCTCCGGAAATTCAACGTCAATCCCGGACGCCATCAGCGCCGCACGCACCGTCGTACCCTCGGCGACGCTGATCACACGCAAAACCTGACGATCAACGGCGGCATACACCACTTCGATTTGAATCACCGGCTCAACCATGCATCTGCTTGGCGCGCTGGCAGAACGCATCCACCAATGTATTGGCCGCCTGATTGAACAAAGGACCGAGCGTCGCGCGGACCAGCGGCCCGGCATAGTCGAAGGACAGATCCAGACTGATCTTGCAGGCTTTCTCGTTCAACGCCTTGAACACCCAGACACCGTGCAACTGATTGAATGGACCTTCCTCAAGATTCATCTCGATCGACTGTCCCGGCACCAGCGTATTGCGCGTCACGAAGTGCTGACTGAGACCGCCCTTGGCCA
The DNA here is from genome assembly GCF_052045815.1 of Pseudomonas sp. 22085. Taxonomy (NCBI): domain Bacteria; kingdom Pseudomonadati; phylum Pseudomonadota; class Gammaproteobacteria; order Pseudomonadales; family Pseudomonadaceae; genus Pseudomonas; species Pseudomonas sp. 22085. The sequence continues at coordinate 206,710 of NZ_JBQEQA010000008.1, forward strand.
CGCCAACACTGGCGCGCATATGCTCAGGCGAGCTTTCCAGGACTTCGGCAGACGAGCACCACGGCAGAAACTCCGGGTAACGCGCCACGTCATTGACCAGGTCATAAAGAAATTGCGCCGGATAAGGCAGCAGCGCCGATCGTTGAATATGTGTCGTCATGTAAGCGTCACTTCCAGAGCTGGGCGGCAAACACTACAAGGATGCCGATGGGCGCCACATAGCGCATCAAAAATAGAGACAGGGCGAACAGCGCCGGGCTGCGAATCGACAATTCGTCACGCACCGCTTCACGCCCCATCACCCAGCCGGCAAACAGCACAAAGCACAGCCCGCCGAGCGGCAACATGATCCGCGAGGTGAAGAAGTCGATCACACCAAAGAAATCCAGACCACCGGCCGCACCCCATAGGTAGAGATGGAACACCCCGCCATCGTTCACGAAAAATTTGGCTTCCTTCCAGATATTGAAGGAAAACACCGTGCCCAGACCGACGAACCAGCAGGTGAACGCCAGCCAGAACGTCACCCACGTACGACTGATTTTAGTCCGCTCGACCAGATAGGCGACCATCGGCTCCAGCAGGGAAATGGCCGAGCTCCAGGCCGCGATTGCCACCAGAACAAAGAACACCACGCCCATCAACTGGCCGAACAGCACGTTACCGAAAGCAAATGGCAGACTGACGAACATCAGCCCCGGGCCTTCACTCGGGTTCAAACCACCGGCAAACACAATCGGAAACAAGGCCAGACCGGCCACCAGCGAAACAAAGGTATCGAGCAGTGCCACACCCACAACCGTACCGGACAGCGAAGCTTCCTTGGTCATGTAGGCGCCGTAGATCATGATCGAGCCCACCCCAACGCTCAGGGAGAAGAACGCGTGGCCCATGGCCGGCAGCAAGCCGTCGAGGACTTTTTCCGGGTGGAAGTCGAACATGAAGTGCACGCCCTCCATGAAATGCCCGGTGGTCATGCTGTAACCCAGCAGCACCAGTACCATCACGAACAGCAGCGGCATCATGATCCGCAGGCTGCGCTCAAGCCCCGCGACGACGCCTTTGGCGATCACCACCGCAGACAGCAGCATGAAAACCGTGTGCCAAAGTGTCAGGCGCCAGGGGTCGGAGATGACATTTCCAAAATAGGCCCCGACCTGATCGGCCGTAGCCCCCTGAAAATCTCCGCGTCCCATATCAATGATGTAATCCAGCGACCAGCCGCCGACCACACTGTAGAAAGACAGGATCAGCAACGCCGTGATCATCCCGGCGAAGGCGCCCCACGACCATTTGCCCGAGTGCCCGGCTTCCCGCGCCAGCACCTTCAGGGCGTTCGCCGGACTCTGGCGGGCACGGCGGCCGATCAGGGTTTCAGCGAGCATCACCGGGATGCCGATCAGCGCGATGCACGCCAGAAACATCAGTACGAAGGCGCCGCCACCGTAGACCCCGACCATGTAGGGGAATTTCCAGATGCTGCCCAATCCCACGGCCGAACCGGTCGCGGCGAATATGAAAACCCAGCGGCTAGCCCAACTGCCGTGGACAGAAACCTTGTCTGTCGACATCGTTTATCACGCCCAAGCGTTAGAAAAAGAGGCCGCATTGTCCGGGATTCACTCAACCTGCTCAAGCACGCAGCATCACCGTAGCCGACAGCCGTTTATCTCCATATAATGCCGCCCCTATGGCTAAACAGAAGAAACACCCAACAGGGACCATCGCGCAAAACAAAAAGGCGCGACACGATTACTTCATCGAGCACAAGTTCGAGGCTGGTCTGGTCCTGGCCGGCTGGGAAGTAAAAAGTCTGCGGGCAAGCAAGCTGCAACTGGTCGACAGTTACGTGCTGCTCAAGGATGGCGAGGCCTGGTTGCTCGGCAGCCACATCACGCCTCTGATGACCGCCAGCACCCACGTCATTGCCGACCCGGTGCGTACCCGCAAGCTGCTGCTCAACCGCCGCGAGCTGGACAAGCTCGCCGCCGCCGTGCAGCAGAAGGGTTACGCCTGCGTGTGCCTGTCCTGGTACTGGAGCAAGCACATGGTCAAGTGCGAGATCGCGCTGGGCAAGGGCAAGAAGGAATACGACAAGCGTGATACCGAACGCGAACGCGACGCCGGTCGCGAGTTGCAGCGCGCGGTGCGCAACAAGGGCAAGGAAGACTGATTTTTCTGCCTGAATGACCGTTCCCGCGTCCTGCACGGGAGCGGTCATGTCTACATCCCTTTGCGTCGTTCGGCGCGAGCCATGCGTTGCACTTCCTGACGCACCTCTTCCAGCACTTCCTGCACATAGAGAATGTGTCGGCTGGATACCTCACGCGCCTGTTCCGCGCGCCCCTCGATAATCGCCAGATACAACTCCCGATGCTGCGTGATCAGCATGTCGCGGGTTTCCGTGCGCTGCTTGTACATGCCGCCGATGTTGGTCACCACGTTGCGCTTGAGCAGATCGAACAGCCCGCGAATGGTGTGCAGCAACACCGCGTTGTGACTGGCTTCGGCAATCGCCAGGTGGAATTTCGCATCCGCCGCACCCTCTTCCGCCCGGCTCACTTCGTCATGACGCGAATAGCAATCCTGTAACTCTTCAAACGCCGCCGTCAGCCGTTCACGATCCACGTCTGTGGCGCGCAACGCTGCGTAATAGGCGCACGATGCCTCCAGTGTGTGGCGAAATTCCAGCAGATCGCGCTGTGCCTCGGGATTGCTTTCCAGCAATTGCAGCAGCGGATCGCTGAACGTCGAACCGAGGCTTTCCACAACATAGTTGCCGCCGCCCTGCTTGCTGACCAGCAAGCCCTTGGCCGCGAGTTTCTGAATCGCCTCGCGCAACGAGGGCCGGGAAACGCCGAACTGTTCCGCCAGAGTCCGCTCGGCCGGCAGACGCTCGCCGGACTTCAGCGTGCCCTCGAGAATCATCCCTTCCAGTCGCTCGACAATGTCATCAGACAAACGGCGCTGACGTATCTGATCAAACCCCATCACTCAACTCTCCACCATCCCGACCGCTCGCCGGGCTCTCTATTCTGGCCTATCGACGCTGCGCCGACACCTGCCAGATGACGCCAATTCAACCGGTGCAATCCGACTCGCCGTCCGGTTGTTCGACAAAAGTTTTAGGGCGGCAAATTGACACACCGACATCAAGGCTTTTACCCTAGCCAACAGCGATTGTAAATTGGTCTTACCAATTAACCAAGAACGCTGACAGTGCCTGACCAACAACAATTAGGGGCCACCCCATATGCAAACCTGGCAACAGCTCTACAGCCCGCTCGGCAGTCTCGGCGTGTCCGCACTCGCGGCCGTCATCCCCATCGTTTTCTTCTTCCTCGCTTTGGCGGTGTTCCGCCTCAAGGGTCATGTGGCCGGCAGCATCACGCTCGCCCTGGCTATCGCCGTGGCGATCTTCGCGTTCCAGATGCCGGTCGACATGGCGTTTGCCGCCGCCGGATATGGCTTCGCCTATGGTCTATGGCCGATTGCCTGGATCATTGTGGCGGCGGTGTTCCTGTACAAACTGACGGTCAAGAGCGGTCAGTTCGAGGTCATCCGCAGTTCGGTGCTGTCGATCACTGACGACCAGCGCCTGCAGGTGCTGCTGATCGGTTTCTGCTTCGGCGCATTCCTCGAAGGTGCCGCCGGTTTCGGTGCACCCGTGGCGATTACCGCTGCGCTGTTGGTGGGACTCGGTTTCAACCCGCTGTACGCCGCCGGCCTGTGCCTGATTGCCAACACCGCCCCAGTGGCATTCGGCGCACTGGGGATTCCGATCATCGTGGCGGGCCAGGTCACCGGCATCGACGCGTTCAAGATCGGCGCCATGACCGGCCGCCAACTGCCACTGCTGTCGCTGTTCGTGCCGTTCTGGCTGGTGTTCATGATGGATGGCCTGCGCGGTGTGCGTGAAACCTGGCCGGCGGCGCTGGTCGCAGGCCTGAGCTTTGCCGTCACCCAATACTTCACTTCGAATTTCATCGGCCCGGAACTGCCGGACATCACGTCGGCCCTGGCCAGCCTGATTTCGCTGACACTGTTCCTGAAGGTCTGGCAGCCGAAACGTGCCGCCGGCCAGCACATCGTCGGCGCCGTGTCCGCTTCGGTGGTGACTGCCAGCGTCGGCGGTTTCGGCCAGAAGCGCACCACCGTCGCTTCGCCTTACAGCCTCGGGGAAATTTTCAAGGCGTGGTCGCCGTTCCTGATCCTCACCGTGCTGGTGACCATCTGGACGCTCAAGCCGTTCAAGGCCATGTTCGCCGCCGGCGGCTCGATGTACGCCTGGGTGTTCAACTTCGCGATTCCGCACCTGGATCAACTGGTAATCAAGACCGCGCCGATCGTTGCCGCCCCGACCGCGATTCCGGCCGTGTTCAAACTCGATCCGATTTCCGCGACCGGCACGGCGATTTTCTTCTCCGCGCTGATCTCGATGCTGGTGCTGAAGATCAATATCAAAACTGGTCTGACCACTTTTAAAGAGACCTTCTACGAACTGCGCTGGCCGATCCTGTCGATCGGCATGGTGTTGGCGTTTGCCTTTGTCACCAACTATTCCGGCATGTCCTCGACCATGGCTCTGGTGCTGGCGGCGACCGGCGCGGCGTTTCCGTTCTTCTCGCCTTTCCTCGGCTGGCTCGGCGTGTTCCTGACCGGATCCGATACCTCATCCAACGCCCTGTTCAGTTCGCTGCAAGCAACCACCGCACACCAGATCGGGGTCAACGACACCTTACTGGTGGCGGCCAACACCAGCGGCGGCGTGACCGGCAAGATGATCTCCCCGCAATCGATCGCCGTGGCCTGCGCCGCGACCGGTCTGGTGGGCAAGGAATCCGATCTGTTCCGCTTCACCCTCAAGCACAGCCTATTCTTTGCAACGATTGTCGGCCTGATCACCTTGGCCCAGGCCTACTGGTTCACTGGCATGCTGGTGCATTAAGACTACAAGCGACATGGAAATAACCGACGCCGGTTCGTGATTCCGGCGTCAGCAATTCACAACCCGGTCTGTAAGGCTGCTGAAAGCAATGCGTTCTATATTCGGCAGCCTCAACAGACGGATAACCGGGCCCACCCGGAGACACGCCTGATGAGCGAGCTTTTTTACAACGCTGTGCCCAACGCTACTCGCGTCGCACCGCCACTGCCCGAACCCCGGCAATATCCCAGCGAGAAACCGTCGCGGGTTTACCTGTTCGGCACGTGCGTGGTCGACCTGTTCTACCCGGAAGCCGGGATGGACGCGATCCACTTGCTGGAGCGCGAAGGCATCCGGGTCGACTACCCACAAGGGCAGAGCTGCTGCGGACAACCGGCCTACACCTCGGGTTACACCGAGCAGGCACGGACGGTGGCGCGCTCGCAACTGGCGCTGTTTGCCGGGGACTGTCCGGTGGTGGTGCCGTCGGGTTCGTGCGCCGGAATGATCCGCGAGCATTACGCCGACTTGTTCAAGGACGAGCCGGAAACGTTGACACAGGTTCAGGCCCTTGCGGACCGTACCTATGAGCTGGCCGAGTTTCTGCTGTTCGTCTGCAAGGTGCAGCTAAAGGACAGCGGCGAGCCGGTGAAAGTGGCGCTGCACACCTCGTGTTCGGCGCGACGGGAAATGAACACCCACCTGCACGGCCGCGAGTTGTTGGCGCAGTTGAGCAACGTGGAACGGGTCAACCACGATCACGAAAGCGAATGCTGTGGCTTCGGTGGGACATTCAGCGTCCGTATGCCAGACATTTCCGGCGCGATGGTGGCCGACAAGACCCGGGCGTTGAAGGAATCCGGCGCGCATCAGGTACTCAGTGCCGACTGCGGCTGCCTGATGAACATCAACGGCTCGCTGGAAAAACAGCAGGAAGCACTGCGCGGGCAACACCTGGCGAGCTTCCTCTGGCAACGAACCGGAGGTGCGCGATGAGCACTTCCACGATTATTCCTACGGTTGCCGTAGAAGAAGATTTCCGCACCCGGGCACACAACGCCCTGGGCGATTCGCAGTTGCGGAACAACTTCCGCACCGCGATGGATTCATTGATGACCAAGCGGGCAGCGGCTTTCAGCGATGCCCACGAAAGAGAACACTTGCGCGCCCTGGGCAACTCGATCAGGGCGCGCGCTCTCTCCAAGTTGCCCGATCTGCTCGAGCAACTGGAACAGAACCTGACCCGCAACGGTGTGACAGTGCACTGGGCGGAAACGGTGGACGAGGCCAATGGCATCGTCCTTTCGATCATCCGCGCTCACGAGGCGCGGCAAGTGATCAAGGGCAAATCGATGGTCAGCGAAGAGATGGAGATGAACCATTTCCTCGAGGCTCGGGACATTGAATGTCTGGAGTCCGACATGGGGGAGTACATCGTCCAGCTCGACCACGAGAAGCCTTCACACATAATCATGCCGGCAATCCACAAGAATGCCGGTCAGGTCGCGTCCTTGTTCCACGACAAACTTGGCGTGGAATACACCAAGGACGTTGACCAACTCATTCAGATCGGTCGCAGGGTCCTGCGGCAGAAATTCTTCGAAGCGGACATCGGCGTCTCCGGCGTCAACTTCGCCGTGGCCGAAACCGGCACCCTGCTGCTAGTGGAAAACGAAGGCAACGGCCGCATGACCACCACCGTGCCACCGGTTCACATCGCCGTCACAGGCATCGAAAAAGTCGTGGAAAACCTGCGCGACGTGGTGCCGCTGCTGTCATTACTGACCCGCTCGGCGCTGGGTATTCCGATCACCACCTACGTCAACATGATCTCCGGCCCGCGCAAGGAACATGAACTCGACGGCCCGCAGGAAGTGCATCTGGTATTGCTCGACAACGGTCGCAGCCAGGCGTTTGCGGACAGCGAACTGCGCCAGACCCTGAACTGCATCCGCTGCGGCGCCTGCATGAATCATTGCCCGGTTTACACCCGCGTCGGCGGCCATACCTATGGCGAGGTTTACCCCGGCCCGATCGGCAAAATCATCACCCCGCACATGGTCGGTCTGGCGAAAGTCCCGGATCATCCGAGCGCGTCTTCTTTGTGCGGCGCCTGCGGTGAAGTGTGCCCGGTGAAGATTCCAATCCCCGCGTTGCTGCGGCGCCTGCGCGAAGAAAACGTCAAAGCCCCGGACGCACCGCATCAGGTGATGCGCGGTCAGGGCAGCAAATACTCGCGCAAGGAACGTTTCATCTGGAACGCTTGGGCGAAGCTCAACAGCTCGCCGACTTTGTATCGACTGTTTGCGTTTTTCGCCACGCGCCTGCGCGCCCTGGCGCCGAACAATGTCGGGCCGTGGACGCAGAATCACAGCGCACCGAAACCCGCCGCCCGCTCACTGCATGACATGGCTCGCGAACACCTGGCCAAACGAGGAGACCGTTGATGAGCGCCAAACAAAACATCCTCGGCAAGTTACGGAAGAGTCTGACCGGCACCACACCGATTGCCGACAACTTTGACGTCGATCTGGTGACCCAGCCTTACACCTACAGCGCCGAACAACGGATCCCGCAACTGCGCAAACTGATGGAAGCGGTGCACACCGAAATCCACCTGACATCCGCTGATGGCTGGCCGGTGCTGCTGGCGCAATTGCTGCGCGACCGTCAGTTGCCGAGCTTGCTGATTGCACCGACTACGCCCCATGGGCAGCGCATCACACAGCACTGGGCGAACAATCCTGATCTGCCGGCGCTGAAGTCCTACGACCGCCCGATGGAAGAGTGGAAAGCCGAGTTGTTCAACGACACCCCGGCCAGTCTGACCGGCACCCTCGGCGCCATTGCCGCCACCGGCAGCCTGATTCTCTGGCCGACCCGCGAAGAACCACGGCTGATGAGCCTCGTGCCGCCGGTGCATTTCGCCCTGCTCAAGGCCAGCCAGATCCGCGACAACTTCTATCAGGTGCAGCAGGAATTCGAGTGGGCGCAAGGCATGCCGACCAACGCGCTGCTGGTGTCCGGCCCGTCGAAAACCGCCGACATCGAACAAGTCCTGGCCTACGGCGCCCACGGACCGAAAGACCTGGTGGTGTTGATCCTGGAGGACCAATGACCTTACCGGCGACTTTCCTGCGCGATGCGCAGCAGCTGATTCCGGCCGAACGGCGTTTCGACGATCCGCTGTCGACCCTGGCCTTCGGCACCGATGCCAGTTTCTACCGATTGATTCCGCAACTGGTGATCCGCGTCGAATCCGAAGACGAAGTAGTGGCGCTGCTGAAACTGGCCCAGCGCGATCAGGTCCCGGTGACCTTCCGCGCCGCCGGCACCAGCCTGTCCGGCCAGGCGATCAGTGATTCGGTGTTGATCGTGCTTGGGGATAACTGGAACGCACGTGAAATTCGCGGCCAGGGCACACAGATCCGCCTGCAACCGGGCGTAATCGGTGCCCAGGCCAATGCATGGCTGGCGCCATTCGGGCGCAAGATCGGTCCGGATCCGGCGTCGATCAACGCCTGCAAGATCGGCGGCATTGTCGCCAACAACGCCAGCGGCATGTGCTGCGGCACCGCGCAAAACACCTATCACACGCTGGCCGGGATTCGTCTGGTGTTGGCGGACGGCACACGTCTCGACACCGAAGATGCCGCCAGCGTCGAGGCGTTTCGAGTCAGCCACCGCGAACTACTGGAACGCTTGGCAACATTGGGCCGCGAAACCCGCGCCAATGCCGAACTCGCCGCGCGAATCCGCCACAAATACCGTCTGAAAAATACCACCGGCCTGTCGCTCAACGCCCTGGTGGATTTCGATGAGCCTGTGGATATCTTGAGCCACTTGCTGGTTGGCTCCGAAGGCACCCTTGGTTTCATCAGCGCGGTGACCTACGACACGGTGATCGACCACCCGAACAAGGCCTCGGCGCTGATCGTTTTCCCGGATGTGGAAACCTGCTGCAACGCCGTCACCGTGCTGAAAAGCCAACCGGTGTCCGCCGTGGAACTGCTCGACCGCCGCAGCCTGCGCTCGGTGCAGGACAAACCCGGCATGCCGGCTTTCGTACAGCAGCTGTCGAACAATGCCTGCGCGCTCTTGATCGAATCCCGCGCCGCGTCTTCCACTTTGCTGCAGGAACAACTGGCGCAGATCATGGCGTCGCTCAGCGGCTTCCCGGTGGAGAAACAGGTCGACTTCACCGAAGACCCGGTCGAAAACGCCCGCCTCTGGGCGATCCGCAAGGACACCTTCCCCGCCGTCGGCGCCGTGCGCAAGACCGGCACTACGGTGATCATCGAAGACGTCACCTTCCCGGTGGAACAACTGGCCATCGGCGTGAACCGTCTGATCGAACTGTTCGACAAACATCACTACGACGAAGCGATCCTTTTCGGACACGCGCTGGAAGGCAATCTGCACTTTGTCTTCACCCAAGGCTTCAACAGCCCGGAAGAAGTCGCACGCTATCAGGCGTTCATGGACGACGTGGCGCAACTGGTGGCCGTGGAGTTCGGTGGTTCGCTGAAGGCGGAGCACGGCACCGGACGCAACATGGCGCCCTTCGTCGAACTGGAATGGGGCAGCGACGCCTATCAATTGATGTGGCAGCTCAAACGCCTGCTCGACCCAAAGGGCATTCTCAATCCGGACGTGGTGCTCAGCGAAGATCCGCAGATCCACCTCAAGCACCTGAAACCGCTGCCGGCGGCCGACGAGATTGTGGATAAATGCATCGAGTGCGGTTTCTGCGAGCCGGTCTGCCCCTCGAAAGGCCTGACCCTGAGCCCGCGCCAGCGCATCGTGATCTGGCGCGATATCCAGGCGCGAAAGCGCGCCGGGATCGACACCACCGAACTGGAAAAAGCCTACGAATACCAAGGCATCGATACCTGCGCCGCGACCGGGTTGTGTGCGCAACGCTGCCCTGTAGGCATCAACACCGGCGAGCTGGTGAAAAAGCTGCGCAGCCGTCACGCAACCCATACGAAAACCGCCAACCTGATCGAAGGAAATTTCGCCACCACCCTGCAAGGTGCGCGTTTCACCCTGCATGTGGCCAACGGAGCGCGGATTTTGATGGGTGCACCGCGCCTGACGAAGCTTTCAGCGACCCTGACGCGGCTGTCCAAAGGTCAGGTGCCGCTGTGGACCCACGCGATGCCGCAGCCGGAAAAAGCCATTCGCTTCAGCCCGGCCGTGTCGGACGAACGCCCGCGCGTCGTGTATCTGGCAGCCTGCGTTTCGCGGGTGATGGGGCCGGCGGCGGGCGACAAGGAGCAGATGTCGCTGTACGACAAAACCCGTGGTCTGCTGGAAAAGGCCGGTTATCAGGTGGTGTTCCCGGACAATCTGGACAACCTCTGCTGCGGCCAGCCTTTCGCGTCCAAAGGCTATGCCGAACAGGCCGAGCACAAGCGTCAGGAACTGATCGGCGCATTGCTCCAGGCCAGTCGCGGCGGCCTCGATCCGATCTATTGCGACACCAGCCCCTGCACCTTGCGACTGGTGCAGGACGTGGGAAATGTTCGCCTGGATCTGTATGACCCTGTGCGATTCATCCGTACGCATCTGCTGGACCGGCTCGACTTCACGCCCCAGGAAGCACCGATTGCCGTCCACGTGACATGCAGCACTCAGCATCTCGGGGAGAGCCAGGCGCTGATCGAACTGGCGCGCAAATGCAGCAAGAACGTGGTGATCCCGGAAGGCATTCACTGCTGCGGTTTCGCCGGCGACAAGGGTTTCACCACGCCGGAGCTCAACAGCCACTCACTGCGAACGCTCAAGGATGCGGTGCAGCATTGCAGCGAGGGGATTTCCACCAGCCGCACCTGTGAGATCGGTCTGACGCAACATGGTGGAATCGACTACCACGGTCTGGTGTATCTGGTGGATCGGGTGACCCAAGCCAAAGCCCCCGCAACCGCCCTCTGAAGAAAAATAGAACCCTTGCGAGCGACCGCAGTCCACAGAACAGGCCCCGAACAATCGGGGCTTGTCCTCCATTCGGTTGCCCGTCCTGACGGCCAGCGAAGTCTGGATCCCTCAGTTCAAGGAGATACACATGAAGCGTTCTGTACTGTTAGGTCTGTTCGTTACTGCCTCGATGATGGCTTCCACTTCGTTCGCCGCAGACAAGCCTGCTGACTTGTGCGACGCCAACATCCAGGAGATCAATAATCTCAAAGGGCAGTTGTCATCGTCCCCGGAAAAAACCCAGATGGTTGAAACCAGCCTGAGCAAGGCCCAAGCCCTCAAAGCTCAAGGCAAAATTGATGACTGTGTGGCAGAAACCTCGAAAACCAAGCTGGAGATACAAAAAGCCAGCGGCACCAACAACTGATCGATGCTGACGGGCCAACCTGCGGGTTGGCCTCGTCGGCAGATTGACGTACACTGTGCACGCTTGTTGCCCGATCAGATTTACCAGGCAATGAGTTCGGGGCCGTTTAGGATTCGACGCCGGTTGCGAAACTCTAGGTGCATGCCGACTTGGTAACAGAAGTCGTAAATCCACTGTTGCAACTACTTATAGTTGCCAATGACGACCAATACGGTGCTGCTCTCGCTGCTTAATTGCAGCTGACATGCACTCCTGGTACCTTCGGGTCCAGCAATCATCAGGGGATGTCTGTAAACCCAAAATGATTGTCATATAGAACAGAATCGCCGTGCAGTACGTTGTGGACGAAGCGGCTAAAACTTACACAACTCGCCCAAAGCACCCTGCCCGTCGGGTCGCTGAGGGTTAACTTAATAGACACGGCTACGCATGTAGTACCGACAGCGGAGTACTGGCGGACGGGGGTTCAAATCCCCCCGGCTCCACCAACTCTCAACGACAAGGCCCGCCCAGTGCGGGCCTTGTCGCATCTGGAGATTCACCCTGAAGACCTCGTGCGCCAAGCATTGCTGATCATCGACGTCCAACCCAGCTTCTCCCCGCCGCAATGACTGATCGACGGCATTCAATCGCTCATCGGCAAACTGCCCAGCATCGCCACGGTCGAGCGCCATGATGAAACCCGCACACCGTTCCAGCGTCAGCTCGGCTGGCACCCGGCGGCGGACGATGACAGCCTGATCGCCGCAGACCGCATCTTCATCAAATACGGCTACGCGCCCTCCCCGGACACAATCGAATACCTGAAAAGCCTGAACCTGGATCGCGTGCTGGTCTGCGGCCTGCAAACCGAAACCTGCTGCCTCGCCGCCGGTTTTGCGCTGTTTGATGCCGGTTTGCAGCCGACGTTGCTCACGGATCTGACGGTGGGTTCGTCGCTGGATCGTTCGGGTGGGTTGGGTGTGCGGTTGTGGGAACATCACTTCAAGCACACGCTGACGTCGAGTGAGCTTCACTCCTGTCTACAGGCGTGCTAGGAAATTTCCCGCAGCACGCGTCGACTTTCATGAACTGGGTCAAGATGCTTCCGGACGCTAGTCTTCGCGCTCCGCTACAACCCGACAGATGGTTTACCAAAGGGATTCGCCGGGAGCCTGAAACCATGTGAAACCATGGAGCGTTGTCATGAAAAAGACACTCGATGCCAAATGAAAGAGGGGACAGATTGATTTCGTTCAAAATAAATCTGTCCCCTTTTCCCCTGCGGTGTGTCGCCACTTCTGTCGCCGCCTTGTCGCCGGGTCCCAGGCCGGCAACTGCGGGCGTTGTCGTCACTGTCGCCGTTGTCGCCACACCTACCTTAGGTTCCGCCGACATCGATCTGCTTATCCAGCAGTTGCGCGAAGTAGGGGTCATGCTGCAGCACCAGCAAAATGCCCTGCTAATTCGTCCCACACACTGGCAACAGGTGGACAAGATCAGCACACACTGGATAGCCGTGCTGCACTTTCTGCAAGACAATGAAAACGGTGACGCAGATGGCGTTGGTCGGTCGGCGTGATGGGCGAAACTTTGGCTACGGCCGCCAATTGAGCTATGCCGGCCCGCAGGCACTGAAAGATATGTTTGCGGGCGGCCACTTCGCCACGGTCAAAGCACACAGCGATCGCTGGCAGGCGTTTGTGAAATGGTGTCGGTCTACGGACGGCCCAGGTTACAACGATGCCCGCCAGATAGATCGCAGTACCTTGCAAAGCTACGCCGCGCACCTGCGCCAGCAGATCCAGCATGGCGAACTCTGCATCGCCACCGCGCAGAACCGCCTGAGTAGCGTCAACCGCACCCTCGCTGAGCTACGCGGTGATCAGTACGTGAAAATCGCCAGCCCGAGCAAGGCACTCGGCATGCAGCGATCAAGCGTACGCACCCGAGCACCGGATGGCCAAGACCACCAACAACTGAGTCGAGTGATTGAAGCGCTTCGCGAACAGCAGCACCACCGCGTAGCCGCGATTATCTGATTGGCCCGCGCAACCGGCATGCGCCTACGCGAAGCAGTCCTCGCTGACTTGCCACGCTTGCAACGTGAGGCTGAGTGTTTAGGTCGCATCAATATTCAGGACGGTACCAAAGGTGGCAGGTCCGGGGCTTCGGCACCGCGCTGGATCGAGGCCAATGAAGAGGTGAAGGCGGCGCTGCTGATCGCTTGTCATACCTCGCCGACCGGCAGCCGCAATTTGTTAGCCCGAGACGAAAGCTACGCTAAGTTCCTGCAACAGACAGCGCGCCCTGCTCGTGAATTACTTCAGGAACAAGGGTTGAAGGGGTTTCATGAATTGCGAGCAGCGTACGCCTGCGAACGTTACACACAGCTCACGGGCCACCCCGCGCCCATCAATGGTGGCCGATGCTATCGCATTGACCGCGGTCTTGATCAGAAGGCACGACGGCAAATCAGCATTGAGCTTGGGCATAACCGAATTGATGTGGTTTCGGCCTATGTAGGAGGAAGAACGTGACCAAACCCTTCGAAATGGAGATGTTTCTGAGTGGTGCCCTGACCGGCTCGCAGATCACACAGCGACGACACCTACGCCAAGCTCGAATCATGCAAGCTGCCATCCAGCAGCAATGGCAGCGCGAAAACCCTTGGACCTGGCAATGCAAACATGTGCGTTGGTTCCTGGCTCACTACTTGAAGGATCGCTCCGAGGCTACTCGATATTACTATCAACTCACCGCCATTTTGATCTGGCACCGAATGGGTAAGCCGGCTTTGCGCATCACCATGTGATCTACATATCCTGGACGTTCCATTGGTCCCCAGCGTTGGGATATTATCTTGCTACTGAAGAAACACCGAGCCCCCACGTTTTTTCCTGTGCCACATCACGAGAAAGTAGAGGGTTGCCAACCAACCGAGGCTGACAAAAGGCCTGGAAATCGCTATGGAAAACTTCGACGATGAGATTGGCAGAGCTATAGAAGCAGGCCAGGCCAATCTCCGGGCAATGACACTTGTACGTAACTGGTGTTTCCACGCCGAAATCACAAGGAGTGGTGGCAGGGGGATGATAGAAGAAATGACCAACCTCCCTATTGGTCACATGGGCATGCAATGCAAATACTCCAAATCGCACTCAATGCAAAGTTGGCGACTAGAAGATGCTGCTTATGACTTCTACATAAATAACTGCAAAGGGTGTACAAAACGTGTTCACGTAGGGCTCCCCAACATATCTGCCTTCATTGGACCAAGGGAACAAGCTGCTGATCTCCGAAAAAAAGAACGTGAGAAAGAAGAAAATTTAAGAAAACAAAACCAAGATCTTAGACGCCAAGCACGGGCAAAACTACGTCACGAGTCCTCATTAGAAGAAAGCTTCGTCCTTGACCTGCTGGACGAACTTGATCAGGACTCAATCGATAGCGAAGATCCTCGCCTCGAACAGCTTGCAAAGCTAGCACCTGAGACCTTCACTAGAAATATCATCCTACATGTACTACCCGATGTCTTATGTGGAAACTTACCTTATTCAATTTCAGCAGGTAAAGCATTACTCAAAGCCTCGCTGGAAGACGAGGAGCGGCTCCTAATCGCTATCCGATTGATAAAAGCGGGTGAAATGTCAACCTATGCCGTTGATATTGTTCTGTCTAAATCTGAGGCGATCCCCTCAACGGATCTCCCAATGATAGTACGCCGTTTTGCAACACTAGCCTTAGGTGCTCCCCCTGGACAAATATTCGGATCCGTCGTGCGAGAAAGCCTCGACAGCAGACCTATTCGTCAACTTTTCGCATCCAAATCAACAGAAATCAGCTCAAAAATAAAAGAGTTATTAAGTGATCCAAGATCGGACGCGGTGCAGGATGCCTTAGAGATTATACTTGCCACCAACGATAATGACTTACTCTTGCTGCATGCAAGAACGGTCATTTCGAAACTTATGCGCAGGCGAACATTATTCCCTAACGAGAGGAAATACAGCGCAACCATTTATTATTTACGGAAGGCTGCAGAAAAACTTCTAGAATTTTCTCCAGCCAATACCGACCTGCTTCTTGAGTCCTATCTCGCAGACAATGACGAAATAGGGCGGAAAGAATACTGCAAAGTCTACTACTCAGTTCTTAATCAACCCTATGATGAAGCTCCACGTATCGGCCAGGCACAACGAATAGCATTCAGAAGGCTATTATGGAGCGCGGTTCAAAGCCCTACAGACTCAGGAAGTGAAGCAGCCCATTTCTTTCTTAATCCACGAGAGCGTTTTGAAGAGATGGCCGCTTTTCACTTCGACGACATGATTGGGGCTGCTGCCACGCTGGGAAGAATACATGATGACGAACGAGAAAAAGGACTTGTTGATGTTCCCGATAATCTATTCTCTGAAATAGACAAAAGGAACAAACTTTCGGCAATTGATAGGTTACAAGGAGCATTAATCAGTTGGGCAGCGAAAGGCGCAAACTATAAAGGTGTCGAAGGCATCGAAGACTTTTTGCGGCTTTACCGAGGTTTGCCCAACGACCAAATTCTATTACGCGGAAAGATGATCGGCGCTATCTCTTTACTCCTCACGGATGTGCAAAGTATAAATCTTATACTATCAGATTGGTACCGCGCGATTTTGGACGAACATAGCTTCATCCGGGCCTCCGCGATTGAGGCATGGGAGAAAGTCCCAAGAAAATTAATCGAAAATTTCCCTAATCTCTTCATAGAATCAGTGGCCGTTCTCTTAACAGACCCTTATATAATTGTCCACAAGGCTGCCGTTCGCACTTTACGACACAACCCCTTACCCAAAGAACACTCTTTCATAATACAAAATAAGCTTTGGAGCTTAATCCTCCACTATTCAAATACAAACAAACAGGATGAGTTCACGGTGGACTGCATTGAAACACTGATATCCACTGGCATATCAGCAGAACAAATAGAGGGATCAACGGGCAAGTTTTTATCAGAAGTTACTTTAAGGCTTGAACAGGGCGCACTATACCGCGCAATCGAACACCTAGGGCGCAGCTTAAAAAACGCTCCGAATTTTACAAAGGTCGCGACTAAAGCAATTCAAGATAATTATATCCGATCTATCTCTATCGATTCCGCTTCTGCCATTATACTACGCGCGAGCAAAAACGAACTCAGGAACTGTTCAGACGATTTAATTTCAGCATTCAACAAACTTGACCTCTCCAACCCAACAAACTTCAGCGAGGCTTTGCTGTATATCGCCTCACTAAGCAGGGCCGGACTACAGGAGCTTGCTGAGGGCTGCCTATTAAAAATAACAGAAAACATCCCTAACGAAGACAGAGCTACACATTGGCTACTACAAGCTAGTTTAGTTTCCACATCCAGCTGCATTGAAAAAACCATCAAAAGCGGAATCACCAACAAAGAATTGTTCAGCAACTGGAAAAAGCTAACATCTGACCTGGAGAAAGAGAATGAGGCAAGAGCCAAAACTAGAAATTTTCCACCAGATTTTTTCTTTGAGAATTGAAATCTGGTCGGCACTTGAAGACATTCTACTGCCAACACACAGAGAATTCTCCGAATTAAATACGGCCTGTACCAAGCTGCAAAACAATCTTGCAACATTCACATCCTCAGACATAGTGGACGATTACAAGGCTCATTGCACTGCGGCTACAATATTCATACTGTTAGCAGAGTGGCGACACAGTATTCGCGTTGCGGCACCTGACTCCCAACGTTTCTTGCAGTCAGCGAAGCTTCACGTTTCCGATATAGATCGCAGTTTAAGTTTCACAATGAATTACCGATTACTAAAATTCTTTTCCACAGTGGAGAACCTTGTCAATCCAAGCGACTTATTTGCCATACAGAAAGATTTGCTCAACTGGCCTCTCCCTCTACCGCTTTTTTTGAAAAGCCGGAGCAGCGGCTTATCGATTCCACACACTAAACTACCAGATCAACCCGCTGAAAATCTCGATTCCACGATCGCCTTTCTAAAATTTGATATCGATGGCCAACCTGCAAAAAACTGGAATTATTTGAAACCAGGAATATCATACGATCTGGCCATTGAGGTCAGAGTGTCGAATTGGCCAAACGACGCACACTCACTTTCTCTCTCTCCAGTGACAATGGACTCAAGAGAGAGAAATTGGCTTCCGAGCTTTAGATTCTCGAAACCTGATGGCGTACACCCATTCACATTTACGGCGACTGGTCGAGCAGTTTTAGAAGTCGCACACTCATTTGGCTCACGGCCCTATGAGTTTCTCTACGCAGCTGAGTTTGACCAAATAAATGGTCGGCAAAAGGTCACTACGATAGGCCATAGACGACTTTTGCTAGAAGGCTGCGATGTTGTAGCCAACCCGCTTACCGGTTTCTCAAATATCGACCAATATCTTCTTAAAATAAGGAACGAGTTAAGAAGCCAACCTGGGATTAACCCTGACGACATTTCCAACGCTATGGTTTTACTTTCAGGGATTGGGAACATTGCTGGCCAAGCCCTGAGAGATGCAATCTTTGAGATTGGGACTTCTGAGCGTGCTTTTCAAATCAAGGCGACCGAAATGCTGCGAAACCGCAGCGATATTGGAGAAAACCTTCAAGCTCATGGCGAAGCCGCTGGAGGTATAACCGACCTGAGCTTTCACAGCATTCCTCTGGAATTGAAGGTGGAGCACAAGAAAGCTTTACTGCCAGAACACTTTTCGAAATATTTTGAACAAGCGGCCGCATATGCAATTGGGTTTGGCAAACGGATCGCTGTACTTTCCGTACTTGAAACTTCTGAGAAATTGACCCCCATCGGAGTTATCGAAGACGATATAAAAGTCTTTGCCCATCAATCAGGCCAATCAATTATTCTGATTATAGTGGCCGTTATTAGAGGCGGCTTTCCTAAACCAAGCTCATACTCACGTTGAAACAAATTACATCCTACTACCAAAAAAGCTGGCTCCCCATTAGGCGATCAAGACCCAGACTAATAAAAAAGGGCAACGGCCACCTCGCCTCGAGTTTCTCTGGGATCACTCTTGGCAAATCACACAACCGAAAGCCCCTACCTCAGCACACGCGGCAAAGTAAGACGAGAGGAGCCAATAGAGCTGCACAAAATAAGGGTCAACCCGTCCTCCGACGTTCATCCTGTCAAATTCTGCCGCTACGGCAGCCTTGCTGAGCGATGACGTCACAATCGCTACCCTCTTCATGGTATGCGGAGCACTACGACACTGGGTAACAGCGGCTTGGACGGCGGCCATGGTCCCTCTACAGACTCGCTGGATCCTAGTTCTTTGTCTGTCGTTGTTGTAACAGCGGTCCCATACCCCAAATTTCGCTGCCATTTTCGGTTCTGGAAGTGCCAGGTTTCCCAGGTTTTTCAGCGCCTGGCTGACCGAAATATGGAACGGGCTGGCACCCAGAGAAAGCGCCCCATGCTTGGCATGATAAAAGGTGATCCGAGGGGAAGCTGGGTCTGTTCTGAATCCGATGAAGTCAGCCCATTCTTCGTTGAGATCGTCACACACGATGACATCATCCTCTGCCGCAATAGGGCCAAGAATTGCCCCAAAGGTTGAAGTATCATCAAATTTCGTATGCGCTGCCGAGAACGTCCCTTTCTCACCCGTGACGTGAGCAAGCTCTTCACTTGCGAATAGGTAACCCAAGAAAGTAGCCCCTCCGCTCGTGAGGGAGTCGTCCTGGTACACGCTTCCGTCGATATAGGCGTACTGAGGTTGATCGAACAACACAATGAAGGCGTCGTTTTGATCGATGAAGCGTCTAAGCGGCAGGCGGTTTTCATCTGTTCCCAGTACATACTGTGTACTCTCGACAGAGACGTCCAAGATCGAAGGGACGTCCAGGCTCCTCAATGCGATTCGAGTTTTGTTCAGCGCGATTCCGCCAACCTCATCTCCTGTCACAGGATGCTTCAGCAACGCCTTCCCCCCTGCCTGCTCAACAGTAAGAACATGCGTCAGATCCTGAATGATGGCTTCAACCTCTACGCGTCCCAGCTCCCGATAGCCCGCACCGTTCGGCTTTACGAGTCGTACGGAGGCATCATCAAAAATGCTCTCCTGCAAGAGTGCAGTGTCTACCGCAAATTGTGTCGGCAGTGCACTGAGTTGGGATAGCTCTAAAGGTCGGGCAAAGGTGCTCAGGAAGGCTGAAGAATCGGCGCCGGCATTGGCCGTGATCTGGTCGATAATTGCGGTGGCAAAATCCACCAGATGCTCATGGCCAGATCGGTCAGACCGCTGGGAAATGCGTCCCGTCCGTGGGGTGGTGGAGAAATGCTCTCCGTCGTGGCGGAAGCTGTACCCGAGCGGCGCGAAACGGCTGGATGAAGTCAATCCAACATTGTTCAGAAGGTTCTCCCCTTCAAGCGTCTTCCCTCGCAGGGCTAGTCTAGAGGTCGTCATATGCCGGAGCCGAACGCGACCGAATACAGAGCTCTCGGTGGTTATCCCGGTATCGATATCCTGAGCATTGATACGTAAGAGATGCGCTTTGACAAACGCCGGGGTGAGATCCAGTTGGGATTTGAACACCGCAATGTGATCGCTGTACTCGACAATCAGCAAGTAGCCACTCACCTTTTCAAACACTTTGGTGGTATCGGCCAAGAAGGCTGGCTTACGATCAAACTGGAAACATACAGCCGACCAAAGGGCGTCACCATGCGGCTGGCGGACGTAGCAAAAATGGTTATTAGAAGGGGTAATCTGACCTTGCCGCACCGCTCGAAAAAGCTGATTAACTGCTTTAGCTGTGAGAGGGGCGCTTTGTTTGTAGAAATAGCAGGACTTGCTGGCTTGAAGCTCAGTGATCATAACCGTATTCCTACCGAGGCGTAGTGGCCTGTTGTCGATGCACAAGCCGCCAAAGTAGCCCAATGCTATTACAGGTGTCTAGCCGAGCAGGCATACCTACTTGCCTTCTTGAACTCCCCTCTCCTGACCGCTTCTGCCCCACCTATGCCAGGTTGCACAAAGCATCTTGAGAAGAAAAATAGAGGCGAAAAATTTACTACTCCGAATTTTCCTTCATGACATTGACTCATAGAGAAAACCTGAACAGAGCAGTTTTCACTAAAACCGTAATCCAATCGGTATTCCACAAACAAAACATGCGAACTATTATTCATAAAAATCATATATATACAGCAGCAGTTCAACTTACCCCGGCACTCCCAACGACAAGGCCCGCCCAATGCGGGCCTCGTCACATCTACACTTCCTCATCCCCAACACCTCCACCCAACCTCCTAGGAAATTTCCCTCAACCCGCGTCGAATTCCATGAACTGGTTCAAGATGCTTCCAAACGCTAGTCTTCGCGCTCCGCTGCAACCCGGCAGATGGTTTACCAAAGGGATTCGCCGGGAGCCTGAAACCATGGAGCATCGTCATGAAAAAAGACACCCCAAGCCTGCCTGATCAAACACCGTCTCACGAAGCCGAATCGAAAGAACCGGCTGTGCTTGCCCAGCCTCAGGAGTACGTGAGAAAGCCGCGTCGAACCCTGCCTTTCAACGAGATTTTTTCCGTGCGCACCGACGTGGATACGGCCACTCTGCTGACCCATGCCTGCGAAACCCTGGCGGCTCTCAACATGATGACTGCCAACATCGCCGATGATTTCACGGGCTCTCAACGCAGCCGGTTGCTGGCGATCCGGCAGCTGTCGATCATGACCGAAATGCTGGTCAATCGCGCCGTGGAGAACCTGGATCCGGTGAATCTGGTGCCTCGTACGACGGCGCCTGTCGTGCACTGACAATGACCGCTCGTCGATGACGCAAGTCGTTCATCGACATGAACTTTTCTTCACCCCGGCGGCGGTGATGGCCGTGTACATTGGCCTCGCTCATTCAAGAAACTACGGTTCGCCCGCGCTCCTGCGGGCTTTTTTTCGCCCGGAATCTGGCGGCGATTTGTATTTTCCTGCCCACCGGGCAATTCTGGTGATCAATCCCGAGACCCGGAGCACCCGATGCCGCTGCTGACCCTGCCCTGTCAACGCCTGACGCTCGCGGTACTCGACCCGGATCAAGCGCCGCTGGAAAGCGCGTTCTACCAGCGCAATCAACGTCACCTCGCGCCGTGGTCGCCGATCCGTACCACCGATTACTTTTCCACTGAACAGATCCGCCGACGCCTTGAAATTCAGGCGAGCGCCTTCGAAGCCGGGCTGGCGGTGCATATGGCGTTGCTGACCCCGGACGGCGCGCAAATGATCGGGGCCTGCAATTTCAGCGGGATCATCCGCGGTGCGTTTCAGGCGTGTTATCTGGGTTATCACATCGACGAGGCGCATCAGGGCAAGGGGTTGATGCAGGAAGCGCTGGAGGCGGCTATCGCCTATATGTTCGAGACCCAGAACCTGCACCGGATCATGGCCAACTACATTCCCGGCAATGAGCGCAGCGCCCGGTTGCTGGAGCGCCTCGGGTTCGAGCGTGAAGGCTATGCCAAGGCGTACCTGAACATTGCCGGGCGCTGGCAGGATCATGTGCTGACGGCGCGGGTCAATTCGCGTTTCGAAACGCAGGAGCAACGCTGGTCGCGGCCGCTGTCGTGACGTTCACAAATTATTAAGGATTGGCCGCGTAAGCTCGGGGTTCCGCTCACTTCCGGTTGCCTGAACCCATGTCGCGTGCCGCCTCTTCCCTGCTTCTGCTTGCCGCTCTGCTGTTCTTTTTCGCCCTCGGCAGCCATCAACTGCAAGGTTCCACCGAGGCCCGGGTTGCGGGCATTGCGATGGAAATGCACCTGGACAACGACTGGGTGACGCCGCGTCTGTTCGGCGAACCCTTCCTGGAAAAACCGCCCCTGAGCCTGTGGCTGGACGCCGGCGCCCTGCGGGTTTTCGGCGTCTCGCCCTGGGCGGTGCGACTGGCGTCGGCGGTGGCCGGGTTGCTCAGCGTGATGCTGCTGTACGCCATGTTGCGCCGCTTCGAACGCCCGAAGGCCATCGCCTGGACGGCGGGGATTCTGCTGGCGACCATGGCCAGTTACTGGAGCAACGTGCGCGGGGTCGGCGAGGATGCGTTGCTCGCACTCGGCGTAACCACGGCACTGTTGGCGTTCTTTCAGGCGCAGCGAGCATCGACACCCGGCAATTCGTTGCTGTTTGTAGTCGGGATCGCCGTCGCTACGTTGAGCAAAGGCGTGCTCGGGCTGGCGATGCCGGGCGTGGTGATCTTTGCTTTTCTGCTGGCCGACAACCTGATGGACAAGCGCTTCAAACTGACGGACTGGCTGCGTCCGGGTTTGCTGACCCTTGTCGGCCTGATCCCGCTGATGATCTGGCTCGCTGTGCTGTATCAGCGCGGCGGCGTCCAGGCGGTCAGCGAAGTGTTGCTGACCAACAGCGTAGGACGTTTCAGCGGATCGTTCGTCGAAGCCGGGCACTACGAGCCGTTTTACTACTACCTCGCCAAGCTGCCGCAGGCGTTCCTGCCCTGGAACATTCTGGTGTACCTGGGCCTGTGGCATTTTCGCAAGGAACTGAAGGCCAACCGTTACCTGCTGTTTTTCAGCCTGTGGATCATCGCGCAATTCATCCTGCTGACCCTGGCCTCGAGCAAACGCACGGTGTACCTGATGTCGATGACACCCGCAGCGGCAGTGATTGCAGCGGAATATGCGGGCGTGCTGTTCGACAAGTTGAAGGATCACAAGAATGGTTTTGTCGGACGAATCGCCCGTCATCGTCAGACACTGGCGGCGGGGATACTGACGGTTGTCATCACCAGCTATTTAGGCGCCGCGCAATGGGCACTGCCGAACGCCGATAAACACATGTCGTTCCTGCCGCTGACCGAACACATCCAGTCGCTGCAGGCGAGCGGCAATCAGGTCGCGTTGTTTCAAGCCAACGAACGGGTCGGCGGCGCCAGCGTGTTCTACACCCAAAGCGTCCTGAAAGGCCTGGACACCGAAGCGCAGCTACGGGACTTTCTCAGTGCATCGCCCTCGCACATCGCCGTGATGTCGGGAGACAGCGAACCCGCCGCGCCGCTGAAAGTCCACAAGACCATGATGGTCGGGCGCCAGGCGTATTACTTCGTCGGCTATTGATGCCACCACAGCACAAACGAAAAACCCGCCGGTGATGGCGGGGTTTTCATTTCAGTGGCGAGGACTCAGAGAGAAACCTCAGGCTGCGCGCCGAACACCTTCCGCTCACGCTTGCTCAACACCGGCAATTCCAGACGAGCCCGCCCGTAGAACGCCAGCGCCGTCAGCAAACACGCCAGCCACACGAAGATCCCGGCCCAAAACGTGTGGGACATGTAGTGCCAGCCCTGTAAGACTCGCGTAGTGCCGTAGACAAAACCGAGCAGCAGCGAGCCCCACAACAACGCGCTGGAGAAACGCCACTGATAACGACGCGCCACGAAATACAGCGCCAGCATGGTGAAACCACCGGAAGCATGACCGCCCGGCCAGCAACGCCCTTCACCCGCTTCGTGGAACAGCTGGAAATTGTTGTACCACTCGATGTGCGGCATCTTTCCGCCGTACAGCGTGGTTTCGATCGGGCAGTAAACGCTGGTGTGCGCCTTGAGGAAATGGATCACCCCGGTGCAGACCGCGAACGCCACCACCACAAACAGAAAATCCCTACGGTGCGCGGCGGCAAATCGCAGCACCGGGGCGACTTTACTGCGCTCGAGAAACCCGCCCAGACGCGGATGTCTTTGCGGTTTCACCAGTGGCCAGACAAACGACAATATCGCGCCGATCAAGGCGATTTCCGCCGTCCAGTTCGGAATGATCCGCGCCCACTTGTGGGTCAGTTTTTCAAAGAAGTGAATCTTGTCGAGCGGAAAGGTATGGGTCAGTGGATCGAACAGCAGATTGCTGAAGGCGATGTCGATGTCGGTCATGTCGAACATCAGAAAAACCACGGCCGCGCAGAGCAGCGGGATGCCGAAGTTGTAAGCGTAAAAGCGTGATTTCATCGGGTGGTCACCGTGCGCCAGTCGGAGGCTTCAATGAAGCCGAGCATCTGTGGGGCCGCCGGGCTGGCGGCGGATACAAACAGCGACGCGCCGTACCCGAGGGTCGAGGCCGGCACCTTGAGGTCTTTTTCCAGCTGCGCCATGCATTCGCTGTGGGTCACCAGAATCAGGTTGCGTCCCGGGACTTTGTGCGCGAGCGCGTCCTGCAGCATCCGGCCTTTGCAACTGATCAGCCAGTCTTCGCCGGTCGCCGCCTTGTTGAACATGTAGCCGGCGGTCTGCACGGTGCGCATCATCGGGCTGTTGTAGACGTCGGCCTTGTCCAGACCCAACTGCTCGAACTGCGCGCCGACGCTCACCGCGACACTGCGCGAGCGATCCGTAATGCCATCGTGGCCGCTCAGGCAGGCCGCTTTCGAGTGGTCACAGCGCTCGACGTGGCGCACCAGCACGATGATGTCGCCTTTGTTCCAGCCCTCCTTCAGCGCCTGCGCCCCGGCCACATTGCCGTGGGCAAGGTCTGGTACCGCCGCCGGGGCGAGCAGCCATAGCGTCAGTGGAATCACCAGCGCCGACGCCGCCAAGACCACCCAGGTGTTTCGAAAACGTGCCAGACCGCTCAGATCAATCGAGCGCTTGACGCCGAACAGACTCAGTCGCAATTCCACAAAAAGCCGCCATCACTTGTCATTCGATGCGGCGAGGTTAGAGAGCACGGCGTGGGCAGCCAGTGAAACCCATGTGAAAAAAGTCTTGGAGGCGCTTGTTACAAATTCCGTAGGACAAAATCTTTTCAGCTCTCGGATTTGCGGCCGATACAGTCCTGCTTACACCCTTGCTGGCGCAAAAAAACAACAATCTTCCAGCCTGACCGACGATCAAGACGCACAACGTTTTTCTGGAGGATTTTTGATGAATAGCTGGTTCGGCAACATCAGCGTGAACCTGAAACTGGGGCTCGGATTCGGCCTGGTCCTGGCCCTGACCTGCATCCTGGCACTCACTGGCTGGACCAGCCTGGGCGGCCTGATTGACCGCAGCAACTGGATGAGCGACATCACCCAGCTCAACGCTGGCCTGACCAAACTGCGCGTGGTGCGCCTGCAATACATGCTGACCAACGGCGACGAAACCGCCGCGCAGAACGTGCAGACCACCCTCGACGGGTTCGCCGCCCAACAGCAGAAGCTGATCAGCAGCTTCAAGAGCCCGGAAAACGTCAAACTGCTCAAGGAGCAGGCGGCGACCATCGCCGAATACCAGACGTCCCTGAACAAAATGCGTAACGCGTACCGCACCGGCAACACGGCGCGCGACTCGATGGCCACCAGTGCCGCGACGGCTTACGGCCTGATCGAAGCGCTGAGCAACCGCGTTCAGCAAATGCCGCTGAGCGATGAGCGTTTCGAGCAGTTCCAGGCCGTCACCGCCGCCAAGGAAGCGTTCATCCTGGCGCGCTACGAAGTGCGTGGCTACACCGCCACCGCCAACGCCGAGACCGAGCAGAAAGCCGTCGGCCAACTGGACGTGGCCATCGCCAGCCTCAAGCCACTGAACGTGCATTTCGCCAGCTCGCAACAGGACGCCCTGCGTCAGCTGGAAACCGCACTGACCAACTACCGCAGCGCCTTGCAGGCCTTCAAGAACGCCAACACCGATGCGGTGCAGGCGCGCAAGGAAATGACCGATCAGGGCAACCTGATCGTATCCCTGAGCGAGCAGCTGTATCAGATCCAGCTCGATCGCCGTGACGCAGAAAGCGCCCAGGCCCGCACCCTGCAACTGATCAGCACCCTGCTGGCGTTGCTGGTCGGCATCATCGCGGCCTTCATCATCACCCGTCAGATCACCCGTCCGCTGCAGGAAACCATGGCCGTGGTCGACCGCATCGCCAGCGGCGACCTGAGCCACAACGTTGTGGTTACCCGCCGCGACGAACTCGGCGTGTTGCAACAAGGCATCGCGCGCATGGGCGTGACCCTGCGCGACCTGATCAGCGGCATCCGCGACGGCGTCACCCAGATCGCCAGCGCCGCCGAAGAACTGTCGGCCGTGACCGAACAGACCAGCGCCGGCGTGAACAGCCAGAAGGTCGAGACCGATCAGGTCGCCACCGCCATGCACGAAATGACTGCCACCGTGCAGGAAGTCGCGCGCAACGCCGAAGAAGCCTCGCAAGCCGCAGCCGCCGCTGACGGCGAAGCCCGTGAAGGCGACAAAGTGGTGAACGAAGCCATCGCCCAGATCGAGCGTCTGGCCAGCGAAGTGGTGCGCTCCACCGAAGCCATGAGCGTGCTGCAACAGGAAAGCGACAAGATCGGCAGCGTCATGGACGTGATCAAGGCCGTGGCCGAACAGACCAACCTGCTGGCCCTCAACGCCGCCATCGAAGCCGCCCGTGCCGGTGAGGCTGGTCGCGGTTTTGCCGTGGTCGCCGACGAAGTCCGTGGTCTGGCCCAGCGCACGCAGAAATCCACCGAGGAAATCGAAGGCCTGGTGGCCGGTCTGCAGAACGGCACGCAGCAAGTGGCCGCTGTGATGAACAACAGCCGCGCGCTGACCGACAGCAGCGTCGCCCTGACCCGCAAGGCTGGCGACTCGCTGGAAAACATCACCCGCACGGTGTCGAACATCCAGTCGATGAACCAGCAGATCGCCGCAGCCGCCGAACAGCAAAGCGCCGTGGCCGAGGAAATCAGCCGCAGCATCATCAACGTCCGCGACGTGTCGGAACAGACCGCAGCGGCGAGTGATGAGACGGCCAAGTCCAGCGTTGAACTGGCGCGGTTGGGTGGGCAGTTGCAGCAGATGGTGAGCCATTTCCGCGTGTAAACCCTGCACACGAAAGCCGATGTACAAAGAAGGGCAGCTGAAAAGCTGCCCTTCTTTTTTTGCCCGGAAATTGCGGGATTTTTTGAGCGGTGTTTATCAACCGCTGAGGTTTTCTGAACGTGATGGCAGATCAAGTTCGACGCCACCCATGGCGCCGAATCGATTGCGTATCCGAGTACCTAATCCGCCGGCTCGATCAACCTTAGCCAACGCGCTCTCCAGAATCTGCCGCGCTTCGTCTTCCATGGAATGGCCGTTTTGGGCGGCGGCGATACGCAATTGCTCTGTCATCTGCTCATCGAGTCGAATAGTGATGCTGGCCATAAGGCTTCCCCTGCATCTTTGAAATGAGTGATCGCAGACTAACAAACCAGTTCGAAGATCTCTGCATGGTCCCAAGGCCAGCCATTTACTTTATTCGCGGATTCAAATTACCTTTCAGAGCGCTCATCCGCCCCCGGCGGCCTCGATCAAGAGGATTCGGTCATGCAATCGCTCGGCTTCACCTCCGTCCCACCGCTGCTCAAGTACCTGCGCCATGCCGAACATCTGGGCCTGGCCATCGAGCCCGCGTTGGCGGCGGCCGGGTTGCAGGCGCAGCAGTTGAGCGACAACAGTCTGCGCTTGCCGGGGGAAACCCATGAGCGGTTGCTCGATTACTTTTGCGAACACTCGGGCGATCCGCTGTTCGGCCTCAACGCGGCGAATTTCGTGCTGCCCAACTCGTGGAGCGTGCTGGGTTACATCACCATGAACTGCGCGACATTGGGCGATGCCATGAGCCGCATCATGCCGTTCGAAAAACTGGTGGGCGACATGGGCGTCAGCCGCGCCGAGGTGCAAGAAAACCACGTACACCTGATCTGGAGCTGTCGCTTTGAGCGCCCGCGGATTCGCCGGCATCTGGTGGAAAACGTGCTTGGCTCCTGGCTGCAATACGCGCGCTGGATCGCCGATACCCGACTGTCGCCGGCCGCCGTGTGGCTGGAACACTCACTGCCGGCGGGCACGACGCTGGCGCAGTACGAACAGTTTTTTGAATGCCCGGTGCTGTTCGATCAGCCTTATTCCGCGCTGATCGTGCCGCTGCCGTATTTGCAGTTGCCGTTGCGCCAGGCCGATGCGCATTTGCTGCGCACCCTGGAGGAACACGCACAAAGTCTGATGGCGACGCTGGAGGATGCGTCGCTGGAGCAGCGGGTCAAAAGCATCCTGCGCCAGTTGCTCAAGGAAGGCCTGCCGCGCAAGGAACAAGTGGCCGAACATCTCGCCGTGTCGGTACGCACGCTGCAACGTCAGTTGCATCAGGCCGGCACGTCGTATCAGCAGATTCTCGATGAACTGCGCCAGGAACTGGCCGAGCATTACCTGCTCAACAGCACCCTGCCGATTCAGGACATTGCCCAGTATCTGGGCTTCAGCGAATCACGCTCCTTTCACCGCGCCTTCAAGAGCCGACGCGGGATGCCGCCCGGTGAGTTTCGGCAGACTCACCGGGTCTCGAACGACGGCTAGAGGCTGATCGCGTTGGTGAACACCAGACGATTGCCGAACGGATCGGCGATGGTCATGTCCTGGCTGCCCCACGGCATGGCCTGAATCTGTGGATGCGAGAACTTGTACTCCTTGGCCAGCAACTGCTGCTGAAATGCTTCCAGCTCATCGGTCTCGATCCGCAGGGCCGAACCCGGGGTTGCATCGCCGTGGTGTTCGGACAGATGCAGCACACACTCGCCGCGCGACACTTGCAGGTACAACGGGAAACCGGGTTCGAAACGATGCTGCCAGTCGATCTTGAAGCCGAGGAAGTCGACGTAGAACTCCACGGCTTTGGCTTCATCGAAAATCCGCAGGATCGGGGTGGTTTTGCCGAAGCTCATGGGTTGCTCCCTGACTGATTGGCCCCAGAGTGTAGCCGGGGTGGATGTCAGCAATTCGGCTTGGTGATGGCTTTCTTTAATTGCAATGTGCCATCACCGTGACGCAGTCAGCAAAATTCAACGAAAGCCTTCGCGCAGATCGCCCTGGCGCGCCAGGAACCGCCCTGCTGTTTGCCCGTTGGCCTGGCCGTCGCGATAACTCAACACACCATTGATCCACACCCCGTCGATGCCTTGCGCGGCACGTTGCGGGTCGTTGAAATCCGCCACGTCACGCACGGTCGCCGGGTCGAACAACACCAGATCCGCCCAGTGTCCTTCACGAATCTCGCCCCTTTCCTTCAAGCCGAAACGCGCCGCCGACAGACCGGTCATCTTGTGCACGGCGGTGTGCAGCGGAAACAGGCCGACATCACGACTGAAATGGCCGAGCACCCGTGGGAAAGCGCCCCACAGACGCGGATGGGGGAACGGGTCTTCCGGCAGGCCATCGGAACCGACCATCGACAGCGGATGAGCGAGGATCCGGCGCACGTCGTTCTCGTCCATCCCGTAATACACCGCGCCCGCCGGTTGCAGGCGTTTGGCGGCGTCGAGCAACGACAGATTCCATTCGGTGGCGATGTCCATCAGATCGCGACCACCCATTTCCGGATGCGGCGTCGACCAGGTGATGGTGATGCGGTGGGCGTCGGTGACCTGCTTCAGATCCAGGGTCGAAGAACTCGCCGCATACGGATAGCAATCGCAACCGACCGGGTGAGTTTTCGCCGCCACCTCCAGCGAGGCGAGCAACTGCGGACTACGGCCCCAGTTACCGGCACCGGCGCATTTGAGATGGGAAATGATTACCGGCGATTGAGCATGGCGGCCGATGCGGAAGGCCTCGTCCATTGCTTCCAGCACCGGTTCGAATTCACTGCGCAGGTGGGTGGTGTACACCGCGCCGAATGCTTTCAGTTCTTCAGTCAGTTGCATGACTTCGTCGGTGGATGCCGAGAACGCGCTCGCATACGCCAGACCTGTGGATAAACCGAGGGCGCCCGCCTCCAGGCTTTCACGCAACTGCTCGCGCATCGCGCTGATTTCAGCGTCGGTCGCGGTGCGGAACAGATCATCGAGGTGATTGCTGCGCAGCGCCGTGTGCCCGACCAGCGCCGCCACGTTCAGTGTGGTATTGGCCGCTTCGACCGCCGCCCGATAATCGCGAAAACGTGGATAGACGAACGCTGCCGCCGAGCCGAGCAGGTTCATCGGATCCGGCGGATCGCCGCGCAAGCTGACCGGCGCCGCACTGATCCCGCAGTTGCCGACAATCACCGTGGTCACGCCTTGGCTGAGCTTTGGCAGCATCTGCGGCTGACGGATCACCACGGTGTCGTCGTGGGTGTGCACGTCGATGAAACCCGGCGCCAGCACACGGCCAGCGGCGTCGATTTCCTCGCTGGCACTGACATCTTGCAAGTCGCCGATGCGCGCGATGCGGCCATCGAGGATCGCCACGTCGGCGGTGTAACCGGGGCGGTTGCTGCCGTCGATGACCAGAGCGTTGCGAATCAGGGTGTCGTACAGCATGTCAGTCTCCCAGCGGCAGGTGATCGTCGCCGCCACGGTATTCGTCGAGGGCGAGTTTGATCCGCCGCAGACGTTCTTGATTGTCTTCAGGATTGGCCAGCGCAAGCTCGGTTGCCAGCACGTCGATGGCGAGCAGCATGCCGTAGCGCGCCGCCGTCGGTTTGTAGATGAACGAGGTCTCGGCGCCTTGCAGCGGCAGGACGATATCGGCCAGTTCCGCCAGCGGCGAGTCGGCGCGAGTAATGGCGAGAATCCGTGCGCCGTAGTTGCGCGCCAACGCTACGGTCTCCAGCAACTCCGGAGTGATGCCAGTCAGCGAACAGACGATCACTACCTGCTCGGCGCTGAGGCTAGCGGCGGTGACGCGCATCATCACCGCGTCGTGGCACACCGCAATCGGGTAGCCGAGACGCACCAACCGCACCTGCAACTCATCGCTGCACAGGGTCGAGCATCCGCCGATGCCGAAGGCGTGGATCATCCGCGCCTGGCCCAACAGTTTCACCGCATCGGCGAAGCGTGATTCGTCGAACGCCGCCAGATGCTGGCGCAGAGTGGTTTCGATATCGCCGACGATCTGCCCGTAAAACGCCGACTGCTCGGGCGTGCCCGCCGGGTCGAGGAAACGGCTGCCGACGCCGCTGGCCTGGGCCAGTTGCAGGCGCAGATCGCGCAGGTCGCGGCAACCGACGGTGCGGGCGAAACGCGATAGGGTGGCGGTGCTGACTTCGGCCCGCTGCGCCAGGTCTTCGAGGCTGGCGGAGGCGGCAAATCCTACGTCGTCGAGCATCAGACGGGCGATGCGTCCTTCACCGGCGCTGAAGGAATCCTGACGGGCGCGGATCTGATAAAGGATGTCCATGACGGATAACTCCGACTACAGCAGGTAGGAAAGACCGACGGTCAGGGCGAAAGCGACAATCGAGATCAGGGTTTCCAGCACCGTCCAGGTCTTGAACGTCTGGGCCACGGTCATGTTGAAGTATTCCTTGATCAACCAGAAGCCGCCGTCGTTGACGTGGGAAAAGATAACCGAGCCCGCGCCGGTCGCCAGCACCAGCAGTTCCGGGTGGGGATAACCCAGACCGATGGCCACTGGTGCCACCACACCGGAAGCCGTGGTCATCGCCACGGTCGCCGAACCGGTGGCGATGCGCATCAGCGCGGCGAACAGCCAGCCCATGATCAGCGGCGACAGGTGAAATTCATGAGCGAGGCCGACGATCTGATCGGTGACGCCGGCGTCCACCAGAATCCGGTTCAGACCGCCACCGGCGCCCACCAGCAGGGTGATGCTGGCGGTCGGTGCCAGGCATTCGTTGGTGAATTTGAGGATCGATTCGCGGTTGAAACCCTGGGCAATACCGAGCGTCCAGAAACTCAACAGCGTCGCCAGCAA
Source organism: Pseudomonas sp. 22085 (assembly GCF_052045815.1). Taxonomy (NCBI): domain Bacteria; kingdom Pseudomonadati; phylum Pseudomonadota; class Gammaproteobacteria; order Pseudomonadales; family Pseudomonadaceae; genus Pseudomonas; species Pseudomonas sp. 22085. The sequence continues at coordinate 238,648 of NZ_JBQEQA010000008.1, forward strand.
CAGCGCGATCACCGAGTTGCCGATGAACAACAGGAACTGATTGAAGCCGCTGCCCGGCGTGGAAATCAGGTTGGCCCAACCGCCGATCAGCATCAGCACCACCGGCAACAGAATGGTCGCCATGGTGATGCCGAAACCCGGCAGGCTGTCGCGGGGTTCGCGTTCGAGGAATTGTTTTTCCAGCGGGTTATCCGCCGGCAACTGAATGCGCGGCACGATGAATCTGGCGTACAGGGGGCCGGCAATGATCGCCGTCGGAATGCCGATGGCAATCGCATACAGCAAGGTCTGCCCGACCGACGCCTGATAAGCCTGCACCGCCAGCATCGCCGCCGGGTGCGGCGGCACCAGCGCATGCACCACCGACAGCCCGGCGACCATCGGCAAACCGACCATCAGGATCGACACGCCCACCCGCCGCGCCACGGTAAAGGCAATCGGCACCAGCAACACGAAACCGACTTCAAAAAACAGCGGCAGCCCCACCAGAAACGCAATGCACACCATCGCCCAGTGCGCGTTCTTCTCGCCAAAGCGCTCGATCAGCGTGCGCGCCATCTGCTCGGCGCCGCCGGACTCGGCCATCATCTTGCCGAGCATCGTCCCCAGCGCCACCACCAGCGCAATGTGCCCCAGCGTCTTGCCCACCCCGGCCTCATACGCCCCCACCACGCCCGACGGCGGCATCCCTGCCACCAGCGCCAGGCCGATGGAAATCAGGGTAATGACAATGAACGGATTGAGCCGGTAACGGGCGATCAGAACGATCAGGGCGATGATGGCAACGGCGGCGTACACCAGCAGCCAATAGCCGAAGGACGGTGTCATGCGGTACTCCTCGAAAGGGTCACGTTCGAATGGGTTGTGAAACTCATAAATCATTTCGAGATCGAGTTTTCAAACCCAGTGAAAGTAATTTTCGTGGAGGGATAAGGGTTGTCGTTTTTGGATATGCCTTGTCGCGAATAATGAAAATTCACCGGTGTTATTTACATGTACCGGAAACACAAATACCTGTGGGAGCTGGCTTGCCAGCTCCCACAGGTTCAGTGGTGTTCACACTAGCAGTGCGGAACTCACACCATTTCGTTACGAATCCATTCAACCACCGACGTGCGCTTCGGCGCCCAGCCCAGCCGTTCGCGGGCGTGTTTGCCGCGGACGCGGCTGTTGGAGCCGAGGCCGTAGTTGGCCATTTCGTAGCCCCACTCGGCTTCGGCATCTTTCAGTGGCCAGTCTTGTGGCTGGCCCAGATTCAGGGCTTCGGCCATGGCGGTGGTCATGTCGATGAACGACGCCTCGCCGCTTTCGACGAAGTAGAAGGTGCCCGGAACGTTTTTGGTCAGGGCCAGCAGGTATAGCGCCACGACATCTTCGATGTGCACGTTGGACCAGATGTTCTGACCGGTGCCGACATGACGCACTACGCCGCTTTGGCGTGCCTGTTTCAGCAGACGCGGCAACTGCACGCTGTCGCGGTTGACGCCCAGGCTGTGGCCGTAGATCAGGGTGTTGCAGATGACGGCCGAGTTCACGCCGTCCTGCGCCGCGGCGAGGATCAGGTTGTCGATGGCCACGCGTGCGGCCTTGTCGACGGTCGGCTCCGGCAGATTGTCTTCGAAGTAGATGACGTCGCTGGATTTGCCGCCGGACGCATCGCCGACGATGCTCGAACCGCTGGTGTGCAGGAATACTTTGTTCGAGCCGCGCAGGGCATCGAGCAAGGCTTCGACCGCGCCGCGATGGTCGCTGCTGGCGGCGTTGATCACGGCGTCGGCGGCGCGGGCCTGTTCGGCCAGCAGCGCTTGGTCGTCGAGGGTGCCGATGACCGGGGTGATGCCCAGTGCTTTCAGCTCATTGGCCTGTTCCGCGCTGCGTACAAGACCGGTGACGGTGTGGCCGGCCTGGACCAGGCCGGTGGCGATGGAGCCGCCGATAAAACCGGCAGCGCCGGTGACGAATACGTTCATGGAGAAACTCCCTGCGTGAGTAAGTGATGCAACGAGTATCGACCGGCAAGCCCGGTGGAAAAACCCGCCCCCAACCAAATCACTGTTGCGCAGGGATCACGAATCAGCCTTTGAAATCGGCGCTGGCGTAAGCCGCCAGTTTGCTCTGGATGAAGTCCAGGAAGCACTGGATGCGCAGCGCCAATTGCGAGTTGCGGTAGTACACCGCGTTGATCGGCTGGCGATAACCGCTGTTGAATTCCGCCAGCAACACCTTGAGGCGCCCGGCACGAATGTCGTCGATGGTCATGAAATGCGAAAGGCAGGCGATGCCCTGGCCTTCCAGCGCCAGATGGCGAACCGTCTCGCCGCTGGAGGCGCTGATCGCCGGAGTGATCGGCCAACGGTCGCCGTGCACGTAACGCAGCGGCCACTGGTTGAGGCCTTCGTTCTGGGTGAAGCCGAGCAATGTGTGTTCGCTGAGATCGGCCACCTGGAGCGGTGCGCCATGTTTTTCCAGATACGCAGGGCTGGCGACGATCAAGAGCGGACTGCAACCCAGCGAGCGGGCATGCAACGTCGAATCGGCGAGGGTGCCGATGCGGATGGCGACGTCGGTGCTTTGTTCCAGCAGGTCAATGATCAGGTCATTGCTGTTGAGTTCGAGCTGGATATCCGGGTACAGCCGACGGAATTCGTCGATGTACGGCACGACGGCGTGAAGCATGAACGGCGACGCGGCGTTGATCCGCAGCCGTCCTGATGGCGTCTGCTGGCGCGAAGACAGGCGTTCTTCGAGTTGATCCATCTGGTCGAGGATCAGCTTGGCCTGTTCGAAGAAATACTTGCCCTCCTCGGTCAGGTCCATGCGCCGAGTGGTGCGGTTGATCAGCGTGGTGTCGAGCTTGGCTTCCAGCCGCGAAAGCGTGCGACTGACCGCCGACGGCGTTTGCCCGACCTGCTCGGCGGCGGCGGATATCGAACCGCATTCGATCACGCAGACGAAAATCTGCAACTCATCGGATCTGGCTTTCACGGGTGTCCTCGAATCGAAAGGCCTGCTGCGCAAGCTCAGGCCTTCGATAGTAGCCGAGCGTCAGGCCTTGAGGCCAAACACCTCGGTCAGATGCTGCTCGTAGCGCGCCACATCCGCTTCGATGTTCGGGCGTTTCATCACGTCCACACAAAGGAATGTCGGCAGGCCGGTCATGCCGAGGAACTGATTGGCCTTGTGGAACGGGAAGTAAACAGCGTCGACGCCTTTGGCTTCGAAGAAGTCGGTCGGGTCATCGAACGCCTGCTGCGGTGCGTTCCAGGTCAGCGACAGCATGTACTGCTTGCCCTGGATCAGACCGCCGCTGCCGTACTTCTGCGAAGAATCCGAACGGGTGCGACCGTCGCTGGCGTAGAGGCTGCCGTGGCCTTCGGTGAAGACTTCATCGATGTACTTTTTCACGGTCCACGGTGCGCCCATCCACCAACCCGGCATCTGATAAATGATCACGTCGGCCCAGAGGAATTTCGCGACCTCTTCGGCGACGTCGTAACCCTCGTCGATGAAGGTGGTCTTGACGTCGACACCGCCACGATCCAGCACGCTCAGCGCAGCTTCGTGCAGGGTGGTGTTGTAGCGACCGTCGGAGTGGGCGAATTTTTTACCGCCATTGAGCAACAGCACTTTTTTCATGGGAGAGCCTCGATCGGATTCCGATGCGCAGCGCAGAGCGCTGGATGGAGAAGGGGAAAAATTGAATGGCGGCAGATTAGCGATCCGCCTCGCGCGGAATAAGCACCGGTTACGCAAAATTCATTTGAGTAAAACGCACGAATCGAATGCCGATTGTTGCCGTAGGATTGGCCGCCATCTGAATCTGAGGAGTTTTTTGCGATGAGCGAACGCCAGGGTTTCATCCTGCACGCCAAGACCCGCCCGGAAAAAGCCGAGGCTTTCGAAGCGTTTTTCCGCGCCTACGTCGAACCGAGCCGCGCCGAACCCGGCTGCATCGAGTACCACATGCTGCGCGACAAGGAAGACCCGACCCTGTTCATCTTCTACGAGATCTGGGAAAGCCAGGCGCATCTGGACGTGCACTCGAACCTGCCGCACGTGCAGCAGTTTCTGGCCCAGCGCATGGAATACCTGGAGCGGGATTTCGATATCCGCCCGATTGAAATGCTCAGCGCATCATCCGCTAGCCGCTGATCAGCAGATGGGCGCCGAGCGCGCCCAGACCGATGAAGAACACCCGCCTGAACAGCACGGCGCTGATGCGCTGTCGCAGCCATTGCCCGAGCCACATGCCGAGCACTGCCGGGATCAGCGCCAGCAGTGAGGCGCTCAGTTCTCCGCCGCCGAGCGACCCGCGCCAGAGCAACCCAGCGGCCAGCGCCAGAGTCGACACGGTGAAGGACAGGCCCAGCGCCTGCACCAGTTCATCGCGGCTCAAACCCAGGGCCTGCATGTACGGGACAGCGGGAATCACGAACACACCGGTGGCCGATGTGATGACGCCGGTGATCACGCCACAGAGCGGGCCGAGCCATGGTTCATGGCGGCGACTGACACTCAGCGTCGGCAGGAACAATCCGCTCAACGCATAGAGCAACAGCGCCGCGCCGAGCCCGCGCACCACCCAATGCCCGCCCGCCATGCCGATCCACAAAGTGCCGACCGCCGTGCCGAAGAAGATCGCCAACAGCATCGGCCACAGTCGTTTCACCAGCCCCTGCAAATGCCCGCCGAACGCCAGTTGCCAGACGTTGGTAAAGGTCGCTGGAATGATCAACAACGCCGCAGCCTGCGACGGCGCCATAGCCAGACCGAGCAAACCCATGGCGACAGTGGGCAGGCCGAGGCCGATCACGCCCTTGATCATGCCAGCGACGACAAACGTCGCGATCACCAGCAATGATAGGACCAGTCCGAGGTTTTGATAAAAATCTGCGAGTGCGTTCATGGCGCTACTGTGCGCCTGCGCGGATGAACTGAAAATCTGTCATACACTGAGGCTGCCTCTACCTATACAAGAGGCTTGTTAATTTTTCGCGGCCACTGCCCTCTTCGTCGGATCGCCGCCCGGACCAAGCCCGCTCCCACAGGTCCGATGTCGGGTACGAGTTCTGCGTACAACACTGACACTGTGGGAGCGGGCTTGCCCGCGAAGAGGCCGGGACTGACACCACTAATATTGAGGCTGCCCCATGCACTTCGACCTCACCGACCTGCGCCTGTACCTGCACATCCTCGACAGCGGCAACATCACCGCCGGCGCCGCCCGCAGTCATCTGTCGCTGGCGGCGGCCAGTGCGCGGATCCGGGCGATGGAAGCTTCGCTGGGCACCGAGTTTCTTCAGCGCGGGCGCCGTGGCGTCACACCGACACCCGCCGGTAAGGCCCTGGCGCAACATGCGCGACTCCTGCTGCAACAGGCCGAGCGCATGCAGCAGGACTTGAACGAATACGCCCGGGGTGTCAAAGGCCAGGTGCGTTTGCTGTGCAACACCACAGCCATCAGCGAATACCTGCCGGAAGTGCTGGCGGATTTCCTGCGCGAACACCCCAACCTCGACATCGACTTGCAGCAACTGCCCAGCGCCCGCATCACCCACGCCTTGCGCCAGGGAGCAGCAGACCTGGGCATTGTCTCCGACGCCGTGGACACCCGCGACTTGCAGACCCGGGTCTTTCGCGCCGACCCGCTGGTGCTGCTCGTGCCGCCAGGTCATGCGCTGGCAGAGCGTCTCTCGCTGACCTTTGCCGAAACCCTGGCCCATGACTACGTGGCGCTGGGTGCCGACAGTGCCCTGGCGATTCATCTGGAAGAACAGGCGCTGCACATCGGCCAGCGCATGGCGATCCGCATCCGCGCCGATGGCTTCGATGCCCTCATGCGCATGGTTGCGCACGGCGCGGGGCTGGCGATCGTACCCAAAGTGGCGGCTGAGCGCTGGCCCCGGACGAACTCGTTTACCCGCGTGTCGCTGGACGACGCCTGGGCCAGGCGGACACTGCATCTGTGTTCACGAAATTTCGCTCATCTGCCGGCCTATAGCCAGGCCTTGCTTGATGCTCTGACGCCTTGACTCTACCGCTAGGGGCAGACTCTATCCTGTGAGCTTCTTTTCAGGAGTACACACAATGAGCAAACGAATGCTCGTGATTCTGGGACACCCCTCCACCGACAGTTTTTGCGGAGCACTGAGTGAAACCTACGTTCAGGCGGCCAAGGATGCCGGGCATGAGGTGCGGTTGATGCGCCTGGATGCACTGGATTTCGACCCGGTCCTGCACGAGGGTTACAACAAGATTCAGCCGCTGGAACCCGATCTGTTACAGGCGCAGGCCGACATCACCTGGGCCGAGCACCTGACCTTCGTCTACCCGATCTGGTGGGGCGGGATTCCGGCGTTGATGAAAGGCTTTCTGGATCGCATCTTCCTGCCCGGTTTCGCGTTCAAGTACCGCGAGGGCAAGGCCTTCCCGGACAAACTGCTCAAAGGCCGCACCGCCCATTTGCTGGTGACCATGGACACGCCGTACTGGTACTACAAGTGGTTCTACCGCATGCCGGGGCTGCACCAGGTCCGCAAGACCACGCTGGAGTTCTGCGGGGTCAAACCGATCAAGACCCTGACGTTCGGCCCCATGCTCGGCTCCAAACCGGAGCAGCGCGATGTGTGGCTGCAACAAGCGCGAGCCAGCGCCGCGTTCTGAATCTGACGCTACTGTTCAACTGACGGCGCCGCCGACGCCGTCAGCCCCTCCACGGGCTCTCCCCCGAGCCCGTCCGTCAGCCGTGCGCGTCATTTACGCACAGTTGCAACCTGCCGATGGTATTCACCCTATAATCGCCCGCCGATCAGGCCTCGAGCCTGGTCACGCTAAGCCCCGTTTTATCATCGAGATGGATCTTTATGTATATCGGCAAAGCCGCCCAGCTGTCGGGCACCACAGTCAAAAGCATTCGCCATTACGAAGAAATCGGTCTGTTGCCCGAGCCCAAGCGTGAAGGCAAATACCGTATCTACAGTCAGGAAAGCGTCGAGGTACTGACGTTCATCAAATGCGCTCAGCAACTGGGCTTCAAGCTCAAGGAGTTGCAAGTCATCCTGAACAACTACCGCGGCGAAGAATTTCCCTGGGACATGGCACAAAATGCCATCGCCCAAAAAAAAGCCGAGCTGGTGACCCAGATCGGCGATTTGCAGCAGTTGTACGATGGACTTGAAGCGTTTGAAAACAACCTCCACGAGGCTCGACAGGAGTGTCAGTTCGAGCGCATCGCCCGGCACGGGGAAAAAACCCCGGGCGCTACGCTGAACTGAAAACCCTTCTGCGGCGCATGGGCCGGTTCGCCTGTCGGATCAGGGCAGGCGGAACCGGCTCGGGCTTCAACCCGGTACTGCCTCTGCGTCGATACGTTGCGCCTGAGCGGGCTGGACAACCGGCTCAATCGCGCCGAAGAACCACGGCGAAACCAGCGTCACCAGAATGATGGTCATGACCCCGCTGGAAAACAGCGCCATGGCCACCAGCGCCCCCAGGTCGACAATCGGCTTGAAGTCAGAAAACAGCAGCGCCATGAAGCCCACGGAGAAAATCACCACGTTGATCACCGTCGAGCGACCGACGCTGTGCATCGCCTGCAGAATCGCCGCGTCGACTTCAATGCCCTGCTGCACCAGCCATTTGATGCGCGACAGCAGGTGCACCGCGTAATCGACCACGCCCACCACCAGGAAAGTCACCAGCGTCGTGCCGATGTTCAGCTCGATGTTGAACAGAAACATGAAGCCGTAGACCGTGACCGAGGTGGTCAGCAGGGTCAACATGCCGAGAATGCCCAGCCGCACCGACTTGAGCCAGTACATCATCATCAGCGTGACGACCAGCAACGCCAGGGAAAAACTCAGTACCTGGCCCTGGGTGATTTCCTGCAACACACCGGTCCAGATCAACGGCGTGCCGGCATGCGTCACCTCCAGGTTGGCCGGTTTGTTCACCAGCAGCCAGGCGTCGAGGCGATCGAGCATGCCCTGATAATCGCTGGCGACCGACGAGGTCATGGTGTACAGCGTCAAGGCCTTGGAGAAGTCGGCGTTGAGCACGTTGTTCAAGTCCGAGCCGCCACCGTTTTCGAACAGCATCACGTGCTGCTCAATCAGCGAATTGCCTGGCACTTCGAATTGTTCGACCTGCCCGTCATCATTGACTGAGCTCACCTTTTCCATGGCGTTGGGAACGCGCAGGTAATCGGGGTTCATGTCGTTAAGCACCAGGTTCATGCGCTTGACGTAAGTGGCCAGGGAGTAGCCGTAACTCACGTTCGGCTGCTGCTTGATGAAGTGGTCGAGCTTGTCGATGAACTGCACCACCTCCGTGGTCAGCACCCCACGAGGCTCCTTGCTGTCAATGGCAATCCAGCCCGGCGCCGTACCCGCGACTTTGGCGTGGTTGATGAACTGGTCCGAAATGCGGATATGGCTTTCGGGCTTGAAATAGGCAATACCCGAGTCTTCGATATCGACGCGGAAGGTGAACACGGTGGCCAGCGCCAGCAACGGCAGCATGACCATGAGAATCGGTTTGCGAAAGCGGATCATCCAGGCGCAGAACGCCACCAGATAACGCGAGATGATCGATTCCTTGTGCGCGGCCACGCTGGCTTGCGGTGGTTGATCCTTGCCCCAGATGGAGATCCAGGCCGGAATCAGCAGCAACGAAATGATCAGCGCTGCCGTCAGGCCGATGGACATGAACACGCCGAAATTGCGGATGCTGACGATGTTGTTGGTGGTGGAAATCATGAACGTGGCGATGGTCGTCACTGTGGTCAACACCACCGGCACGACCATCAGGCGCTGGGTCTCGCGGTTGGCGTCACGGTTGCTCTTGCCGGCGTTTTTCTGCTCGTAGTATTCGGCCATCACATGGATGGCGTCCGAGCAGCAGATGGTGAACAGAAACACCGGCAATACGCTGGTCAAAAGGTCGAACGGCACCCGCAGCAGCGCCATCAAGCCCAGCGTCCAGATGGTGCAGAACAGAATGTTGAACAGCGGCAACAACACGCCCAGCGGTTTGCGGAAGAAAAAAATCAACAGCAGGGTGATCAGCAGAAACACGATCGGAAACAGCACCGCCAGGTCATGGTCGATGATTTCCTGTTGGGCCGCGATGAAGATCGGCATGCCGGCAATGAAAATCTCGTCCTTGTACTCCGGATGCTCTGCCTGATACTGCGCGACGATGCCCCGCACGATCTGATAGGCGCGCAATTGCGCCTGAGCGTCATCCTGTTTGGTGCCGAGCTCGGCCACCAGCATCGCGACTTTCTTGTCCTTCGACACCACCCCGTCGACCATCAGTTCGTTGCCCATGATCTGCGACTCGACCACAGCCGGATCCATGTCATAGGCATTGAGGGTCTTGTGGATCAACAACTCGCCACCGTCGGTCAACACGATGTTTTCCAGGTCGCCCATCGACGCCATTTCGCGAATCGGGTTGATTCGCTCGGCGAGGAAGGTCAGGAACAACTGATCATGAGCATCCCAGTTCTGACTCTGGGCATGATCGCGCAGAGCCTTGGCCTGAGCGTAATCATTCTGGGAAAAACCGCCCTCCAGAATGTCCCGGGTCAATAACTGTGCGCGGCTGTCATTCGGGTAGCGGGCGACGAGTTGCGTCAGTTGCTCCTTGTCGGCGTCGTTGGCCAGGATCATCTTGCGCACCGACTGCGACATCGAAAACAGCGCATTGAGCGTCTGTTTGTTGAAGACCGTCTGCGGGTTGTTCAACGCCACCATCACCGAGTCGAAGGTGCCGGTGAACTCACCCTGCAAATCGATGATGGTCTTGCGCGCCGGATGGCTGTCCTTGAGCAGATAAGGGTTGGTGTCCGAAATCAGCGCACCCAGCGTATAAGTGAAATACGCGGTGATCGCCACCAGCAGGAAAACGATCGCCCGCGCATGGCGCTCGACGAAGTTCAGGTATCTTTCCATGATCATGTGTTCCAGGGTCGTCGGGAGCGGCGCTTAGCGGGCAGTCACGGAAAATTCCGGCAGGTCACCGGTTTTCAGCCCGCGCTTGATGGCGGTCTGGGTAAACAGTCGGTCTTCCAGCGGAACGTTGTACTGCAACTGGTTGAAGCGCATTTCCGAGCGCGTGCCGTCGATGAAGTGCTCGGTTTCACTGAGCTGGATGCTGTCGATCCCGTCGATGGTCTCGACCTTCTGGGTGCGCATCTGCTTGATCAGCACACCTTTGACGTCGAAGAAGTCCTGACGCATGACCAGGAAATTCTGCTTGTCGATCCACACCTTGAGTTTGTTGTAACCGGTCTTGGCCAGCACTTCCGGGGACACCGGTTCACGTTCGATCACGTAGCAGTCGCGGCCCTTGATCTGCTCTTCTCCCAGCAATGTCTGCGAGTAATCCTTGACCCGGATCTTGTCCAGGTCGGCATAGGAGTATTCGCTGCCCATGAACGAGCCGCGCTTGTCGGTGGTGGAGATCCGGCGGGTCTGGCGGCTGACCGGCAGGTACATCCACTGGCTGTCTTCCAGCCCCAGAGTCTCGTGCGGGTTTTCGATGTGGAACGCGACGTCGCGCACATCGGTCGGCGCCGAGAAATACATGCTGAATTTGTCGCTGTCCGGGTAGTCCTTCTGCAGGTAGGTGAATTCACGAACCCGGGTATTGCCCTTCTTGTCGTGGAGGATCAACGACACCTGGGACATGAAGCTTTTACCGTCATTGCGATCGCGCACCTGGCGAATGATTTCATCGGCATTGCTGCCGTCGGCAGCGCTGGCGCAGACGCCACTGAGGATCAACGCGGTGGCGGTCAGACTTTTCAAAAGCGGCAACATCGGAATTTCCCTTTTCGTCGGATGAGTACATGCGGACCTGCGCCACCGGCGGCAGGCAGGCGTCACGGGGTTAAAACAAATAGCCGGCGGACAGCCGCACTTGATCGCGCTTGCTGTACTCGCCGAAGGCCCTGTCGGGTTTGCCGAAGAACACGTCCACTTCCAGTCCCAGCTTGATGTAGTCCACCGGTTTGTAGGTGAAGATGCCCTGCAACAAGGCGTTGTCCTTGAGCGGCGGCGAGGCCGCAGCCACCAGCCGGCTCTTGAGCCGGTCCTGCCAGTGAGTGCCTTCGGCCGACAGCGTGAACAGCGGCTCGCGCTTGTCCTGCAGCATCCCGTCCTGCCAGTCGAGCAGCACCTGCTCCTGCCATTGCGCCGAAATCAGCCAGTCGCGCCACAGATAATCGACACCCAACAGCGACTTGACCATCGACGTGCTGTCGGCACCGAAGGCGCGGGTCGGATTGGTCACGCGCCAGTTGTCGAACCAGGCAATCTCGCTGCGCACCACGATGCTGTGACCGGCGTCGATCGCCAGACCTGCACCGCCCATGGTGTAACGGGGAAACTGGCGTTGAAGACGCGTACGACCGTCATCGGCCAGACCTTCGACGGCATACACCGGGTCCTGCTGACGTGCGCTCAACGCTACGAAACTGGTGTCCACTGCACCGATCCGGCCATTGGCGCTCAGACCATAGGCATAGCCCTTGTCACCGTCATAGCCGGGTTTGGAATCAAGCAGGAAATACTCCGGATCGGGTGCCGCGAACAGCGGCGCGGCGAACTCGCTGCCCGCCACCGGCGGCTGGTTCTTGACGAAGTCGGTGATCCACAGCGCTTCCAGTTCCCACTCGCCTACGGGCTGCGTCACACGCACCATCGGCACGGCGATGCGGCTGTCTTCAAGCAACGGGGTCAGCCCATCGCGATAGTCCAGCGGGTTGATCTGGTCCAGCACACGCAGCTCATCCGCGCGCCCCCAGACCACCTGCTGCCAGCCGACCGTCACTTCACCGTCGCCCAGCGAATGGCCGACATACAGATGCCGCCAATCAGCGTCGAAGCGATACTTTTCCCGGGCGCGTTCGCTGTACGGGTTGTTGCCGTCGTAGCGGGCGTCATACCGCACACGGCCCTTGGCCTTGTAATAGCCGCCGTCCCAGTTGTCCTCCAGGTTGGCTTTGAAATACACGGCCTTCTGTGTGACCTGATCGTCACCGTGCAGGCGCAGTGCCGTGGCCACGCCGATTTCGGCGTCGGCGTAATCGGGCTTCAGATCGTCGACTTCCAGGGCCGCGACAGCCGCCGGAGCGGCCACGCACGCCCACATCGCCCAGGCGATGCGGTTGATAGTTCCTGGCATCGCTACATTCCCAACCCGACGCCGCCATCGATCACCAGGCTCTGGGCCGTGACCCCGCCGGCTTCAGGACTGGCCAGGTAACGCACCATCGCCGCCACTTCTTCGCTCTGGATGAAGCGGCGCATCGGCAGTTTTTTCTTCGCGTTGCGCACGATCTGTTCCTGGGTCAGACCGGCGATCGCCGCTTGCGTCGCCAGTTCACCCTGGAGCATCGGTGTATCGATCCAGGCCGGCAGAATCGCGTTGACCGTGATCTGCCGCGACGCCAGGTCCAGTGCCAGAGCCTTGGTCATGCCGACGATGCCGTGCTTGGAAGCGCAGTACGCGGTGTTGCGCACCTTGCCGGCCCGCCCGAGGATCGAGGACATGTTGATGATGCGTCCCCGATCCGGCATCAGCGCCAGGCACAACGAGGTCACGTAAAACGTACCGTTGAGGTTGACCGAAATCACCTTGTGCCAGTTGTGCAGATCTTCGGGCTCGTTTTCATTGCAGATACCGGCACTGTTGACCAGCACGTCGACCTGCTTGATCCGGGTGCCGAGCTGCTTGAAAAACGCTTCCATGGCAGGCAGGTCGGCGATGTTCGCCGCGTGGGTCTCGACCCGCGCGTTGATCCGCTCCTGCTGCTCATCGACCCAGCCCTGCAATTGCGGCAAGTCCAGGTCCAGCAGGATCAGGTGATTGTCGCCATTGGCCGCGAAGTCCTCGGCCACCGCGCGACCGATGCCCTTGGCCGCACCGGTAATCAGAATGGTGCGGCTCATGGCATTTTCAACCCGCCGTTCACCGGCAGGACCTCCCCGGTCAGGTACAGGCCACGGTCGGCGAGGTACAGCACCGCCTCGGCAATTTCCTCGGGCTCGGCGTAACGCTTGATCAGCAACCGCGACTGGATCTGCTCCTCCTGACTGCCGATCAGTGCGGTGCTCATCTCGGTCTTGACGATTCCCGGTGCCACCGCATTGACCCGGATATTGCGCGGCGCCAGCTCGACCGCCAGCGCGCGGGTCATGGCTTCGACCCCGCCCTTGGCCGCGGCATAGTTGCTCTGGCCCTTGCCGGGCTTTTGCGCGGCGACCGAACTGATATTGACGATACACCCACTGCGCTGGCGCAGCATGCCCGGCAGCACCTGCTGACAGCAGAGCAAGGTGCCGACCAGGTTGGTCTGGATCACCTCCAGGATGTCGCTGGCCGGCATCGTCGCCAGCAAGCCGTCACGGGTAATGCCGGCGTTGTTGACCAGCAGATCGACGCGCTGGAAATGCGCCTCGACCCGCTCGAAGAATGACTCGATGCTGCCGCCACGACTGATGTCGCATTGCAGCGCCAGGCAGTCCACGCCCGACGCTTGCACTTCATCACGCAAGGCCATCGCCGCTACTTCATCACGCACATAACTGAACGCCACTTGATAACCGGCACCTGCCAGCGCCAGGACGATGGCCCGGCCGATGCCACGGCTGCCGCCGGTCACTACTGCTACTTTGTTCGGCATGACCGTTCCTTACAGCGAGTTATCGGTTTTGAACTGCGCGAGGCTGAACCCGTGGGTCGCGGCCAGTGCACGGATCTGCTGCACTTGCTCACGGCTGATGTCGCCGTAGGAGTAGTGCTGTTTCATGCCCGACAGCCCCATCAGTACCGACTCCGCCATGCAGGCATACAACTGACCTTGCTTGAGGTAGGCGCGAACGTTGGGAGCCAGGCCATCGCCCAGCGGCGTCTGGACAATCCCGCCGTGCATGTACAGCACGTCGGAGCGCTGACCGGCGAGGTTCTGGTCCACGTTCAGCGGAACGGCGATGTCGCAGATCACGCTGTTCTCGGCGAAGTGTTCGGCACCGAGAAAGGCCTGCGGTGCATTCGCCGCACAAAGCACGATGCGCGCTTGCTTCAAGGCATCCAGGTCGTTGCTGACGGTGATGAACGCGTTGCTTCCCATTTGCTCATCGACCATTTGCGCCACTCGCAGCCCGAGATCGGTACTGTTGCCATGGGCTTGCAGCAGGGCGTCGATACCCCGCAGTTGCTGCAGGCGACTGGCGAGACGATCGTGCTCGGCAACACCCTTGAGAATCGCCCGGGCGGCTTCGGCGTAAATCTGGTGAGCGGTTTTCTCCAGGCGTCGCAGCGAGCCGTCGCGACCACTGCCGATCAGGATCAGGTGCTCGACACGGGTCGACAACAGCGAAGCGTAGGTCGAAGCAATGTTGCCGGCAGCACCGACCACCGCAGCGGTCTGCCGGCTCAGTTCCAGACCTTGCTGTTTGCAGCCCTGCTCGATCGCTTCCAGCCCCATGCCGATGGTCAGCGCGTTGCCCGAGGTCAGCGCCATATCAGGGATTTTCAGCGCCTGACAGTTGTTGGTGACGATCGAGGTGTACATGCCCAGGCCGGCCACGCTATAGCCGTCGGCGCGGGCATCCTTGATGCGATTGCCGACTTCCTCGCGGATGGTTTCCAGATCGCCGCTGGCGATGTACGCCGCCATCGCATCGGAATCCATGCATAGCGGATAGAGAGTGAACTCCACCGCAGTGCCGAGTTTCGAGCGGATCTGCACCGGGCCGATGGGCGCCGCGCGGCGCTCGGGGGCCATGCGTTTGATGAACTCGCGCTTCTGCTCCGGGCTCAGGGTCGACAGCGATGGGTCGACATCACTGAGCATGTCCGCATCGATCAGGTGGTTGATGAACGCCACGCGTGCGACCACGCGCACGTTCTCGTCAGGCTTTGGGAGGCTTTCGGTCTCCGTGAAGCTGACATCGCGTGCCGGCACCTGGGGGATGCTGTCGGCACACACACCGGCAGCCAGCGGGAACGCGTCGCGACGACGCAGCATGTCGCAGACTTTTTGCAGCGAAGCGATCAGGCCATCGATTTCCTGGAAAGTGATGCACACCGGTGGTTCCAGGCGAATCACATTGGCGTTGCTGCCCGACGGCGCCACACGCAACGACTCGAACTGCAACAGGTAGCCGGCAATGATATAGCCCAGCGCATCGTTGTACTGCGCCGACGCCTGGACCAGCGAACTGGCGCCGGTCAGGTCATGCAGTTCGAACCCCAGCAGCAGGCCGCGTCCGCGCACATCGGCGATCACGTCCGGATAAGCCGCCTTGAGTTCCAGCAGCGAAGTCTTGAGGTACTCGCCCTTCTTGTTCACATCCTTGAGCATGGCGCTGTCGTTTTCGAACAACCGGCGCAGGGCCGACAGCGCGATGTGGCACGACGCATCGTCTTCAGCGAAGGTCGAGCTGTGGATGTAGCTGAAATCATTTTCGTAATGACTGGCGCGAATTACGGTGGCGGCGATTTTCATCAAGCCGCCCCCCAATGCCTTGGACAGGCAGTAGTAGTCGCCCTGCAGGTTGAAATGGGTGGCGCCGAGCAAGGTGCCGGTGCGGCCGAAACCCGACTGCACTTCGTCGATGACCAACGGGCATTGCTGCTCGTTGCACAGGCGACGCAAGCCCAGATAGAACTCTTTGGCAAACTCGTTGATCCCGCCCTCGCCCTGGATCGGCTCCAGCAGCACGGCAGTGATTGCGCTGAACGCTTGACGGCGCACGTGCAGGGTTTCGCCGCTCCACTCCAGGCTCAGCCAGTGATGCTGGTGGCGGGCCGGCAGGTCTTGCAGCTGCTGCGGTTGATGCGGATCGATGAATTCGACGTTGAGCCCGAAACGGGCAAATGGCTTGCGGTATTGCTTGCCGTAAGTCAGTTGAACGGTGTTCACCAGTTTGCCATGGAAGCTGCCTCGCACCGCGAGGAAGACCGGCTCGACATGCAGTTGCGCAAGGTTGTGCTGACGCACCGCCTCGGCCACCTGACGCACGGTCACGCAGGTCAGGTGCGGCGGCAACAGGCCGGCCGGCAGGTCGAGATCGTCGATTTCCAGCTCGACATAGGCCTTGTCACTGGCCACCAGATTCGCCAGTTCGAAATCACGCTCGTCGAACTGCTTCTGCAGGTTTTTCTGACGACGGTACTCGGCATGCTTGACGGCGATTTCCACCGACTCGGCGCCACTGTTGGAGAACGTGGAAATGTAGCGCTCGGTGTTGTTCAGCTCACGGTTGAACGCTTCGCTGAGTTCGCGCCCCAGCTGCCCCGCCGCGCCACGCACCGACATTTGCGCGTTGAACGGCACATCGGCGCGCAGCAGGCCGCACAGCTGATCGACGAATTGCGGATCGTTGTGACCGTACAGCGCGGCACCGTAGCCACCGAGAAAATCGGTGACGGTCACTTCGTCACCCTGCTTGTCGCGGTAAAACAGTTTGCTGCCCTGCGCCCGATGGAACTGGCACTCCAGGCCCAGGGCCTGCATCAGTTCAACGAATTTTGGCCGAACGTAATCGCGGTAATCCATGACAGTCATATCCCTTGAGTAAAAATTCAGAAGCGATGTATTGCCTTGAAGCGGTCAGTCGTCCGCCTGCAAGTCGAGTTGGTAGCAGGCGCTGAAACCGTTGTCGTCGCGGTTGATCACCAGGCAATCGTGCAGAACGGCATCCCGCGGTTCGCCCGATACAAACGGCAGATGCGTATCCACCGGCTGCGTCAGCCCGGCAATCGGCGCGATGCTTTGGGCCTGCAGCATCTGGCGGGCGAGGATCAGGTCGACCAGACTCGGCGCACCGCTGAGGATGCCGGTCAACGCCGTGCTGCTGGTGATGTGTGCGGCGCCGGTTCGGGCCAGCGTGCGGGCCAGATCGGCGTCCTTGTGCGCAGTGCCGGTGGCACTGCTGATCAGCAAATCGACCTGTTTGTCCGGAAGGCTCAGAGCGTCCAGACGCGGGTGCGCGAACAGCGCCGTCAGGCAGGTCTGCGGTTCCGGCGGCAGATCCGCGGCCCGCCGCAGCACCAGGGCAGCGGCGCCTTCGCCGGCAATGCCGCCCGAACCCTTTCGGTCAAAGGCGAGCATCTGCCGGGAACCGTCGGTACCGATCACACCTGCCTCGGCGAGCGCGGCCAGCGCCAGCGGGTCGAGCTCACTGCCGGCCCCGACCACGATGGCCACGTCGATGCGTCCACTCTGCAAGGCACTGTGCGCCTGACGCAATGCCGCCAGATTGCCGGCCACGCCCTGCATGTAAGCGTTGCACTCGCACTCCAGCTTCAAGGCCAGACTGACCACACCGAGCAAGCCGTTGCTCAGACTCTTGAGCACCAGAAACGGATCGAGCGCACGCTCCTGCAACACTTGCCGGGCGAGGCGGTTCATGTCGGCTGCGCCGTCGGTCCGGGACTCCTGAAGCAGTTCCCCATAGGAAGCCACTGACGGATGGGTATACCCGCCCTGACAGCAATAGAGGCCATAACGCAAACCGTCCTGACCGGGTTCGACGCCGGCCTCGGCCAGCGCCTGACGCACCGCGCTGACGCCCCAGATCACCGCCGGCGGGCAGTAACGCTGCAGGTTTTGCGCAACGTCCTGGCGACTGCGCTGGTGCGTGGCGTCATCGATCTGTCCGAATGCGGCGATGCGTTCACTGTGAAACAGCGGCGTTTGCAGCGGTCCGATCGCACTGCGACCTTCCCGGGCCGCCGCCCAGAAACCCTCGACGCCCCAACCCGTGGGCAACACACAACCGCTGCCAGCGATGGCAATGCGTGCAGTGGCGCTAGTCATTGTCCGTGCTCCCGATATTTGCCAAGGGCCAGCGAGGTGTTCAGGCCGCCGAAGCCAAAGGAGTTGCTGAGGGCGTAATCGACACGACGGCTGACGGCCTGACCGGCGCAATAATCCAGATCGCAGCGTTCATCGGCCTCGTGCAGGTTCACGGTGGGTGTGACCAGATCGTTCAGACAGGCCAGCGCAGTGACAATGCACTCCGGCGCCCCGGCCGCCGCGATCAGGTGGCCGAATTGCGATTTGTTGGCACTGACGGCCAGCGCCTGATAATGCTTGTGCTGAGCGAACACCTGCTTGATGGCCAGGGTCTCCGCCACATCATTGAGCGGGGTTGAAGTGCCGTGGGCATTGATCAGGTCAATCTGCTGCGGCTGCAACCCGGCATCGTCCAGCGCCGCTTGCATTGCCAGCGCGGCGCCGCGGCCTTCTGGCTGCGGTGCGGTGACCTTGTAGGCATCCAGGCTGCTGCCGTAACCGAGCACTTCGGCATACGGGGTCGCCCCCCGCGCCAGGGCATGCTCAAGACTTTCCAATACAACAAACCCGCCACCCTCGCCGGCGATCAGACCGCTGCGGTCACGATCGAACGGCCGGCACAGATCAGCGCCCCAGCGCTGCTCGCCCGAGGCTGCGCCCAGCAGGTACAAAGCGGCCATGGTGTCGAGGTTGAGCACCGAGTCGGCGCCACCGGCCACGGCAACATTCACTTCGCCGCGACGAATCATCTGGAACGCATTGCCGATCGCCTGGGATGCGCCGGCACACGCACTGCTGATATTGATCACCGGGCCCTCACAACCGAGGTCGTCGGCAATCACTCGCGCCAGCCGGTCGTTGGCCTGGCGCAGGGAACCCTCGGCGCTGACTTCTGTTGCCCGCGCCATCAGGTGTTGCCAGTCCGGTGCATTGCCGTCCGGCGCCTGGGTCAGGAGCATGTCGGCGAGCATGTGTTGCGGCGCCCCGGAGGCACACAGCACGGCAGCCTCGCGCAACTGCTCGGGGTTCAACCCGCTGTCGGCGACGGCCTGGGTGGCGGCCACCCAGCCAAAGCGACTGCGTTTTTCCAGGGGCCGCGTCCAGGCCGGGTGGTTCTGCAAATGCCCGGGTAACAACGTCATGTCCACGGGCGCCGCGTAGCGAACCGGAAATTCATTTTCCTGCAGGTCTTGCGGCTGCCACGGGCGCACGCAGTGTTCGGCGCCGAGCATTTTTTCCCAGAGGGTCTGCCATTCGAAACCGAATCCGGTTACCGCGCCCATTCCGGTGATCACAATCCGTGTCGCACTCATGCGTACTTCTCCAGGGTTTCACTGGCCAACAGCAATGCGCCCCAGTGACCGGCGCGACCATGACTGACGAGCAAGGTGTAACCAGGCACAGCGCCTGCTTCGCGGCTGTGGTGCAAAGCCATGGCGACCTCGGTCAGCAATCCGCTGGCGCCCAGTTCGCCGGTCATTGCACTGGCATTGCGCAGGTGTTGTGGCGTCGATTCAAACAGACTCATCAGTTGCCGGTCGGCGGGATTGGCCACCACATTGGCAACGTCACCCATACACAGTTTTTCCTCGCTCAGGGCGCGTTCGATCACGCGTTTGCCGACGACCAGCGTGCGCTGCGGATCGGCGCTGTAGCCTCGGGCAAACCCGGCCACACGCAAGATCTGTGTGGCGTCCTGCAGCGGTGTCGAACTGAGCAACAGTGCCGCGGCGCCTTCACCGTAAACCGGCTCGTCCGCCAGAGCAGGCTCGCGCAGGTACAGGGCCGGTGTCAGGTTCGGACTGCTGCTGACCACCAGCGCCGCATCGGCGTGTTGTTCGGCAATTTGCTGACAGGCCTCGATCAACGCATCGAGCCCGGCATTGTCCTGGGAGCAGAAGCCGCCCATCGGGCCATGGCAGTTCAGCGCCTCGGCCACATAAGCCATCACACTGCTGTTGAGCAGCGTCAACGCATGCAATGGCGGGGTGTTGGCCAACAGTTGCGACAACTGTTTTTGCGGCTGTTCGAGGATCGCTTGCACTGCATCCCAGCAAGGGCTTGGCGCGTCCACCTCCGGAATGGCGGCGGTCAGAGCAATGCGCGCAGCAGGCAGTTGCAGCGCTGCCAGCGCGTGCGCCAGACGTGCGGCGCAATGCAGCAGACGCAACCCCTGGGGCTCGACGCTGCGCTGGATCTTGCGATCGAACAGATCGCTGGCCAGGCGCGGCGCGGGCAAAGCCAGGGCCTTGCGTTGCGGGTCGAAGGCCAGCGGTTGTGGCACCGGCGGTGTACCGAGCAGGTCGGCGCATTCGCTGCCGGCCGCATTGAGCACGGCAGCCGCATTGATGTAGAGGGCTCTGTTCATGTCATGCCCTCCCCAGAACCAGCGAGCTGTTGACGCCGCCGAACCCGAAGGAGTTGGACATCACCACGTTGATCGGCTGGCGCGCAGGCTCGCTGAGGAACTTCAATGAAGGGTATTCGGCGCGCTCAGGCTCATAGTTCAAGGTCGGCAACAGCACACCGTCGCGCAACGTCATCAGCGACAACACGGCTTCAATCGCGCCGCTGCCTGCCAGGGAGTGCCCAATGGCCGACTTGTTGGCGGTGAAGGTCATGAAGTCCTGGCATTCGCCAAACAGCCGTTGCAGGGCCAGGGCCTCGCAACTGTCGTTGGCCTGGGTGGAAGTCCCGTGGGTATTGACGTGTTGCACGGCACTGCGCAGCAGCCCGGCATCTTCGATTGCAGCGTCCATGCATTCCTCGTACTTGCTGCCATCCCGGCTGCTGGAGGTCATCTTCTGGGCTTCGCAGACATTGGCGTAGCCCAACACTCGTCCCAGTGGCCTGGCCTTGCGCCGCCGGGCATGCTCGGCGGATTCGAGAATCACCAGCGCCGCGCCTTCGCTGAGCACAAAACCACTGCGATCCGGCATGAACGGGCGGCTCTGCTCGCCTGCCGGCAGGTCGGCCTGGCATAGCGCGCCAAGGCTGTTGAACATGTAATACGGCAGCTCATTGGCCATCAGTTCCACGGCACCGCAAATTGCCAGGTCCACTTCACCGCGCTCGATCGCCCGGTAAGCGCTGCCGATGGCCATGGTGCCGGCGGCACAGGCGTCGGAGTGGGTCGAGATGCAGTCGCGTATACCGAGCCAGTCCGCCAGGTGTTGGGTCTGTTGATCGACCCGACGCGCGAAAGAAGCGCTCGACGGTGCCGGATGATCCAGCAGGCGATCCAGATCGACTCGCCCCGTGTCATCCATGCAACGACTGACCCGCTGCAAATCGTGACTGTCGGCACAGTATTTATTGGCCCCCAGGAACAGGCCGCTGCGGCTGTGGGCAAAGTCGGCCGGTGTCAGACCGGCGTGCTGCAATGCCTGACGCGCGACGTACTCCGCCAGCACGCTCTGGCGCGGATGCAGCGCAGCGTTACCACCGAATCCGGCGGCAATCCGCTGCCACTGCGCGTCATCGATAAACCCGGCCGCACTGTTGCGAAACCCCAGTGCCTGGAACCGGGGATGTTCGCGGACACAGGATTGTTTCCGGCAGATGCGCTCGAACAACGTGGCAGCGTCCAGCGCCATGGGCGCCACCAGGCCGAACCCGCTCACATAGACTTCTCGTGCCCGCATGTGAGCTCCTACACCGTCTCTTTGACGTGAGTGGCCACAAACTGCTCGACCAGTTGACGGGAGACCTCGTCGCCATCGGCCGGCACCAGTCGTGCGCTGCATGCACCGCAGACCACTTGCTGACGTTCGTTGAGCACGGCTTGATGGGCGTTGCAGTCAGGGCAACTCGATGGCAGGTAATTGAACAGATTGCGGCACTGCTGCGCCCAGTTGAGAACCGTGGTGGCCGCGAACACCTGCGCCGGCTGCATGCCGGCCTTGAGCTGGTCCGGTGCGTAAGCGCTCAGGCTTTGCTCCAGCAGGGCCTTGCCGTTTTCAGTGATCCGGCCATTGGCCAGAAACTCGCTGGCATCCCCGCAGACAGCCACCGCGTGATCCAGCACGCTGGTCTTGGGCAAGGTGCAGCCATACTGACGGCCCAGCTGGAAGCTGAGGTCGACGATGTCCAGCGAATCCGCCCCCAGATCTTCGACGATGCTGCTGTGCTCATCGATTTCATCAGCGCTCATTACCAACAACTGCGCGAGAATGGCGCGGGTGCTGCCTATGACCTGTTCCAAGTCCAATGGATTGTTCATTTCTATCTCCCTATATGTCGTGGCTGACTCATATTTTCCGCATACGAGAAGTAACTTTTCCTACAGCAACTTCTCACGCGGCGGAAATCTAAACTCTGCCCTTAAGGGGAGAGTCAACGAACTATTCAAAGTTTTTTATTGATCTGAGACGGACGTGCACAAGCCCCGTAAATGCTGCACTCGATTGGTGCGAGTGATTGGTCGGAGCGACATATTTACTTAACAAAGTCTGCGTAGGCTGGAGCGCGCCGGACGCTCTCAGGGTCAAGTATTGAAAGCAACTTAGCGATGCCCCCCAACGTATCACCTGACAAATTAAATCAAGTAATTTTGTTATAAGTTCATAACCTTTGTTCCAGATCAGTACATCCCTTCAAGTAAAGTTTCAGGGTTATTGACTAACCGTTCAGTGCAATTGGCTGCTGCGTTTATGAGCAACTGAATGTCGAGCCCAGACAATTGGCAAAGTGCCCGGCGCTATAGGGTGCAGCTTCCGCTCAAAGGCCCATTCTGGAACTCACCAATGACCGCACCTATCACCGTTTTGCGCGACACCCATCCCCTGCCCGTACTCGACGCCTGCAAATGGGAAAAGCTCGAGGGCGACCCGCACACCGTCAATCTCAACGCCTACACCAGCGAAGACGGCAGCAAGATCATGGGCACGTGGATCTGCACCCCGGGCAAGTGGCGGGTGGACTACGTGAAGTGGGAGTACTGCCATTTCCAGGAAGGCTACTGCGTGATTACCCCGGACGGCATGGAGCCGATCCACCTGCGCGCCGGCGACATCTTCGTGGTCGAGCCAGGCATGAAGGGCACTTGGGAAGTGGTCGAGACCGTGCGCAAATATTTCGTGTTCGCCTGATACAAAAAAGCCGGGAAACCACCCGACGTGATTTCCCGGCAACACCTACTGCATCTGAATTGCAGACCTGTGACGAGCACAGGCCTGACGACGATTACTGCGGCTTGCGATAGCTGTTGATAATCGCCGAGAAATCCTTGCCACCCTCCCCGCGCTGGCTCATTGCCTGATACAACTGCTGCGCCACCGCGCCCAGCACCACGGGCTGATGGGCCTGACGCGCCGCTTCGGTAGCCAGCCCCAGATCCTTGAGCATCAGCTCGGCGCCGAAGCCACCGGTGTAACCGCGCGAGGCCGGCGCCGTTTCGACGATGCCCGGCCACGGGTTGTACATTTCCGAACTCCAGCAACGCCCGGTCGAGCTGTTGATGATCCCGGCAAGCACTGTGGTGTCGATCCCCAGCGCATCGCCCAGCGCCATCGCCTCGCTGACGCCGACCATCGAAATGGCGAGCAACAGGTTGTTGCAGATCTTGGCGATCTGCCCGGTGCCGACTTCACCGCAATGCACGATGTTGCGACCCATCTGCGCCAGCACCGGTTGCAGGGTGGCGAACAGTTCAGGAGTGGCGCCGACCATGAAGGTCAATGTACCTGCAGTGGCGCCGCCGGTACCACCGGACACCGGGGCATCGGCCATGGCCACGCCTTGCTTGGCGGCCGCCGCCGCCACATCGCGCGCCGTCTGCGGATCGATGGTGCTGCAATCTACCGCCGGCACGCCTTTGCCTATCCCCGCCAGCACGCCGTCTTCACCGAGCCAGACACTGCGTACATGCACCGCCGCCGGCAGCATGGTGATCACCAGTTCTGCATCTTCGGCGGCTTCGCGAGCCGAGGCGCGGATGGTACCGCCCAGTTGCTCGAGTTCCGCCAGCACGGTTTTGTTCAGGTCCACCAGATTCAGCGAATGCCCGGCCTTGATCAGGTTGCGCGCCATCGGCGCGCCCATGTTGCCCAGACCGATAAATGCGATTTTCATGGCCATTCCTCAGCGCAGGTTGATGGTGGTGTTCACGCCGTCGTTGACGCTGTCGTCATCGAACCAGCGCGCCGTGACCGTTTTGGTCTGGGTGTAGAACTGCACCACTTGCTTGCCGTAAGGGCCGAGGTCGCCGAGTTTCGAACCACGCGAACCGGTGAAGCTGAAGAACGGCACCGGCACCGGAATCGGAATGTTGATGCCGACCTGGCCGACGTCGATTTCAGTCTGGAACTTACGCGCCGCCGCACCGCTCTGGGTGAACAGGCCCGTACCGTTGCCGAACGGGTTGGCGTTGACCAGCGCGATGGCCTGATCGAGGGTGTCGACCTCCAGCACCACCAGCACCGGGCCGAAGATTTCCTGGGTGTAGATCTGCATGTCGGTGGTCACGCCGGAGAACAGGGTCGGGCCGACGAAATTGCCTTTCTCGTAACCAGGCACGCTGATGTCGCGACCGTCCAGCTCGAGTTTTGCGCCTTCCTTGATGCCGCTTTCGATCAGATCGAGAATCCGCGCCTTGGCCTTTTTCGAAATGACCGGGCCGACATCGGTGCCCGGCTCATTGCCGGCGTTGACCTTGAGTTTCTGCGCCAGCGCTTTCAGATCCGGCAGCCACTGTTTGGCCGCGCCCACCAGCACCACCACCGAGGTGGCCATGCAACGCTGACCGGCCGCACCGAAACCGGCACCGACCAGCGCATTGAGCGCCTGCTCGCGATTGGCGTCCGGCAGCACTACGGCGTGGTTCTTCGCGCCCATCATCGATTGCACGCGCTTGCCGTGTTTACCGGCCAGGTCATAAACGTGAGTGCCGACGGCGGTCGAACCGACGAACGAAACCGCCTTGATGTCCTTGTGGGTGCACAGTCCATCGACCACGTCTTTGCCACCGTGCACGACGTTCAGAACACCGGCCGGAATGCCCGCTTCAATCGCCAGTTCCACCAGCAACATGGTCGACAGCGGATCCTGTTCGGATGGTTTGAGGACGAAGGTGTTGCCGCAGGCGATGGCCATCGGGAACATCCACAGCGGAATCATTGCCGGGAAGTTGAACGGGGTGATGCCGGCGCAGACGCCGATCGGCTGGCGCAGGGTGTAGGTGTCGACGCCGCCGGCCACGTTTTCGGCGAACTCGCCCATCTGCAGACTGCCTATGGAGCAGGCGTGCTCGACCACTTCCAGGCCCCGGAAAATATCGCCCTCGGCATCGGCAATGGTCTTGCCCTGCTCGGCGCTCAGCACCACGGCGATGCGTTTGGAATGTTCGCGGATCAACGCCTGCAGCTTGAGCATGATGCGCATGCGCGCGCCGATCGGGGTCAGCTTCCAGGTCTGGAAGGCGCGCTGGGCGGCGCTGACGGCGGCGTCGACTTCAGCGGCGGTGGCGAATGGAACCTTGGCCAGAACCTGCTGGGTCGCCGGGTTGACGATGTCGTGCCACTCGGTGGTCTGCGACTCGACCCACTCGCCGTCGATCAGCAGCTTGACCTTCTGGATCGTGGTTTCGTTGGGCGTAAGCGATGCGTTCATGCTGGTCTCCAGAACTTGTTTTTATCGTAGGAGCCAAGGCGAAAGGTTCGCCTTGAGATGAGGCGTGTGTCACGAATTGGTTGTCGGACTGTTTTTGGAGTATAGATGTGCAAACTTCTAATAAGAACGCACATATAAGCCCGTCCATCATGCAAAAAAACATCACGTCTTTAGGCTCGCTGAACTGGGACGACCTCAAGTTTTTCCTCGAAGTCGCCCGTACCCGCAAGGCCAGCACCGCGGCCAAACGCCTGGCGGTGGACTACACCACCGTGTCGCGACGGATCAGTTCGCTGGAATCGGCGCTCGGCACCTTGCTGTTCGAAAAGTCCCGCACCAGCGGTTTCGTGCTGACTGCCGAAGGCCAGCGCCTGCTGAGTTATGCCGAGTCGATCGAAAGCACACTGCACATGGCTTGCGAGCAGGTATCGGGCTCCGGCGTCGCGCTGTCCGGGCATGTGCGGATGGGCTGCACCGAAGGTTTCGGCAGCTTCTTCATCACCCCGCAACTGAGCCACTTCGTCGACGCCTACCCGGCGATTTCGGTAGATATCCTGCCGCTGCCGCACTTCATCAGCCTGTCCAAACGCGAGGCCGACATCGTCATCGCCCTCGAACGCCCGGAACACGGTCCGTACGTGTGCTGCAAACTCTGCGACTACCGCTTGCAGCTCTACGCGACCCAGGAATACCTGGACAAGCACCCGCCGATCCGCCGCCCCGCCGACCTGGGCAAGCATCAATTCATCAGTTACGTGGATGACTTGGCGTTCAGCTCGGAGTTGCTGTATCTGGCGAACGTGTTGCCCGGCGCCAGCGCCAATTTGCGCAGCACCAGCGTGATCGCACAATTCGTCGCGGCACAGCAGGGACGCTCATTGGCGATTCTGCCGTGCTTTCTCGCGGCCCAGGATCCGCGCCTGTTGCCGGTGTTGCCGGAGGAAATCGATATCACCCGGCAGTTCTGGATGTACTGCCGGGAGGATCTGCGCAAGTTGAAGCGGATCACCCTGTTGTGGGATTACATCCGCGAAGTGACCGAGCGCAATCAGGGTCTGTTGATGGGCGAGACCCGAAAGATGCAGTTCGCCGATTAATCGGCGCTGACCACAATCGACACCCGGCGGTTTTCGGTACGGCCGGCGGCGGTGTCGTTGGAGGCGACCGGTTCGCGGCTGCCGAGGCCCTGCAGCTGAATGTTCTCTTGTTTCATGCCGACCGAGGTCAGCACGTTGCCGACGCTTTTCGCGCGGCGCAGTGACAGCTGCTCGTTGTAGGTCTCCTTGCCCGAAGCGTCGGTGTGGCCATCGACGCGCACGCGCTCGATGCCGACACCCAGCAACGCCTTGCCGATACGCTCGACGATTTCGGTACTTTGCTGGTTGAGGCTTTCGACATCGCTGCCAAACAATACTTTGCCCGACAGGCCAAACTCCCAGCCATCATCGGTCAGCTCGAAGCCTTGCTGCTTGAGGACCGCGACCTGGGCCGGCGTCAGGCCTTTTTGCGGGGCGGTCTGGCAACCGGTCAGGGCCAGCATGGCCGTCAGCAACAGGGTGGAAAACAGTCGAAAGGAAAGTGAGAACACGGGCATCAGCTCCTGGTTTGAACGGAATCGACCGGGTACTCCGTCCCGGCCGTGAATTGGGCGCCGCGCGACAAACGCTTGGCTTGATACATAGCGGCATCGGCCGCATCGAGCAAGGTGCCGGGCGTGACGCCATGATCGGGGTAAACCGCGATGCCGATACTGAGCGACGTCACGACACTGCTGTCGCCCGGCAGCGCAATCGGGGTGTCCATGCTGGCGAGGATCTTCTCGGCAATCCGCTCGGCGTCTTCAGTCTTGTGCAAGGGTGTGAGCAGAACGGCAAACTCATCACCGCCCAGACGCGCCACCAGATCTTCTTCACGCAACTGCGCCCGCACACGATTCGCCACCGCTACCAGCACGGCATCGCCAGCGGCATGGCCGAAACTGTCGTTGATGTCCTTGAATCGGTCGCTGTCGAGAAACAGCACCGCCACTTGCTCATTCAACTTGTGGGCATTGCGCAGAGCACGAATCAGACGGCCTTCGAAAAAGGCCCGGTTCGGCAGTCCGGTGAGACTGTCATGGCTGGCCTGATGAGCGAGGGTTTCGTTCTCGCTTTGCAAATGGGTTTGCCAGGATTCGAGTTCATCGAGCAGGGCATTGAAGTCGGTGCCGAGGTTGTCCAGCTCGGCAATTTTCGCCCGTGGTACCCGTCGATCCAGTGCCCGCTCGCTGCGTGCCGCATGCGCCACCGCCGCCAGGCTGTGCAACGGACCTATTATCCTGCGCAACTGGCGTTGCGCCAGGTACAGCGCGACCCAGGCACTGATCGCCGTGCAGAGAATGATCCCCGCCAGACCGCTCAACAGAAAGCGCATCAGGCTGCCACCGTGGCCGATCAGCAAGATGCGCCCGATCTCGCGATCCTGATGCTGGATCGGCAGATTGATGGGTTTTTCCAGAATGACCCGCGCGACCTGCATCTCCAGTTCGGAAAACAGGCCATTCTCCGGACGCTGCCAGCGCGCGAGCAACTGGCCCTGAGCATTCAACACCTGGGCATCGGCCACTTCTTCGGTTGAGGCGATCAACGCCAGTGATTCGGTCGCGGCAGCCTTGTCATTGAACACCACGGCGGCTTCCACGGTGTAACTGATCGAGCGGGCAATCAAGTGCAGGTTGTGATCGGCATAGACCCGCAGCGCCAGCACCCCGAGCAGCGTCAGCGACACACTGGCCATTGCCACGGCGACCAGCGCCACAATCAGGTTGCCACGGCCGATGACCGAGCCCAGGGTCGGGCGCCCTGTGGATTTGTCGCGTCTCATGGCACCGCCGGCTTGCGCCGCGACAACTGCAGCACGCTGGGGTGAATGCGCACACCGCTGCGGGCGACGGAGTCCAGATTGACCTCGAACGACACTTGTTCATCGCCGACCCGCAGGCAGAACAGGCTGCCCACCGTGCATTGATCACCGCCTTCGCTGATGCTCAGCACCGGATGGCCGATCAGGGACGCGAACAGCCGGCTGCGCTCGTCTGTGGTGAGTTTGCCGATATAGACCGCGTCGCACTCGCTGACGATGGCTGGATTGTCGGCCAACAGTCGGCGCACGATGACCGGACGGCCCGTGGCCTGCGTCGTGCCCTTGACCAGGTCATCGGTGTATTCGGTCGGGCCGACGATGCACAGGCGTAACTGCGCCGGCTCTACCG
The DNA here is from genome assembly GCF_052045815.1 of Pseudomonas sp. 22085. NCBI lineage: Bacteria > Pseudomonadati > Pseudomonadota > Gammaproteobacteria > Pseudomonadales > Pseudomonadaceae > Pseudomonas > Pseudomonas sp. 22085. The sequence goes on from NZ_JBQEQA010000008.1 coordinate 267,321, forward strand.
GCCAGCGCGCGTAACTGAGGATACCGAGCACAACCTGGGTGACGGATTTGGCCCGCTGTTCGGCCATCCCTGCAGGAGCTGGAGTCTGGGCAGCGGCCACACCCGTGAGCAAACAGAGTACAACGGCAAGCAATGCCTGCTTGCAGCCAACTACGCGCTCTATCGCCCAGACAGCCACCTTCATGCAGGGATTCTCTTGGATCGTTACGAAATGATGCCGCAACGATAGCACAGCGTTGGAAAGCCAGCGATACAGCGACCTCTGACCGGTTGGTCAGTTAACGGTGGCAATCGAACACGCCTTCATTCTCGAGGCAGCGACCCCTCCTCCAGCTCCAGCATCAGTCCGCTCAAGCGCTTCACCTTGCGTTGTACTGCCTCTTCAAATACGCCACTGCGGGGTTCGATCAAAGTGAACCAGTCCTTGGCCCGGGTAATTCCGGTGTAGATCAGTTCCTTGGTCAACACGGGGTTCAGGGCGTCCGGCAGGATCAGCGCGGTATGGGCAAACTCCGAGCCCTGTGACTTGTGCACGGTCATGGCGTACACGGTTTCGACATCGTTGAGTCGGCTCGGCAGCACGAAGCGCACCCCGCCGCGGCCGTCGTTACGCGGGAACGCCACCCGCAACACCGACCTGTCGGCATCCGGGCCCTCGAGCTCGGGCAATCTCAGGGCGATACCGATGTCACCGTTCATCAGCCCGAGGCCATAGTCATTTCGGGTCATCAGCACCGGCCGACCTTCGTACCACTGCTGGTCGCTCTCGATCAGCCGCGCCTTGAGCAATGCATCGGTGATGCGCTGATTCAAGCCCTCTACGCCCCACGGCCCTTTGCGTACTGCGCACAACAACTGGAAGGTATCGAAGGCCCGCAAGACGTCACGCGCCCAGTCGACCCAGTCCGAATGCTCGAGCGGGGTTCCGCTCGCCGGACGTCGATCGCGCAAGACGCTCAGATAATGTCGATAACCGTGTGGGCCTTCGCCGTGTCCATCCAGCACCAGGTGCTCAAGTTTCCGGTCGTGCTCGTTCTGAAGCGGCAACGAAAACACATCGCCATGAGTGTTGCCGTCCAGCAACTGGCGAGCTTCATCAGGGAGCTGCCGATTCACTCGTCGCGCCAGTTGACCGATGCCGCTGCCCTCGCCGAAACGCCGCGAGTGACGCAACATCACCACCTGCTGGGCCAGCGGGTGCGACCCATCAGTGCCTTCGCGCAAGCCACTATCCCGCAGGGATTCGCCGCTCACCGCTTCCAGCCACTGGCGAGTCTGCGGGCTGTACCAACCCTCCTCGGCATCACGGCACAAATCTCCCAGTACCGCGCCGGCCTCCACCGAGGCCAATTGATCCTTGTCGCCCAGCAGCACCAACCTGGCATGAGGCGGCAGCGCATCAAGCAAGTTGGTCATCATTTCCAGGTCGATCATGGAGGCTTCATCGACCACCAGTACGTCCAGGGGCAAGCGGTTACCGGCATGGTGGCGAAAGTGTCGGGTACCGGGACGGCTGCCGAGCAGGCGATGCACCGTGGTCACCTCGGTCGGGATTTTTTCCCGGACGCTGTCAGCGACCCTCAGCGATTGCACCTGCTGACTGATGGACTCGGTCAGCCGCGCCGCCGCTTTACCGGTAGGCGCCGCGAGCCGAATGCGCAATGGCTGATGCGCCTCGACCGCAGGTGCCTGAAGCAACGCCAGCAGACGTACCACCGTTGTCGTTTTGCCAGTGCCCGGGCCGCCCGTGATGATGCTGAAGGCACTTCGGGTGGCCAGGGCGCAGGCCAGTTTCTGCCAGTCGATGACATCCGCACGCATCGCCGGATCGAACAGCTCGTCCAGCCGCCGAGCAAGATCGGACGGTGTTGCTTCCTGCTCTGCGAGCCGCTGACGCAATGCGCTGTCGATACGCCGCTCGTAGGCCCAATAGCGTCGCAAGTACAAACGCTTGCCGGATAACACCAGCGGACGCTCCCGAGCCGACGCACCTTCGTCGGCGGCCAGTGCAACCAGCGAACTGTCGGCCAGCACCTTGCACCAATGTACTCCGTCGAGGGTTTCAAGCAGTTGCGATGGCAGCAGCAACACGCCGGGTTGTGCATCCCCCTCCGGCGGCAGGGACAAAGCGAAATCCGGCGCCTTGAGGGTTTCGAACAGATCCAGGCACACATGACCATGGCCGAGCTGGTGACTGGTCAATGCGGCGGCTAGCAACACCAGCGGATCGACATCGGGTGCCAACTCATGAAGAAAGGCCACGAATGCCTTGTCCAGTGCCCGCAACCAGCCACGCTCGACCCATTGGGTCAGCAACAGCAACAGATCATCGGCACGGGTCAGAGGTGTCAGCTGAGCAAGGCTGTCGGCGGTCAGCGGCGTTGGCAGCAGGTCGGCGAATGTCCGGTTCATAGCAGTTCTCCCTGTTCCCACGCGGGCTCGGCCTTGGGTTGCGGTTTGCCCTGGAACATGAGATCCAGACGTTCGATCAGCTCCCTTGGTGGCCTCGCGAAGTAAACGCCGCCTCCAGGGGACCGTGTCCCGCGCAGGAACAGATACAACGCGCCACCGATATGCCGGTCGTAGTCGTAATCGGCAAGCCGCGCCTTGAGCTGACGATGCAGTGCCAACAGGTACAGCACGTATTGCAGGTCGTAACGGTTCTCGAGGATCGATTGCTCCATGGCCCGTTCGGTGTACGCCGCGTCATCGACACCCAGCCAGTTGGATTTGTAATCGGCCACGTAATAACGACCCTCGTGTTCGAACGTCAGGTCGATAAAGCCTTTGAACATGCCGTTGAGTTGCACCGCTTCGGCGCCAACCCGAGCGACGCCGTTGTGGGTGAACTGACGCACCTGTTCGTCAAGCTTGAGGACGTCGACTTTGTGGCTGGCGAACCAGAACTCCATCTCGACCCGATACTGCTTCAATTGCTCGAGAACGACCGGCGGTTGATCATGCCCTGCAGGCAGCGGCAGTTTGAGCAAGTGTTGCAACCAGTCGCCGAGGGTGGTGATCCAGCCTTCCCAGCCCCGACGGTTGCAGCGTCGGGCAATCGCATCATTCAACGACTCGCGGGTGACCGCGAAACCCTCCTCACCTGCCCACTCCAGCAAACCGTGAAGAAACGTTCCAGGGTTTGGTCCGCGAGGAAAGCGGTGAATGTCTGCCCCGCCAGTGATGATCTCGCGCTGTGCCTCGGGATCGAGGCGTTCGTCGTCGAACAGTTTTTGCGCTTGCGGACTGTCAGGAGCTTCGTCATTGCCGACGCTCAGCACGTCACTGATGCGCAAGGCGCTGTACGATGCGATCCACCAGTTTTCGCTGGCCCTGCGGCTCGGTAAAAGGGTGGCACGTAGCATGGCTTCGTTACGCGGAGGCTGATACTCCTCGCTGGTGGCCTCCGGCATTTCAACAACGCTCAGCGCCGAACAATCCTGTTGCAGATCGTCCAGCCAGCGGGCCAATCCGCTGGACTCATTCAACGTTGCGCCACCGCCCAACAGATAGCCCAGCGCAGAAAGATGCAGCACCGAGCTGCTGTGGTTGCCGCGCTTGAGATCCGTGACTCCGAGCCAGCACGCGTGTTGTGCGCGGGTCAGCGCGACGTAGAGCAAACGCAGATCCTCCGCCAGGCGCTCGTTGTCCGCCAGGGCGATCAATTCGGCTTCGGGTTTCAGACTGATGCGGGCCTTGCCGGACTCATCGTGGTAATGCAGCGGCAATCGACTGCCATCCACGGGTTTGGCCGAGCAGATGAAAGGCAGGAACACCAACGGGTATTCAAGTCCCTTGGACTTGTGAATGGTCACGACCTTGACCAGTTGTTCGTCGCTTTCAAGACGCAGGATCTGCTCTTCGCCTGCCTGCCCGGAGAGCGCCAGATGCTCGGCCAGATGACGGATCAGTGCCTGCTCGCCATCGAGTTCCGACGCGGCCTGTTGCAACAACTCCGACAGGTGCAACAGGTTGGTCAGCACCCGCTCGCCATCACTGCGGGCAATGAGCATCTGCGGCAGTTGAAAGTCGTGCAGCAGGCGCCGCAACATCGGCAGCACCCCTTGCTTGCGCCAGAGCTCACGATAACCGCGGAACTGCATGACCCGGGTTTCCCAGACCCGTTCGTCCTGATTCAGACGCTCCAGCTCAGCCAGTGGCAGATTCAGTGTGATGCACGCCAGCGCCGCTTTCAGTGAGCGTTCGACATCCGGCTCGGCACACGCCTTGAGCCACGACAGCAGGTCATGGGCTTCCTGAGCGGCAAAGACCGAGTCCTTGTCCGACAGATAAACGCTGCGGACTCCGCGCGCTGCAAGCTCACCGCGTACCGCCTGTGCCTCTTTACCATCGCGCACCAGGATCGCAATGTCCGCTGGCCGCAGCCCACGCCAATCCTTGCCCTCCTGCGCAAACCCGGCGCGACCGGTCTGTCCGCCATTGAGCAGGGAGGTGATCTGACTGGCACAGGCGGCCGCCAACTGCTGGCGGTAAACCGCCCCGGACAGTGGTTTGTCGGTGGATAAATGCCAGATGTTCAGCGCCGGCACATCCAGCCCGGAGACCTGCAAATGTTCTTTGCGCCCCTGAGCTTCCACAGGCTGGAACGGCACCGGGTTATCACCGTTTTTCTCTCGGAACAGAAATGCTCCGCGCCCTTGCTCACGGAATTCTGCACGCTCGAACACATGGTTGACCGCACAGACCATCCCGTGACTGGAACGGAAGTTGGTGCCCAGGGTATGCAGGCGTCCGGTTGTGGCCTGCCGGGCTCGCAGATAGGTGTAGATGTCCGCGCCACGGAAGGCATAGATCGCCTGCTTTGGATCCCCGATCAGAAACAACCCGGTCTCGGGGTTATCTTCTTCAATGCGATAGATGCTTTCGAAGATCCGGTACTGCACCGGATCCGTGTCCTGGAACTCATCGATCAGGGCGACCGGGAATTGCTCGCGGATGAGCGTGGCGAGCCGTTCCCCACCGTCGGATTGCAGGGCCGCATCAAGACGCAACAGCATGTCGTCGAAACCCATTTCGGCTCGACGGCGCTTCTCGTCTTCAAAGCGAGCACCGACCCATTTGGCAGCATGCTGCAGCACGGCCGCATCGGGCGTCGGCAAATTGTCGAGGCTCGACTTGAGCACAGACATGGCATCCAGGCCCGGGTGACTCGGCGGCTCGCCTTTCCAGGCTTCAGCCATGCCGTCCGGCGTGAGCCGGGCGAACCCGGTGCCGATATCCAGTTGTTCGAACGACTCGTCCTCGGCCCAGGCCTTGAGCTTTTCGAACCAGGGTTCGAAATAGCGGGCCTGCATCTTGCGCCCGTCCACGGTTTTGTTGGCGACGCCCTGATGGCAGATGGCGAGCAACTCATCGGCCCACTGCCGCCATGGTCGCTTCAAGTCCACCAACGCCGCACGACGTTCCTGCAGGCACTCTTCGATCAGTTCGGATGGCGTCTTGTCTGAATCCCCCTCGCGCTCGGTGCCAAACAGCCCACGCACACGCGGCAACAAGGCCGCCGGACCTCCCCAGTGACTGCGAACCCAGCTCAATGCATCGCCCTGCATCGGATAGCAGAACAGCCGCCAATAATCGCGCAGCACTTCGCCGAGCAAGTCGCTGTGATCGGTTTCAAGGGTCTGGGTAAACAGACTGCCGCTGTCGAACGCATGCTCGCGCAGCATTCGCTGACACCAACTGTGGATTGTCGAGACCGCAGCTTCATCCATCCATTGCGCGGCGATGTCCAGGCGGTTGGCACAACCGGGCCATTGTTGCGGATCGAACTGTGCACGCAGTTCATTGATCAACGCATCAGGGGGAGGCGTCTCGTCGCGGAAGAAACGGGCGGCTTCGGCCAAACGCGTACGGATGCGTTCGCGCAGCTCTTTGGTGGCCGCGTCGGTGAAGGTCACCACGAGAATTTGCGGGGGCAACAGCTCACGACCGAAACCACTCGCCTCGCCTCCGTGGCCAAGGATCAACCGCAAATACAACGCCGAAATGGTAAACGTCTTGCCAGTGCCTGCACTGGCTTCAATCAGTTGGCTGCCCTTTAACGGGAATGCCAGGGCGAGTGGCGGCTGGTTACTCATGCGCCTGCCTCCTCGTGGGTCCATGAGCGCCACGGTGCCTCAAGCAAAGGGCGATACAGTGCATCACACCAACCGGAGAAGGTTTCATCCGCCTGCAGTGCATCGAAGTCGGCGAATTGTCGGGACAGAGCCGGGCTTTCGCGACGCTCGCCTTCGCTGGTCTGACCATCACCCTCATAGGCTTTACGGGCAGCCGCTTCAGCCTTGACCGGATCGGTCTGGGCCAGCCATGCAAAAGCCGTTTTTACCGCGACCGGAAGTGGCTGGCGCATGCCCGTCTGCCAGGCGAGCAGCAGATCCTCGAGAATTCGGCCCGCCCGGGCCTGTTCCAGAGGTTCAAGCAGGAGCGTGTCATCACTGGCCACCAGCGCTGTCGTGAGGGAAAGACCACTGGCGCACGCGACAAGATGGCTGACCCAGGGCTTGGTCAGGCGATGCCATTTGCGGCTCTTGATCGAGCCTATGCTGTTGGGGATTGTTGTGACCGACAGTACGCCGCCATCGGCGCGCCGGTGCAAACCTCCCAACCATCCTTCAAGGCGCAGTTCCTGCCATTCGAAATTGATCGGTAGGGCGTTGGTCAGGGGTGTTGGCCATAACGCCAACAGCTGTTGATTTCGTTGCAACAAGTCTGGCAAAGGCTCGATCAGCTCTCGTTGAAGGCATTCACCGAACCCGGCCATGGGCAAAAGTCCGCTGTTCTGCAGGCGTCGGGCTTGAGACTCGAGTGCCTGATCAACATTATCCGGGTGTCTCAAGGCTGCTCCGAGCAAGCTGTCGCTGAGCACGTATCGCTGCAACGCATCCAGTACAAAGGGTTCCTCGTCAGCCTGAGGTACCTGCGCCGCTTCGAAGTAAACCTTGAGTCGCTGAGTGAAAAAGTGTCGGACCGGATTGCGCAGGAAGTCCTGTAGCAGTTCCAGACTCAACGGTTCCTCCTGGACATGAGGGGCAAGCATTGTTGCGGCGTCGTTCTGTTCGTGATGTTGATGCAGCACCTGCCATTCGCTGGCGTAGCTGAACAGCTTGTCTTCCTCATGGAAGTAGCGCGAACTGAATGGCTGCAACGGATGCTCCTGAGTCATCGCAATCAGGAGATCTTCGTTGTCGTCGACCGATCGCCATCCATTGGCGAGATGATCGCGCAACTGGCCGATCAACACAGAGGCGGGCCGCTCACTGTTGTCGCGAATGCTGCGGCCGACCCAGCTGATGTAGAGCTGATGACGGGCGGACAAAAGCGCTTCAAGCAGAAGATAGCGATCATCCTCCCGACGGGAGCGATCTCCCGGCCGGTAGTCGCTGCCCATGAGGTCGAAGTCCAGCGGCGGTTGAGCACGTGGATAATCGCCATCGTTCATGCCCAGCAGGCAAACCAGCCTGAACGGGATCGCGCGCATCGGCATCAGCGTGCAAAAGTTCACGGCTCCCGCCAGGAAACGCTGCGACAGGCGACCCTGATCCAGTCCCGCCAACCAGGCCTCACGGACTACGGTCAGTGGCAACTCGTCCAACAGACCGACGGCTTCGCAGGTTTCCAGCCAGGTTTCCCGTAGCTCTTCGAGTTGAGCGAGCAAGTAGTCGTCATGCTCATTTTCGGGTTTGAAAAACAGCAGCATCAGGGCCTGAAGCCGATCCCCCCACTCCCATGGTTGCGCGGGCTTCATCAGTTGCTGATGCGAAAGTTCCAGTGCATCCAGCAACGCTACCAACGGGCCGATCAGCGCGGCATCGAGACCACCGATTTCGTCGTACGGCTCGATATCCCCACAGGCCCCGGAACTGCCGACGGCATAACCGAGCAGCATCCGGCGCAAGCCAAAGCGCCAACTGTTTTGCTCCAGTTCGTCGGGCAATCCCAGCTCGGCCCGTTGCCCGGCATCGATTCCCCAACGCACGCCAGCACCTTCAATCCAGCGATGCAGGGTCGGCAAGTCTCGCTCCTGCACACCAAATCTGGCGCGTAACGCAGGAACGTCGAGCAGGTCGAGGATCTCACTGACGGGAAAACGACTGTCAGGCAGCTTGAGCAGATGCTCGACAGCGATCAGCAATGGATCCCGGCCGCGCTGGCCCTGATCGGCCATGGTGAAGGGAATGAAGCGTGGGTCATGACGATCAAGCTGCCCAAATACGGCGCGAATATGCGGCGCATAACTATCGATGTCAGGCACCATCACGATCACGTCGCGCGGGCGTAATTGAGGGTTGGCACTGAAACGGGCCAGCAACTGGTCGTGGAGAATCTCAACCTCGCGCTGGGCGCTATGGGCGATATGAAAGCGGATCGAATCGTCTTGAGTGAGATCGACTGCCGGCCAGAGCGCACGAGTCTCGCTGAGCGGCCGCAGTTCCAGAATGTCGTCCTGTAACTGATTGAGCATGTTCTTCGGCTGGTTTTCGCTGAACAGATCGATACGTCCATTGCGAAATGCTGCGCGATAGCTGTCCGGCTCGTCGTAACTGTCGAGAAGGTTGATGTAATCACGACCTTGCTTACCCCATGCAGCGAGGAGCGGGTGAGCATGTTGGTGGAGTGATTCCGAGTCCAGCACCACAGGCATGCCGTTTTTGCGGGCTTGTCGCTTGTACTGATGACGTAGTAGATCCTTGTCGGCAACGATATCGGCCCAGTGATAACGACAGGGGTTATGGACGCACAACAAAACCTGGCTGAAACGGGAAAGCCCGGCCAACGCTTCAAGTACTTGTGCGGGCAACGAGGAAATTCCAAAAACGATTACTCGCTGGGGAAGTCCGTTCGGTGCGCTTTCAAGACTGTTGATGCGTTCCATGAATCGCTGGTGCACGCCTGCCCGGCTTTGGGCCATGCCTTGCTCGCCCACGTCGTCCAGCAGAGCGCGCCACAATTCTGCCTGCCAGCAACTGGTCGGTGAGAGCGGCTTCGCTTCACCTCTTACATTGCGGAGTTGATGATGCCCCTCTGCCCAGTCCTCAAGCCAATCAGCGCGGTAAACCTGGTATTGGTCGAAGAGGTCTGCCAGACGCTCGGATAACTGGTAGCGTTTGCGTAGATCGGTGTCATGGGTGAGGAAGCGTTGTAGCGGTTCGAAATGCGGACGGTTGATTACCTGTGGCAACAGGCGCATCAGGCGCCATGTCAACGGTGCCTTGTCGAGCAACGACTTTGCCGGAATTTCCTCTCGACCCAGCACCATCCGGTAAAGCTGCCACATGAAACTGCCCGGCAGTTGCACATCAATAGCAGCGGCGATACCACAGCCGCCTGAATCGTCTGCTTCAGGATCTTCAGCCAGAGCCAGCTTGAGCCATTGAGCGATACCGTTACTCTGCACGAGCGCAATTTCATTCTCCAAGGGTGCCAGCGGATAGCGCCGCATGATGCTGATCACAAGGCTGCGCAGTTCATCCAGGCTGTTGCTCTGAACGACCATGAATGCAGCGTTGAGGGACTGGGTGTCCGGCATGAAGGCTTCCTTGGAAAAGTACAAAAGCTAGGGCTGAACCTTAGCATTGTCGGCCGGCGAGGACAGCCGCAAGACGGCTGAGAATGCTGTGAGAACTTTCCTGCGGGCAAAACAAAACCCCAACTGCTTTCGCAATTGGGGTTTCGGAATTTAATCTTGACGATGACCTACTCTCACATGGGGAAACCCCACACTACCATCGGC
>NZ_JBQEQA010000009.1:0-242658 GCF_052045815.1 Pseudomonas sp. 22085
TGGCCGGAAGCAGCCGGATATGACCGACCGCTGCTGGCCGAACTGCGACCACCGCTCGTTCTGACTGATCCATCCTTGTCCTCCATCAACATGGAGGACACGCCATGAATACCGCTACTAGATCCCGCCATCAGCCTTGGAACAAGGGAAAGCTTGTCGGGCAGAAAGCCCTGCTCCGAGTCAGAGATATCTGGGCCATCCGGATCAGACTCCAACTCGCAGAGAAGACACGTGATTTGGCGCTTTTCAACTTGGCCATCGATAGCAAACTGCGTGCCTGTGACTTAACCAAGCTGCGAGTCCGAGACATCGCCCATGGGGAGTATGTGTCCTCACGGGCCATCGTGATGCAGCAGAAAACTCAGCATCCAGTGCAATTTGAAATCACTGAGCAAACTCGAACGGTATTGGAAGCTTGGATGCATCGGGCGCGTCTTCGAAGCGAGGACTTTTTGTTTCAGAGCCGATTGCACGACTCAGACCATCTTTCCACCAGGCAGTACGCCCGAATAGTCAAAGCGTGGGTGACCGCTATTGGCCTTGACCCAACCATGTACGGTACTCACACGCTACGGCGGACAAAGGCATCGTTGATCTATCGCAGGACGAAGAATCTGAGAGCTGTCCAACTCCTGCTTGGTCATACGAAACTCGAAAGCACTGTCAGGTACTTGGGCATCGAGGTCGATGATGCTTTGGAAATGGCAGAGCAGACAGAGGTTTAACCAACACTGCGACGGTCTGGGCCAGACCGTCGCTATCCGGCCAACAGCGGTCTCTTGTCGATGTCCGCATCGATCCGATAGTAGCTGCTCGCGTATGGACGCTTTCGGCCGAAAGCGTCTTTCCACAAGGCCGAGCATTCAGCCGGGGTTATAGCCACCTTGCCTAACGAGTGGTGGTCACTGGATCACTCACTCGCAATTTCTGCGAAAAAAAGAGCGTTACTGCATCCAATCCGAACGCCGCCGCGTATACCAAGCACGGACAGAATCTCCTGGCCGATCTTCCTCACAAAGGATCATCACGATGAAACGCATTTCGATCAAAACGCAATTGATTGCGGGCCTTCTGACCTTGGTGGCAGGTAGCGGATTAGTGTTCAACGCTGCGCATGCTGCATCGATGAGTCACGACAGCGTCATGGTCGGCGGTCAAAGCATGTTGCCGAACAAGGACATCGTCGACAACGCAGTGAACTCGGCCGATCACACCACCCTGGTCGCCGCTGTGAAAGCTGCCGGTCTTGTCGACACCCTCAAGGGAAAAGGACCCTTTACTGTGTTTGCACCAGTCAATTCGGCCTTTACTGCTCTGCCCGCAGGAACCGTCGATACGTTGCTAAAACCGGAAAACAAGGCAACCCTCACCAAGATCCTTACTTACCACGTCGTGAGCGGCAAACTGGACATGGCCACTCTTGCCGAAAAGATCAAGGCCGGAGGTGGCAAGACCGAACTGACCACCGTCTCGGGCGGAAAACTGTGGGCAATGATGAATGGTCCGCACAACATCACCATCAAAGATGAGAAGGGCGACGTCGCCGACATCAGTACTTATGACGTATACCAGTCGAACGGTGTGATACAGGTCATCGACAAAGTCCTGATGCCGAAAAGTTGACCGGCGTCGCCGGTCGATTTCAGCATGACCGGCGAGTCCTCCGAGGAGCCCACCCGTGAATGGAACAACCGCGCGCTGTGGGCTAACCTCTGGCTGCAATCGACTTGTAGAACCTCACGATCCATTCGTTTGGAGAAAGGCTATTCCCATCGCCGACACTGACCAACTCAAACACCTTCTAGCCCAGTGTTCCTTGGGTGACCGACGCGCTTTTGAAGCGCTGTATCGTAGCGTGAGTCCGCGTCTGCATGGCGTGGCGCTGCGGTTCATGGGGCGCCCAGATCTGGCTGAGGAGGTGCTACAGGAAAGTTTTGTGCGTATCTGGAACAATGCTTCACGCTACCAATCGCAACTGTCGGCGCCGATGACCTGGATGATCAATATCACGCGAAATCAGGCCATCGACCAATTGCGAAAGCGTCGCGAACGTCCCCTGAGTGACCTCGACGCGCAGATGCTGGTAGACGACAGCCCCTCGGTACATGAACAGTTGAACAGCTCCCGTGAGACCACTTCATTGAATCGGTGCCTAGATGAGCTCGAAGGGATGCAACGTCAGTCAATCACCATTGCTTATTTTGAAGGGCTTTCCTGTTCAGAACTGGCGGAGCACCTGTCGGCACCGCTCGGGTCGGTAAAGTCTTGGATCCGCCGAGGGATGGAGCGTTTGCGCAGGTGCCTTGAGTCATGAACTACCAAACTCCAAGTCTTCGTCGCGCACTTGCCGCAGATTATGCCATTGGGTTGATGCCACCAGCCGCACGCCGGCGCTTTGAGCAGCTTTTACTGGAGGACTCGGAACTTCGCGCAGAACTTTCGCAATGGCGGGAAAGCCTTGCGAGCCTTACCCAGTCTCTGCCTGAATCACCTGTACCGGATCGTGTATGGCGCGGAATTACGGCGCGTATAGATCCGCAAACAATGCAGTTGCCTGTAAAGCGACCATTCTGGAGCTGGCTCTGGGTGACGATTGCAACATGTTCACTGGTAGCAGCGGTAACGCTGAGCGTTATCTATAACCGTGACGAAGTTCGCTACAGTGCAACGTTGCGTAGTGCCGACGCACAGTCGTGGATGAGCATTGAAGCGCACGAGAATTATCTAAAAATCAAAACGCTGGCTTTGGTGAAGATAGAAAAGAATCGTAGCTTGGAAATGTGGGTTATTCCTTCAGATGGAAAGCCTGTTTCGCTTGGGGTGATTCCCCCAGGCGGAGACGGGGAGATCAAGTTGGGCGGTGCGCAGAAAGCGTTTATTGGTGAGTCAATCACGTTGGCCATCAGTCTTGAACCCGAGGGTGGATCGCCAACAGGACAGCCGACTGGTCCTGTGCTGTATCAGGGCGTGCTTTCGGCTCTATGACTCAGGGCAGCAAACCGTTAATTTTCGTGAGTAAACGGCTCACTGATCGGTCGCCCAGAATTCTGCTTCAACGCAACGCGCTCATGAACATAAACGGCAGCTTTTGGCCGGTAGCGGTCGCTTGTGAACGTCCGCTTCTGGCCGAAAGCTGCCATTCATCGTGGCAGCTTTCGGCCAACGCTGATTCCCTCTACCGTTGCGGTTTATCCGCCTGTAGAGGACAAACGTTTAGCTCTTCACCTCAACATGATCCAACGCCTGATTCACCGCCAACTCACTCAACATCACCAACTGCGCAATCCCGATCGCGGTCTTGCGATGGGCGGGCTCCAGCGTGGCCGCGAAGTTGTTGAGCATTTCGTTCGCCGATCCCAGTGATTCGCTGGCGTTGGCCAGCAGGGATTCAGTGTCATACGCCGGGTTGGCCAAGTACATGGGGTCGTGCTTGTGGTGGCTGCCCATGACCCGTTGTTGCGGGGTGAGGTAGTGATCGAGGGCGCGTTCGGCGGCTTCATTGAGGGTTCGGGAGTCGGGGAATTTGTAGGGGGAGACTGGATCGGTTTCCGGGGGATTCGGTGTTGGTTTGATCATGGTGATACTCCTAATTATTGAAAAGGAGCCTTCACCCTCGCTACCAAACGAAGGGTGGCGGCCAATACGCGGGTTGGTAGACCGGTAACTAGGAACCCGGCGCACTCGAAAGTGCCCTGCGCATGGCCACCATCGAGTACAGACCTGAAGAGGCCTGCGAATGGCGCGCTATGCGACTAGTTAACTCGGGCTACCAAACCCGATCACTGTTTTCAGTGACCCGGAAACGATAGAACCCGCGTCCCAGACGCACAAGCCGGCGGATTCTGGCGTAGTCGTAGGCAATGACGCAAGGCGTTGTAGCCTTGAGGAAGTAACGCTGAGTGTCTTTAAACAGCAGGGCCGAAACCCTTAAACAACCTTCGATGGCTCCTTCGATAACCGTCGTATTGGATCTTTCCCTGGCGCTCTGCTGCCCCGGACTGGCTCCACCCCCAAGCCACTTGGAAAGGAGACCACCATCCTGCACGATTTCAACTGGCAACCACTGAGCAGGCTCACTTCCGCTATTTGCAAGAACCTCAACCCACACTCATGCAGAGTGCATGCCTATATTTGGCCATCACCCTGCACAACTCATTGATTTTTCTAAGACCTTTTGAAGGAGGGCGCTGGCACACAATATGCGAGGTCTGTCTGGAATACCGTGAGAGTTGCCGACCACGTTCGGCAAAAAAAATAATCCGTGATAGAGGCCTCAAATGAACGCCATCGACCTTTTGAAAACTGACCACGAAAAAGTAAAAGGCATCCTGAACCAACTCAGCGAATCGACCGATCGGGCATTAAAAAAACGCGCGGATTTGTTGGACAAGCTGGAGCTGGAAATCACCATTCATACTCAGCTTGAAGAGCAGATTCTGTATCCCGCTTTCAAGGAAGCAGGCGGTAAAGAGCAGGATGAGATGTACTACGAGGCAAAAGAAGAACACCGCACGGTCGATTCTTTGGTATTGCCTGATCTGAAATCTACCGATCCTTCCAAGCCGGAGTTCGCAGGCCGCGTAAAAGTCGTCAAGGAGCTTTTGGAACACCATATCGAAGAAGAGGAAACCGAGATGTTTCCTCAGGCCAGAAAGCTGCTGGGCAAGGCAAAGCTCGAGGAGTTGGGCAAGGAAATGGAAGTGATGAAGGCTTCACTCAAGAAAAGCCTCGGCGGGGCGAATATGGCAGCCTGAACAAATAGATGATTCTGCTGCGTAATCATAAGCCCGGCTCAATGCCGGGCTTCTCGATTCCAGCCCCTGCGCGAGGGGAGGCCGTTGTGATCAGGCCACTTGGATGAACACGCCCCAAAAGCCGAGCAGCACCCAGAATGACGCGAAAATCCACGGCGTGCGCACTGAAAACAGCAGTGCCTTGCGATAGCCTTTGTGCGTTGACTCGCGCTCACAGAACAGAGGGGATTCGTCATAAGCCATACCCATCACGGGCTCGCTGCGTAACAGTTCACTCTGTTTGTAGTACCAGTGGTCGATGATGTCGTAAGCGGCGCGGATGCCCGGCCACGCGTTGAGTGAACTCAACACGCCCAATAGCGCGAGGAAGGGAGGCACGACGAGAGTGAACATTTTGCCCCACTCGGGATTGAGATTGCCCATGCTGGAGGCGAAAGCAATGACCAGGAATGACTGGGCGGCGAGATAGGCGTCCGTACGGTTGGCCAGGATGCTGGTCTCGTACTGGATTTCCCGACGATAGAAATCCAGTCGTTCTTTCGGCGAGCCAAACATCTTGGCGTTATGTTCTGTAAGTTCGCTGTCGCTGGTATGACTCGTCAGTATTCTTGGCACGAAGAAACGTCCTGGTATTCGAATCCGGAGAACATTCGGAGACGTCGGTCAGCGAAAGGTTCACCTTGTGCGATGAACAGTAAGCGAGCGCAAGGGAGAGGACTGGACGGGTACATCGGTGAGGCATTATGAGGTGCGCTCATCAGTCCTGCAGAACCGTTGAGCGCGAAGTGATTTCAGTTGCCTGCGAGGTTTTCTCGAACCCACTGTTCGGCGCTGGTGACCTGAATGGATTGCTGTTCGTTGAACGTGCCAGCTTTCGGCCAGGCCACGCCTCTGCCTTGTGCAAACACGGCGCGATACTTTTTGATGTGGTGGGTGGGATCTTTTTCGAGTTCCTGGATCAGGTGCTCGACAGTCCAGACGTTGCGTTTGAACGGACGTTCCAGCACCCGTTCAAGGATGCTCGCCACTTGTCCGTAGGTCACGGTGTCGCCGGAAAGGTAGACGATCTGATTGCGAAAACGAGGTTCAAAGAAGACGATTTCGGCGGTCAGCCTGCCGATGTCTTGCGGTGTCGTGAGCGTCACGCTGTTGTCGAGACTGCCCAATGCGTTCACGGCGTCGTTGTCGAAGTCCACGACCTCAAACACCGGCTCGAACAGGAAACTGGTGAACATGCCCGTCGAGATGATGACCCACTCGGTTTTATCCTGGGCGCGAAGCAACTCGCGCACATCGAGCTGAGCATCAAACAGATCCTGCGGACTGCCTCGCCCGATCACCTCGAAATCCACACCAAACTGCCATGGAAAGTAGCGCTTCACACCGGCCTTGAGCGCTGCGGTGGCAAGCTTCATCGGCGTTTCCCGACCCGCGACCATGCCTGCACAGCCGATTACGGTATCGAATCGTGCGAAAACTTCAGCCAGTTGATCGATCGAATCGCTTACCAGATCGGCGGCGACCATTTGAATACCCAGACTCCGCAGCTCATCGATTTCTGCCTTTTTCTCGGGCACCTGAGTACCGATGGTTGAGGCTCTGAGAAGGACACTGATTGTGGAACCGGGTGCGCGTTTTGCGACCTGTGCGAGATTGCGCAAAACCGGCAGGCCGAGTTCGCCGGCACCGAGTACGAGAATCGATTGGGGGGAAAGCTGTATGACTTCGGTCATGATGTCTCCTGAAACCTGCTGTCTGTAAGATGGGCAAATACTTGCACCATTCGACAGCGCCAGTAAGAAGGCACACGTGTGATACCGGGAGGAGAAATGACCGACCAAGAGACTCTTGGCCAGGCAGAGAGGATCTGCCAGACGCTCAGAGACGATGATGACGGCGTCCGGCGAGAAGTCCTCACGCATGCCGGCAGTCGCTGGTCGTTGGGCATCCTGCACGCCCTGGGTGTGTACGGCACGATGCGCCATGCCGAGATCAAGCGACAGATGAGGGGCGTGACTCAGCGCATGTTGACCAAGACGCTGCGCTCACTGGAGCGTGATGGTCTTCTGATTCGACGGGAGTTCGGTGAAGTTCCGCCACGTGTCGAATACGAACTGACGCCACTGGGCATGGGACTTTTGGTCCGTATGTCGCCTGTGTGGACGTGGGTGGTCGAAAACGTCGATGACATTCGCAAGGCACGCCGTGCTTTCGACAGTCAGGTTGAGCAAAAACCTTCGTGGCAAGTCCCTACGCCCATGGCGGTCGATTCAGAGGTGCCTTAGGACGCTATTGTCCTGCCTGACGACGACTCACCGCGAGCATAACCTCACAACTCGATCGCCCAGGTCTGACTCACCAGCTCTTTGCCGAAGCTGTGAATCGGCTCTTCCTCGACCAACTCAAACCCCGCCCGTTGATACAACCGGCGGGCATCCACCAGATTGCTGGTGGTCCACAGAATCATCTTTTTGTAGCCGACATCCCGGGCAAAACGCAGGCATTCCTCGACCAGTCGATTGCCGATCCCCAGGCCCCGCGCGCTGGCGTCCACGTAGAGCATGCGCAGTTTCGCGGTGGTTTCGTCGTGGCGAATGACGAACACCGAACCCACCACCTTGCCGTCCTTCTCCGCAATCCAGCAGCGCTCGCCCGTGGAGTCGAATTCGCGCAGGTATTTGGCGACGACCTCTGCCACCAGCGCTTCGAACTCTGAATTCCAGCCGTATTCGCGGCTGTAGATTGCGGTCTGTTGATGCACCACCAGGCCCATGTCGCCGGGTTGCGGATCGCGCAGCAGATAGGTCGTCGGCTGGCCGCCCTCGAGCAGCGTCTGTATTTGCTTCATCGAGGCGATCAGTTGCAGTTGCTGCGGTTCGGACAGGCGTTCGAGCAGGGTGATGACTTCTTGTCGCGAGGCCTGTTCCAGCGGGGCGAGGATCTCGCGGCCCAGGTCGGTAATGTGCAACTGACTGGCGCGTGCGTCGGTGGCGGAGGGGACTTTCTGGATCAGGCCCTTTTTGTCGAAACCGCTGATGAGGCGACTCATGTAGCCCGCGTCGAGGCCCAGCATCTGGCGCAAATCGGTGCTGGTCAGATCGCCCTGGGACGCGAGTTCGTAGAGGATGCGCAGCTCGGTCAGCGAGTAATCGCTTTGCAGCAGATGCTCCTGCAACACGCCGATCTGGTGAGTGTAGAAGCGGTTGAATTGCCGAACGATGTCGGCGCGGTCGGTGATCGTGGACATGGCGTGATGCTCATATATTTGCCTAAGGCAACTATATAGTTGCCTTAGGCAAGCAAGTCAAATGAATGATTTCACGATCCCGAACGCAAAGTCCCCCGGATCGAACCGCTCAGTCGTGTCCATTTGTATGTTTCTGAGGTTCACCGTTTCCAGGTGTGTTGCATAGAGCGAGTCGGAAAAAAAGGTGATCAACAGGGAGCGACGGCGTGCACCGCTGGAGTTCAGGCTGCCGGCGTGGATCAGGTCGGCATCGAAGATCAGGATGTCGCCCGCGCTGCCCGTCAGTTGCACGGATCGGGACTCGTCAGTGAAATCGAGCGCAAGTTCGCCCGGTGCAGGACGGTGGCTGCCGGGGACGATGCGGGTTGCACCGTTTTCCGGGCCGTAGTCGTCGAGATACACCAGCGCGTTGACGGTGTCGCCGGGGCGTTGCGCCGACAAGTCGCGGTGCAGTTGTTGGTGGCCGCCATTGATGAGCGGTTCGCGCCCCTCGACCTGAGAGAGGAAGAAGCGCTCGCCGATCAACTCGCCCACCACCGCCAGCAGTGGTGGCAATCGGCAGAGGGCCTGAACAACCGGGTCAGTGTCCAGCTGCGAATGGCGCCAATCGATGCCGCGGGGCACGGGCCATTCTGCGGAAGGTTTCACGCCTGCATCGAACACCGTGCGAAGCGTGTTCAGCCATGCTGGCGCAATTGCCTGGCGCAGCAGCACGTAGCCGTTGCGGTGGAGTTGCTCGCGGTCTGCCACAGATGCCCTCGACTTTGTTGGCTACCGCAGAGCTTAGACAAAAGCGAGAGAGGAATCCGGACGGATGAACGGTGTGCGATCAGTAGCGTCGTCCATCCCGCGTGACCGCAACGACAGGGCCATCTCTCCATGCCTGTAAAAAAAACTGACTAGAATCCAAACACACCCATTCATTCAAGGAACGACCCATGTCCGGTTTACGCACGTTGATTGCGACCACGACCTGTATTGCGCTGTTGAGCACTTCGGTGTCAGCGCTGGCCGATCCTGGCAACGGAAAGGGGCAGGGCAAAGGCAACCCGCATAACAGCCAGGATCATGGCAATCAGGGGA
Source organism: Pseudomonas sp. 22085 (assembly GCF_052045815.1). Taxonomy (NCBI): domain Bacteria; kingdom Pseudomonadati; phylum Pseudomonadota; class Gammaproteobacteria; order Pseudomonadales; family Pseudomonadaceae; genus Pseudomonas; species Pseudomonas sp. 22085. Next base: position 9,085 of record NZ_JBQEQA010000009.1, read on the forward strand.
AAAAAGGTGGGGGCGGTTATCAGGGGCACGGCCCGAGTATTGATCGCGGCGGGGTGATCGGGATTGTGGACGGCTATCGTGACTACTGGACCCCGGGCCCGGCCTTGCCTCCCGGCATTCAGAAGAACCTGGCGCGGGGTAAACCGCTGCCGCCCGGTATTGCGAAGAAGCTCGATGGTCGACTGGTTGGCAGACTGCCACACTACGACGGCTACGAATGGCAGCAGGTCGGCACCGATCTGATCCTGGTCGCGCTGGCTACAGGGCTGATTTATGAAGTGCTCAATGGCGTCTTCGATTGAAAAATAAATCTGTCCCCATATGAAAAAGCCCGGCGGATAAGGCCGGGCTTTCGTCGGGTACTGCGGTAAAACCCAGCATTCAGGCGTTACGGCTTTCGATCAGACGGTCAGAACCACCTTCGGCTACCGCATCACTGAACAGCGGATCGGTTTCGGTCGCGGCAACGGCGTCACTGAACAGTGGATCAGTTTCGGTCGCAGCTACGGCGTCACTGAACAGTGGATCAGTTTCGGTCGCAGCTACGGCATCGCTGAACAAAGGATCAGTTTGAGTCGCAGCGGCGACAGCATCGCTGAACAGTGGGTCGGTTTCAGTCGCCGCAAAAGCGTTCAAGGCGAAGAGCGAGAAGGCGATGCCGAGGATTGTTTGGCGTTTCATGGTTCTGTACTCCGTGTGCAGTGGGTTGGTATGGAGCAGATCCTACGCCTTCGATTTGATATGAGAACTTCATTGAATTAATGGTTGTTATTGATGCGGTCAATGATTGGCGTCGACCCTATTCATATGAAATCCAGCAACAGTGTTTGTCTATCCCGCCGATATTTCCCCGCCACCGCAACCCTTAGCATCGTCTCCAATCCGTGAACAAACACGGTCCTCAACGAGACGGTGAACATCATGACTCTCAAAAAAATCGCGCTGGTTTTAATGCTTGGCAGTTTCGGTGCGCACGCTTACGCCGATAACGCGGACGCGGCGAGCATCCCGGTCGAGACCTACAGTTCTTCGACCAATCTGGACATCGAACACGTCATATCCATCACCGAACCGGCCAACGAATGTGCACCGGTGCCGGTGCAGATGACCTACGAAGATTCCCATGGCGAGCGCCACGTTCTGCAATATCAAGTGATGGGCACTGGCTGTTCCAGTTGAGTCGGGCGCAGGGGATGGAGGGTCGACACTCCATGCCAGCCACGCTCAACACGCTTTCGCTCCAACGACGTCTTCATCCGATGCCAGCAATTGCGGGATCGACTGCTTCAGAAACTCAACCCAGGTCTTGATCTTCGCATCGACGAACTTGCGCGACGGATAGATCGCGAACAGGTTCAACTCCTCCAGCCGGTACTCCGGCAACACCCGCACCAGGGTTCCCGCCCTCAGGCCATCCACGGCCGAAGCAATCGGCTGAATGCCGATGCCCATGCCTTTTCTGATCGCGATGGTCATGCCGTCGGCGGTATTGATGTGGAAGGGCGACACGGGAATGCTGATGGTTTCCATGCCTTCGGGCCCTTCGAATGTCCAGTTTTCTACCGGCATCACCGTGTTGACGATGCGCAGACACTCGTGTTCGCAAAGCTCGCCTGGTGTTTGCGGCAGACCGCGTTTGGCCACATAGGCGGGCGAGGCGCAAAGAATGCTGTAGGTGATGCCCAAGCGTTGCGCCACGAAGCCGGAATCCGGCAGGTCGCGGGCCAGCACGATGGACATGTCGAAGCCTTCTTCGAGCAGGTCGGGGACGCGGTTGGTCAGGGTCAGATCGAACATCACCGTGGGGTGAATGTCGCGATAGCGGGCGATGGCGTCGATCACGTAGTGGTTGCCGATGGCCGACATGGTGTGAATCTTCAAGCGGCCGACGGGCAGGGTCTGGGCGGTGCCGGCTTCTTCGTCGGCTTCGCGCACGTCATCGAGGATTTTTTCGCAACGCTCCAGATAGCGCACGCCGGCTTCGGTCAGGGCCAGACGGCGGGTGGTGCGATTGATCAGCCGCGTATGCAGGCGCGCTTCGAGAGCAGATATCGCTTTGGAGACGTTGGTGGTATTGGTGTCCAGCAGCTCGGCAGCGGCGGTGAAGCTGCCACTTTGGGCGACGGCGATGAAGAAGCGCATGCTTTGGAAGACGTCCATCGGTGTCGTCTCAACAGTCAGGTGGAAAGAGTATAGGGGCGACCTCACAGGAGGCCGCCCCTTTGCCATGTGTCACTTTTTACGGGGGATGAAACCGGGTACGCCGGTCTCGACCACCGAGTTGAAGCGGATTCGCGTCGTGATCTCTTCCTTGATCTCGCGCATCGCCCGGTGCGGCAACGTCGCGATATCGAAGTTTTCCTGAATCCGGCTCGGGTTGGCCGAGGTCGTCAGGAACGCCGTACCCCGCTGTACCGCCCAGGCCAGGGCCACTTGCGCCGCAGTTTTCTGGATGTGCCGGGCGATCCCGGTGAGCACGGAATCCTCGAGCACATTCGGCTCCATGCCATGACCCAATGGGGCGAAGGCGAGCAGGATGATGCCGTGTTCCTTGCAGAATTCCAGCATCTCCCACTCCGGCAGGTACGGATGGGATTCGATCTGCACCACCGCCGGTTTGATCCGCGCGGCGGCGACGATGTCCTTCAGCGCACCGAGGGTGATGTCGGAAAGACCGATGGACCTGCAGCGTCCTTCATCTACCAGCGCCTCAAGCGCACGCCAGGTGTCGATCAAACGGGTTTCGCCATCGTAGATAACGTGCCCGTACACATCCCGAGGGTCCTGATCGTCGCCGGGCTGGAAGGCGAATGGCGTGTGGATCAGGTAGCTGTCGAGATAGTCGACTTGCAGCCGCTGACAACTGGCTTCGAACGCCGGTTTTACTCGCTCGGGGCGATGGTTGGTGTTCCACAGTTTGCTGGTGACGAACACGTCTTCGCGGCGGATGTTGCCCGCCGAAAATACCTGCGCAAAAGCCTCGCCAATCTGTGTTTCGTTGCGATAGCGCTCGGCGCAGTCGAAGTGGCGAAACCCCACTTCCAGCGCGCACTTGACCGCATCGGTGGTGGTGCTCAAGTCGCGAAACAACGTGCCGAATCCCACGGCCGGCATCGAGCCTGCGCCGTTGTTCAGCGGTAGGCGGGTGTTGCGAAGTTCATCGTGAAAGGCTTCGTAGGTCATGTCGTGTCTCCGGTATCTGCCGTTAAAGAAGGGATGAGGTTTTGCGGGTGGCGAGCTTCTGGTCGAGCACACCCACCGAGTTGCCGCCGAGCGCCACGAACAGGCGCACCGAGTCGAGATAACGCGCGGTCTTTACCTGAATCTGCCCGAGCAGCGCCTGCTGGTAGGCGCGTTCGGTTTCCAGCACCTGCAACAGGCTGGTTTCGCCCTGGGCGTAGGCCTGGCGATTGAGACGCAGGCTGGTGTCGGCTGCTTGCAAGGCGTCGTCCTGCGCCAGGTTTTGCTCGGCGCCGTGGTTGAGCGCCTGCAAGGTGTCCGCGACCTGGCCGAAGGACTGAATCACCGTCTGTTGATAGCGGGCGAGCGATGCGTTGTAGCCTTCGACGGCGCCTTCGCGTTCAGCCCTCAAGGTGCCGCCATTGAAGATCGGCGCCGTCAGGCCGGCGGCAAATCCCCAGAGTGCGGCGCCGCCATTGCCCGACGCGGCTTGCATCAGCGAGGCCGACAGCTCGACATGCGGGTAAAGATTGGCGGTCGCGACACCCACCGCCGCGCTGGCGATGTGCAGTTCGGATTCAGCCTGGAGAATGTCCGGGCGGGTACGGGCCAATTCCGAAGGCAGGCTGACCGGGATGTTTGACGGCAGGGCGAATTCGTCGAGGCTGAAGTCCGGCGCAATCCAGTCCGCCGGGCCCTTGCCGGCCAGAATCGACAATGCGTGACGCGCTGCATCGCGCTGCTGGGCGAGGGGCGGCAGCAGCGTGCGATCCTGGGCGAGCCGGGTTTCGGCCAGCGAGATTTCGATTTGTGTGGTGCTGCCGCTCGCCTGGGCCCAGCGCACCAGATCAAGGTTCTTCGCATCGTTGGCCAGCAGGGTTTCCACGGCTTGGATCTGCGCGTTGGCCGAGGCCAGCAGCAAAGCCTGGCTGGCGACGTCGCCGGTCAAGGTCAGCCAGGCTGCTTCGTAGCGATGCTTTTGCAGATTGGTCAGCGCTTGTTGTTGCTCGACCGCGCGTTTGTTGCCACCAAAGACGTCCAGATCGAACGCGACCCGTGGCCCGATCCCGTAGAAATTGGAGACCACCGGCTCTGGCCCATTGTGGGTGCGCTGGCGCCCGGCAGAAGCAGCGAAATCAACCTGCGGATACAACACGCCTTCCGCCGCCGCGACTGAAGCGGCGGCCTGACGAAGGGTGGCGTCAGCGGCGGCCAGTTCGAGGTTGCCGTCGATGGCGCGGCGCACAACCTGATCGAGTTTTGGTGAACGGAATGCCGACCACCAATCGCCGTTGAGCCGCCGGCCCATCGCAAAATGCTGTTCGGCCGCTTGATCGTAATGCTGCGACGGGCTCTCGGCAGGCCGCTTAAAATCAGGGCCAACGGTGCAGGCGGACAACATCACCAGCATCGCCAGCGGGGTGAAGCGCATAGAAGCTTTCATGGTTCAGACTCCACGTCATCAGTTGGCCGCAACAGGTTTGCGCAGGAACATCACCAGCGGACTCACCACGAGCATCGCCAGCATCAGAATCTTGAATTGGCCCATCACCGCGACGAACGCCGCTTGGTGGGTGACCAAATGGTTGAGGCCTTCGAGCGCCGGCAAGGAGGTCGGCAGGGCCACGCGATAAGGCGTCAGCTGACTGACCAGCGCCGAGTGCATCGCCTGGGTGTTGTTGAAGAAAAAGATCTGCACCACGGCCACGCCGAGGGTGCTGCCGTAAACCCGCATCAGGTTGAAGAAACCGGTGGCTTCCGGGCGCAATTTCGGGTCGATGGTGCTGAATGCGGTCTTGCTCAGCGCCGGCATCAGGATGCCCAGACCTACGCCCTGGATGAACCCGGTGACGGCCACGGGCGTCCAGTCCATCAGCGGCGAATAACCCAGCATCAGCCAGTTGGCGTATACCACCAGCGCGATGCCGGCGGCGACGAACAGCCGCGCGTCGATCCACATCGGCGCGCGCATCATCAACAGAAACGCACCCACCAGACCGATGCCGCGCGGAACAGTCAGCAACCCGGTGGTGTCCGGCGGATAGCCGAGGATTTCATCGAGCATCGGCGAGGTCAGGGCCATGGTCGACAGCAGCACAAACCCCAGGGCGAAGAACATCACCGTCGACAGCATGAAGTTGCGGTCGCCGAACAAGCCCTTGCTGAGAAAGTGCGCCTTGCGGGTCAGCGCATGGACGACGAACAGGTACAGGCCGAGGGCGCTGGCCAGCGCTTCGATCCAGATTTCCGGCGAGTCGAACCAGTCCAGCCGTTCGCCGCGATCGAGCAACATCTGCAGGCCGATCATGCCGACGGTGAAGCTGGTGAAACCGAAAAAATCGAACGTCGGACGCGGGTCTGCTTTCTTCTCGGCGAGCAGCAACGTCACCACCATCAGGATGTACGCGGTCAGCGGCAGGCTGAGGTAGAACATCGGGCGCCAGTCGAAGTACTCGCAGATCAAGCCGCCGATGCTCGGGCCGCTGACGATGCCGAACAGCACCAGCGCCGTCCATTTCGGGCCGAAGGCTGGGCGCTTTGCTGCTGGCAATGTCTCCAGGGCGATGGCCATCGACCACGGCGCAATCACGCCGCTGGCCAGACCTTGCAGGATGCGTGCGCCGATGAACTCCAGCGGTGTGCCGGCCAACGTGCCGAGCCACAGACCGAGGGCGAACAGCACCAGTGCCGTCTGGTAAACCCGCTTCAACCCAAAGCGTCCGGCGAGCCATTGCGCGACCGGCATCGTGATCGCGCTCGCGGCCAGATAAGACGTGAAAATCCACCCGGCCTGATCGTCGGTCATCGACAGACTGCCCTGAATCAAGCGCAGCGCGGCGTTCGGCAACGGCAGGTTGGCTGACTGCATATAGGTGGCGAGCAGGGCGACAAACCGCAGTGCCCGCGCATCGGCTGCTGAGCTGTTCATCACGAATTACCCGCAGACAACAACGACTTGAGCGGCTGCCACCAGGGCGAGCGATGCCCGGTGTCGACTTCGACCGTGGCGCTGGTGCCGGAAAACAGCGGCAGGGCTGGGTCGCTATCGTCCAGTTCCAGACGCACCGGCACCCGCTGCACCACCTTCACCCAGTTGCCGGTGGCGTTTTCCGGCGGCAGCAGGGCGAAGTCGGCACCGGCGCCGGGGCTCATGCTGATCACGTGCGCCTTGAGCGGGCGATCCGGGTAGGTATCGAGGGTGACGGTCGCGGTCTGACCGGGGCGCATGTGCGTCAACTGGGTCTCGCGAAAGTTGGCCTCGACCCAGATTTCCCGGTCGGAAATCAGCGCAAACGCCGGTGCGCCGTTGTTGACGTAGTTGCCCACCTGCAAATCATCGACCTTGGCGACGATGCCGTCGTCCGGCGCCGTCACCGTGGCGTAGGACAGATACAACTGCGCTTCATCGAGCTGAGCCTTGGCTTCGCGCACGGTCGGGTGATTGTCTAGGGCGATGTCCGGGTTACCGTTCAACGCGACGACGGTGTTGGCAATCTGTTGCTCGATGGACGCGATGCGTTGGCGCGAGACTTTCAGGTCGGTTTCGGCGCGCTCGTACAGGGCCTTCGACACGAACTCGGTGGCGATCAAGGCTTTCTTGCGGGCGAACTCCTTCTGGTCGTATTCCGCCGAGGCTTTCGCCGATTGCAGCTCGGCTTGCTGCTGGCGATAACTGGCCTTGAGCCCGTCGATGCGCAGGCGTGCGTTGGCCAAATGCGCTTCCGCCCGGTCGACGGCGATCTGCAACGGCTTGGGATCGATGCGAAACAGCACCTGGCCTTTGTGCACGGGCTGGTTGTCGTCGACAGCGATCTCGACCACTTGCCCGGAAATCCGCGCGTTGATCGAGGCCTTGGCCACACGGGCATAGGCGTTATCAGTGGAGACGAAGGGCTCGTTGGCCACGTACTGGCCGTAGCCAATCGCGGCGAGAAGCGCGGGGACGCCCCACATCAAGACCGGGCGCAGTCTCTGCTTGAGCGGTATTTTCGGCGGCGCGTCGACGGGGTGCGCGCGGGCTTGTTCTGCGGTGAGATCTAATGGCTGATTCATGAACGGCTCTCTCCAAAGTGCTGGGCGGCGTTGAATGCGGTGCGTCATCAAGTCAGTGCGCGGTGCAGGAGGGGTGCTCTGTTGCCGCTGTTTCGTCGTCGCCAGCCTCGGTTCGAGCGCTGTTACAACAAACCTGTCGATCAAGGAATTTCTGATTCCTTAATTTTGTGCGATGGTGTAAGAATATGAGCGACTTCATTTCCCCGCAAGGAATTTGTACGACATGGCACAAAATAAACCGACAGAAGGAAAAGGCCGTGGCCGTCCACGGGCCTATGACCCGCAAACCGCGCTGCAACAGGCGCTGGGCGTGTTCTGGAACACCGGCTATTCCGGCGCTTCACTGGACAGCATCGCCAGCGCCGCCGGCATGAACCGCCCCAGTCTGTACGCCGCGTTCGGCGACAAACACGCGCTCTACATCAAGGCCCTCGACCAATATTGGGCTACCGCCCACGCCGCCATGCAGGCCGCGCTGAACGACAGCAGCCTGACCCTGGAACAGGCCCTGACCGGTTTCTACGAAGGGCAACTGGCGATCTATTTTTCCGGCGACGGCCAGCCACGCGGCTGCTTTGCCATCGGCACTGCGACCACCGAAGCGGTCGAGGACCCGGAAATCCGCAACGTGCTGTCCCAGCGCTTGAGCCAGCTCGATGCCGATCTCGAAGCTCGTCTACAACGGGCGATCGAGTCCGGCGAACTGAACGGTGATGTGGACGCAGCCGCGCGGGCCATGCTCGCGTCATCGCTGCTGCACAGCATCTCGATCCGCGCCCGTGCCGGTAAATCCCGCGAAGAACTGGCCGGGCAGGCGCGCGACGCGGTGAAGGTGATCTGCGGTTGAACGGGCTTGAGGACATCCTCACGCAAGGCCTGTCCGTGGTGTTCTGCGGAATCAATCCGGGAATGGTGGCGGCAGAGCAGGGCCATCACTTCGCCGGGCGCAGCAACCGCTTCTGGCGCACGTTGCATCTGGCCGGCTTCACGCCCCACGAAGTGCGCCCGGAAGACGACCGCTCGATCCTGCAATTCCACTGCGGCCTGACCGCCGTGGTCGAGCGGCCGACGGCGAGGGCGGATCAACTGTCGGCAGAGGAATTCACCGCAGCCGCCATCAGCTTCGAACGCAAGATCGCCCGCTACGCGCCGCGCTTCGTGGCGTTTCTCGGCAAGGCTGCGTATGCCGGGTTATCCGGCAAGAAGTCGATTGAATGGGGGCTGCAAGCGGACACGTTCGGCGGCGCTAAAGTCTGGATTCTGCCAAACCCCAGCGGGCGCAATCTGGCGTTCAATCAGGCGCAACTGGTGACGGCGTATCACCAGCTTCAGCGGGTGTCGAGCGCCAGCACATAAGCGCCCGGTGCCTTTGATATCGGCTCCATGGCACACGGTGCATTGCTGTGAATAGAGGGCTTTTCCATTGGCCGCATCGGCGAGGGATAGCGCTGTTTGGGTGAGGGCAAAGAAGCCTGACATGGCCCCCCGTGTCGGCATCCAGTTGCCACCAGTCCATCAAAAATGACCCGCAGCAGGATCGCTTGCCGCTCCACAAAAGGCCGGGTGTAGCTGATTCGCCGTTAATGCCAACACCGGCTGTGCGCCTTCGCCAACAGTTACCGCCAGTGAACAGCTCAAAATCCATCAGAGATCAACTCGCACAGAACCAAATCAAAACCTTGGTTGCGTCGCGCAGTGCTCCCGTTTTTCCGCGTCAAGGAATCGCGGTTTGACACTATTAGGCCATCTCCTATCGTTCTCCGCAGACCGCATCCATGGACCGGATGAGCCGGACAGCCTTCGCGGGCGCGGTCGCTTATGCGATTCCAAAAACAAGGAGCCTCAAAATGTCCAGTGCTACCCAAACCATTGACGTGCTAGTCAATGTCGATGCCGATTACCTGCTTGCCCATCCCAACGACGTAGGCGGCGCGATCTCCATGCTGGTGACGCGCGACGCCGTCGACCCCAATGCCAGTGGCAACACCGGCGAAGGCGGCGACGAGTTGTGGATCGACGTCAAACCCGGCGACAACATTCGCTGGCGCGCCACCACGCTGTCGCGCAACTTCGACCGCATCGCCCTGATCAAAAACGTCCAGAGCGGCGACCCCCACCAGGGCGGCGATTACAAAGGCACCATGTCGACACCGCTCACCTACAACATTCCCGGCGTAGTGCCTTACCTGAACAAGGCTGCCAACGGCGGAATCTCCAAAACCGATGTGATCTATTCCATGTGGCAAGCCACGGCCGAGAATCCGGGCAAACTCTGGTACCAGATCACCTTCGTCCTGCTCGACCGCGACCTGAACCAACTCGGCCCGCAACACACCTGGGACCCTTACATCACCGTCAATAACCAGTAACTGAAACGCAAACAGCCCGGCCCGGCATCCTTCGTCAGTGACGAGGGTGTCGGGCCGGGCTGTTTACATTCCACATCTTCTGAGCCAGATATTTCCAGCGGCAAAAACGGACGCAACAACTCCCGCTGGAGACAAGCTTTCGACGACTGCTTACGCGACTTCGACGTGATCCAGCGCCTGATTCACCGCCAGCTCGGCAATCATCACGATTTGCGTAATACCGATCGCCGTCTTGCGATGCGAGGGATCGAGCGTGGCCGCGAAATTGCTCAGCATCTCACTGGCCGCACCGAGGTTTTCGCTGGCGTTGGCCAGCAGGCATTCGGTATTGAATTTCGGATTGGCCAGGTACATCCGCTCGGGCTCGTTCAAGGACGACATGATCCCGGCGGCGGGGAAGAGGTAGTGATCCAGCGCACGCTCGGCGGCGTCGTGGAGTTTTTTGGAGTTTGGGGATTCGTAGGGGGAGGTGGGGTCGGTTTCGGGTGGGTTGGGTGTTGGTTTGATCATGGTGAAACTCCTTGTGTCGTCATCAGGAGCCATCACCCACACGCTACCAAACGTTGGGTGGTGGCCATACGCAGGTTGGTAGACCGGGACACAAGGAGACCGGCGCGCCCGAAGACGCCCTGTGCATGGCCACCATAAAACCGGAGCGATTGACCGCCGCGATGGTGTGCTCTGCATCTTGTGTTTGTCTCGGGCTACCAAACCCGATCACTGTTTTTCAGTGACCCGGAAACGATAAAACCCGCGGTGTAGACACACAAGCCGGCGGATTCTGGCGTAGTCGTAGGCAATGACGCAAGGCGTTGTAGCCTTGGGGAAGTTACGGTGGGTTGCTTTAAACGGGCTTGTTTAAGCGCTCAAAAGTGAGGGCTTATTTCCTGAAAACAGTCCCGTCCCTCATCGGCTGAAAGGAAAGGGCGAAGCTATTTAGAGGTCGGAGAAGGCGGGGGGCGTGCGAGTAGTTCGCAGCAGAGAGAAGCGCTTGGCACGGAACCAAGCGCTCAGGGTAGGGCGGGGCACTTGCGGCCCCGCCCCAATGTTTCAGTTTTTGCTGGCGTTCAGCTTGCGCAGTTCTTCGTACGTCGCCGACTGGACGAACCAGAAGCCGGAAATGATGCACCAGCACAGGGTGCCGGCCACGAAGATACCCAGCGCCGGCAAGAACCCGCTGGTGAAAATCGCGACGATAGCGACCAGCCAGATGAATGCCAGGGAGAGATAGAGGACGGTGTTGTTGACGCTGATGACGAAGTCTTTCACGGGGCGTATTCCTTGCAGTATGAAAAAAAATCCCCACTCCGGGGCGTGCACATGCTATCACATTGCCTTCACGGATCAAGAAAGGGGGGTGAAGTACTCATTGAATGAAAAAATCCCCTTTTTCTCTATTCGCTTAGACCAACTTAGGATTTCAAGATGCAAACAACACGTACAAGAGTAGTTGCATGGTCGCGTGAGGATCTTATATGCGCAGCAATGACCATGATGAAGATCGCCGGTTGGTCATTGGCTCTCGTATGGGCCGTATATCTGGCTCGTTTTACGTCAGTTCTTGGCCCAATACATACTTTTATATTTGGTACAGAAACTCCCGAGCAGATCTTAAACGCCAAGGCAGCATGGGGGCAATTTGGTGATTTTGTCGGAGGTACACTAAATCCGATGGTAAGCTTGCTTGCTTTGGTGGGCTTAGTGTTCACTATCTTGCTTCAGCAAGAGGCGATGATGCTTTCAAAAAAAGATTCGGTAATTAGCAAAAAAGCGCTTTTCAATCAGACGCGGCTGTCCCTCGAAACCGCCAGATTACAATCCTTGGTTGCCGCTCTTGAAGTGGTTTCGGAAATGCATCGGCAAGCATTGGAGATCAAGAGTGTTTCGTCGATAGAACTTCTAAGGCGAAAGGAAGCAATCGCCAGCCAGATTCTTGAAATTAATGAAAGCCTCACAAGGGAAGTTCAGGCTGAAAAATACACTGAATAAATTAATGCTTCAGATGAAGGGCCGGCTGTGTATTTTTTTAGTTACTATTTTAATGATCTAATGGTTAGTCTGGTCAAAACCTAAAAATGTTGAAGAGGATGGGGCTGTATTATTTTTTAAAGTAAATTTGTCTACTTTTTCTAAGTCCCATTTTCTCGCTTTTGCTAAGTCAGCCTTGCGACTAAAAGTACACCCGTTTGAAGGGCGGAAAATTCAGGTGCTATAGCTTACGCCGGTTGCTTCAGAGAACCATATTCGATGAGGGTTTTATTTCTTCATTAAAAATAATGAAGATTTGTTCGTTTGCATGTAAATTTATGCCGAGTCGTAGAGTCGCTTAACCCCTGCCAGTAATTGATTAACCCTCAAAGCATTGCAGTCCGGGTATTTCAACTGGCGCACTAAATACCCATATGCTACTGCTGCGCGCTCGCGCTTGCCCGCAGCCACACTTTCAGACCACTCCCTGCAAGCGGCAAAAAACTCTTCCGCAGGGCAGTTGGTTGTAGAAAACTCCGACTGTCCCCATAGCAGCGACTCTTCTTCGTTCGGCCAATCGCTATTTTTAAACGGGCCAGCTGGATGAAAGAATGTGCTTAGTTCGAATGTCACAGGATCTCTACAGAGAGCACCTTCTTCTATGTCGCCGTAATCGATTAAAACGGGGATTCCGTTATCGGAAAGCAAAATATTCATCCCATGCAAATCACCATGCACGCAGCCCCATTTAACGAGAACAGGGTTCTGCTCAAATCTTTCCACCCAATCGTGAGTTATTAAGCTTCGAATTTCTGCGTAATGCTCGTCACTTATGAAGCTGCGTCTTATGCTTTGAATTGAAACGCGTTTTTGTGTTGCTGCATCCGCCCAGCGATGAAGGCAACCAATTATTGCTTTTATTACTTTTTCAGCGCCATTTTCAACAATCGAAAATCCAGTAAGCTCAGAGGCTGATGCAAGGCTGTAAAATACTCCGGATGTATCTTTTGCACCATGCTTCAAGACAGCAACTTTTCTAGGTGTCGCACTCGGCTCCAGTCTTGAAATATATTTGTCGTGCCGCTCTACTTCATCTTGGATATGATCAATCGAGCCGATTTTTGCAATCGAGTCGTGAATTTTTACTCCGCTACCATCTCTAACAAGAAGCTTTAATACTAATGCTCCGGACAAACCCCCATTAAGATTTCGCACATCACAAAAAACGCCGCCAACTGATGCCGTGAATATTCGTACCAAACGTGCCGCACGCAAATCTAAGTCGCTCGATGAATTAATCTCAACATCGCATACCGCGTCACACGCCGTAATATAGGGGGTGATCAGTGCATCAAGATTATTTACTCGGTGCTTTGGCTGAAATCCAATTAGGGATAGCGTTTTGCCTTGGCCCCATATATCAACTTGATGGTTTAGCGCCATCATCTCCGGTAAGAACTGCTCTGCTGATGACCCAGTCAACATGAAGACGGGAGTGCCAGGAGCAACTGTTCTGGCCAAATCTAACAAGTCTTTACCATGCTGAGGATCACTATCTAACGATTCGTTCGCGGTTGGCAGTTTTAAATCCAAGAAAACTAAGTCAAAGAAACAATTTTTCAAAAGCTCAGCTGCTGCCTCGGCGTGAGCTGCAACGGTAAAAACTGGCTCTCGACATAGCGAGGAAACCCTTCTCTTGATTTCAGCAACAAAATCTGGTTCGTCTTCAATTATAAGTATATTCAATTCATTAAGCTCCATCTTAGCTCATATGCAGCTCCATCTGCTCCCGAGTTTCGGAGCTCGACGGTGCCATGCAGAGTTTCAATTGCTTGACGTGCTATACCCAACCCGAAGCCAAGATGTCCAGACTTTGTAGATTCACCAAGTACAAACGATCTTGATGAATTACTTGGTAGACCTGGGCCGTTGTCTATAATAGTGATCCAGTTGTCGATGTCTGTTTGGCCCCAACTGACAATAATCATTGGTTCTCGGTTTTCGGAACTGACAGAAATAGCAGCCTCAATAGCATTCTTAATGCCGTTGCAAAGAGCCAACGCCAGAAGCCCCCTATCACAGAATATCAACAGCGGTTTTGAGCCGACATAGGAAGCTTCAATACCGCGCCCATCTCGCTCTAACTCAACTAGGTCTCGAATAAAAGCGGCGAGATCCATTTCTACCGGCTTAGGCGTCGAAGTAGCTTTTTTCAACTCTTCAATACCATCAAATGTATCTTGGAGCTGCTCCACTCTGCGCTTAGAGTTAGAGTTCTCATAATTTGGTATGTCATGAGATACTTCACTTGCAAGAAGCCCGAGCTTTGAACCGATTTCGTGCAAAAGTAGTCCTGCAACCCATTCGATGGCGTCAGCCCTTATGCGCTCCCTAACGTCGGCACTTACGATATTGTCATCAACTACCGGTGTAGCTGGCAGCTGGATATGAAGGCCGGATACAATCCTGTCAATACGTTTTTTGACATATAAGTCCGTCTCGGTAGTTTGGAGCTTAAGTAAAAAAGCTATATCCGACGGTAGAGCGAATTGCTCTAGGGCTCGCAAAGCGCGAAACCGAGCATGCGAGTTACCGATAGTCAACGCCTGGATAGCTTCTTCACGGTTCATGTTAAGAGTTGCCGCTATAGAACGTTGCACGTTTTGAGAAGGCTTCTGCTCCACCTTCCATAACTGTACTTATAGCCGAAACGATATCTCGCTCATGTAAAGAACCCGATGAGATTCTAAATCCGCGGCGGCCATCGGAGCCTAGATGTAGCACCATATCGGCATTCCCGAGTACTGGGATGTTGGGGTTGTGGGTAGAAAAAATTATCTGGCCTTGCCCGCCCCGAGAAACTATTACTTTAATCAACGTCTTGGCGATGAATGCGTTATCTATATGATCCTCAGGTTGGTCGACGATCAACATTCGATTCATATGGGACAGTATTAGAGGCAGGACTACGGTGCATCGCTGTCCGGTTGAAAGGTCGGATATATCCTTGTAATCTGTGCCATCGAGAAGTTGAAGGGATACTTCATCTTCGATATTAATTGTACAGATATCTCCTAAGTCACACCCTTTGAGATGAGATAGGAGGCGCGCCGCTCTTTCAACAGTAATATTCGCTGCGTCTGATATCGTATGCGCATCAAAATCATCCACGGCTTCCAAAAGTGCTCTTGGGCTTAAATTGTTTGCAAGCGATTCTGCGACTTCGGCATACCTGAGGCCGCTCCCTCTTAAGGATTCAGAGATTGAGGCCGCAAATTTTTTTACTTGTCCATTTCTGAAAACGGACACGCGTATGCTTGGGCCAACAAGTTTATTTAACGACTCAGTCGCTTCATATCTTGCCTTGTATCTTGAGGATCGTATTTCATCCAGCTCATCTAGAGCAGCGGCTCTTTTGTCAATTAGTTCCTGCATGAATACTTTTCGCTGCCCTAAATATGTCGTTATCGAATCTAGTTTCGCAATCTGCTCTCTTAATTCTTGCCCCTTTCTTAGCACAGCTCCTGACCCAGCTTGAATTCCTTCTATTTCGACCCTGAGCTGCCTTGCGAAATCTTCTTGAACAACTTTGTCACCAGTGTATTTTTTTACAATCTCATCTAGTTCGTGATATATCGCGATAACTTGAGACAGCTCCCCAGTTAGGCGTTCTTTTATGCCTTGTATCCGCTGATTTATAGAAATAAGGCTTGGTGTGATTTTCGTTGCAAAATTAGGATCAATCTCCGCGGGCAAGCCAAAGTCGATTCCTTTTTTTACTTCGTGGCTCCATCCTGCAACGCTATCTTTAAGTCGGCTTACATGCTGCAGTATTACACTAATTCCTGATATTTCATTGGATCGTTGAGCAAGAAGCTGGGTTTTAGCTTTCAAGTCCAGAGAGGTTTTTGAGACATCTTGCTCTGCCTGCGCTGTTTTAGTTAATTCCTCATGCAGTATTGGTAGAGCCTTACGAGCTTGTTCTAGGTCATCTATTTCTTTACGGCAAGCTTCTATCTGTCGTGTCAGGCGGCTGCACTCTATGATTACATCTTTTTCAACTATTTCTGAATCTTGTTTGGTTTTTACGAAACCATCAATAAGCCGCAATCGCCCAGCTGCTTCTAAACCTACAGTTTCTATTTCAGTTTGAGAAAATATTACCGGTTTTCGATATGTAGAGGTGGCTCTAGGAGCTTCGTCAGTAGCTGTGCGGCTAACTAAAATCGTTTTATCACTATCGATTAAGGTAACTGTGACTTGGCCAGATCCAAGTATAGACAGGGCATGGTCTTTGCTGCGTCGGGTTGTTTCAGTTGTTGTGCTGGTGACATCTAGGCAAAAGCGAATTAACTCGATAAGTGATGTTTTTCCAGTCCCTCTTGAGCCAATTATCGCATTCAATCCCGAAGTGAAAGTGACATCCAATCCATCGAGAAAACCCTCGTCGACTTGTACGCGCTGTATATACATTTAAAGTCCAATCCTTAGTTTTTTCAGTTTGCCACGCAGTCCTTCAGCGATACCGCAGGCATGCTATTTAGAGAATTAATCGGGGGGCACACACCCTAAAAACGAGGTGCGATTCGAAAATAAAAAGAAATTTTCTTCAAAAGCGGAAAGGCATATACGTGTCATCGTGTTATTTAGAAAAGACATAGGGTATGAACCTACTTCGCTGTCAATTTACCTAAGGAATACAAAGCGATTGAAGATTCCCATGGCCGATTACTAACCTGTGGACGGGCAATCCAATCTAAACCTTGACCCACCTCTGCCGCCCCCAACCACTCAACCAATCCACCCCCCACACCAAAATCAGCATAGCCAATATCACCGTCCCCGCCTGCGCCTCCTGAAACAAACTCAAGCTCACATACAACATCTGCCCCAGCCCCCCAGCCCCGACAAACCCCAGCACGCTGGCCATCCGGATATTGTTCTCCCACCGATACAAACAATACGCCAGCAACTGCGGCGCCAGGTTCGGCAGCGTGCCGTAGCAGAACGCCGTCACCGGATCCCCCCCCTGCAACCGGATCGCATCCGCCGGCTCCGGCGGTGTGTTCTCCAGCGCTTCAGCAAACAACCGCCCCAACACGCCCGTGGTGTGCAGGGCCAGGGCGAGTGTCCCGGCATTCGGCCCAAGCCCAGCCGCCAGCACCATCAACGCAGCCCACACCAATTCGGGAATCGCGCGCAGGGCGTTGAGCAGCAGGCGCGCAGCACTCTGAAAAAACCAGCCAAATCGGCCAGCAGCGGGGAGCGCCAATAACAGGCCCAGCACAGCGGCGAGCAGGGTGCCGAGGGCCGACATGGCGAGGGTTTCCATCGACCCACGCAGAATTGCGTTCAGGTAGTCAGCGCTAAGGTCCGGGCTGAGAAAGCGCGCCACATACAAACCCATCTGTTTCAGGCTGGTAGCGCTGCCGAGTTCTTCAAGATCAAGGCCCAGGTAGGCAAATGAGGCAATGACGGCCGCGACAATGGCGAGAATCAGCACCAAATTGATCAGGCGTTTCATGCCAGCCTCCAGCGCAGCAGGCGGCTGAGTTGGTCGGCGCCGAGGACGAGGAGGAGGAAGGTCAGGAGCATGCTGGCGACTTCGCCGCCGGCGAACATGCGGATCGACAGGTCGATCTGTTGGCCGAGGCCGCCGGCGCCGACGAAGCCCATGACCACCGAGGCGCGGATGGCGCATTCCCAGCGGTAGACGGTGTAGGAGAGCAGTTCCGCCGCGACGTTGGGCAGTACGCCGTAGGCGAAGCTGGCGAGGCGGCCGCTGCCGGCCTGGAGCAGGGCGTGGGCCGGGCGTTGGTCGGTGGATTCGTAGATTTCGGCGTAGACCTTGCCGAGCATGCCGCTGTAGGTGATGGCGATGGCCAGCACGCCCGCCGCCGGGCCGAGGCCGACGGCGCGCACGAACAGCAGGGCCCAGACGATTTCCGGCACGCTGCGCAGGAAGATCAGCAGCCCGCGCACCGGCCAGCGCAGCAGGCGGCCCAACAGGCTCGGGCGGCCGCTGCGGGAGGCGGCGGTCAGCGACAGGGCGCGGCTGGCGAGCAGGCTGGCCGGTACGGCCAACAGCAGCGCCAGGGCCATGCCGGCGGTGGCGATGGCCAGGGTTTGCAGGGTGGCTTTGAGCAGTAATTGCAGAAACTCGCGATCATGGGCCGGTGGCCAGAACATCGACACGAAGCGGCCCATTTCGCTCCGGCTGTCGGCATGAAACAGCACGCCCAGATCCAGTTCACTGAGCTGAATGCCGGGCCACAGCAAGGCAATCGCCAGTACGGTCAGCAGCAACCGGGGCAGCGCGGCGGGGTCGCGGGTGTCGGCGCTCAGCATCGCGGAATCTGCACAACCAGCGGCGTGACGGCGGGCGCCGGGGATTGCAGTTGTTCGTTGGCGTAGAGGGTGTCGAGCATGTCACGGCTGACCTGCGCGGACGGGCAGTCGAACAGGATTTGCCCCTCGCGCAGGCCGACGATGCGCGGGAAGTGCGACAGCGCCAGTTCCACCGCGTGCAGGCTCGCCACCAGCGTGACGTTGTGCTCCCGGGCATGGCGCGACAGGATCGACAGCGTGTGCCCGGCCAGCACCGGGTCCATCGCCGAGACCGGCTCATCCGCCAGCAACACCTCCGGCGCCTGATACAGCACGCGGGCAATGCCGACCCGCTGCAATTGCCCGCCGGACAGTTGCTGGCATTGGCTGAAGAGTTTGTCGGCCAGATCCAGTTTTGCCAGGGCGGCGCGGGCGCCGGGCACGTCGAGCGGATGCAGCAGGTTGATCAGGCTTTTGCCCAGGCTCCATTGGCCGAGTTTGCCGGCCAGCACCGCCGTCACCACTCGTTGCCGGGGCGGTAGCGGTGGCGCCTGATGCACCAGACCGATGCGCGCACGCAGGCGTTGCCGTTGGCGGGCGGACAAGTGCCAGGCGCGCTCGCCCAGCACTTCGATGTCGCCGCTGCTGGGCCGAATGGCGGTCGCCAGCATATTCAGCAGGCTGGATTTGCCGGCACCGGACGGGCCGATGATCGCCACCTGCTCGCCGGCCTCGATCTGTAAATCCACGCCGCGCAAGGCCTCCACGCCATTGGTGTGGTGCAGAAAAGCCTGTTTGAGGCGCAGCGTCATTTCAGCAAGTCGGCGGCGCGGGCGGCTTCCTCGATGCCTTTGTAATTGTCCGGGCTGGTTTCGATGAAGCGACTGGCGGCTTGCAGGTCGAGGATTTTCTTGTGCTCGGGGTTGGCCGGGTCGAGGTCAAGGAAGGCTTTTTTGATCTTCGCCGCCAGAGCCGGGTCGAGGGTGCCGCGCACGGTCCAGTTGTAATCGAAGTAGGCCGGGGTGGTGGCGAAAACCTTGACCTTGTTGGTGTCGACCTTGCCGGCGTCCACCAGTTTTTGCCAGACGCTGGCGTTCAGCACACCGGCGTCGACCTTGCCGGCCTGCACCCAGGCGACGGTGGCGTCGTGGGCGCCGGAGTAACCGACGCGGCTGAAATAGCTTTCCGGTTTGATGCCGTCCTTGAGCATGAAATAGCGCGGCATCAGGCTGCCGGAGGTGGACGACACGGAGCCGAAGGCGAAGGTCTTGCCCTTGAGGTCGGCAAGGCTTTTGACGTTCGGGTCGGCGGTGATGAATTTGCTGGTGAACTGCGCGTCTTGTTCGCGCTGCACCAGCGGAATGACCTTTGGATCACTTTTCAACTGCGCCTGGACGAAAGTGAAGCCACCGAGCCAGGCCAGATCGAGACGGTTGGTGGCCAATGCTTCGACCACTGCCGGGTAGTCGGCCACCGGCACAAACTCGACTTTCATGTTCAGTTGCTTCTCCAGATAAGACCCCAGCGGCTCGAACTTGCGCAGCAGTTCGGTCGGGGCTTCATCGGGAATCGCGCTGACCTTCAACACCTCAGCGGCTTGCGCCAGCACGGCGGACAGGGACAGGGCCAGACCAGCGGTCAGTGCCAGGGTTCGCTTGAGCATGGAATTCTCCGATTCGTGGGCATCAAGATCAGTGCGCCGACGATGGGCAGTTATCGTCGGGTGCAACGTCAGGTTAGACGAAACGGCGCGTCTTGCCGGTAGGAATGAAGGTGTCTGGACCGACGCTATCGCGGGCAAGCCCGCTCCCACAAGGACGGCGCAAACCCTGTGGGAGCGGGCTTGGTCCGGGCGGCGATCCGACGATGGCGTCAGCATGAACAAACCCGTTCCCGGGCGGATCCGAGGCTTAATCAACCTGCGCAAACCGCTCCACCAGCCAATCAATGAACACCCGCACCCGATTGCTCAAGTGCCGGTTCGGCGGATACAGCACATGAAACGGATACGCTGGCGGACGCCACTCTTCGAGGATCGGCACCAGTTCGCCGCGCTCGATGGCGGTCCTGACCGTGTAGCTGAAGGTGTGGATGATCCCCAGCCCGGCGAGGCCGGCCGCCAGGTGTGCGTTGCTCTCGTTGACGCTGATCAGGCCTTTGCCTTCGATCTGATGGCGTTCGCCGTTGCGCTGGAAGTTCGACGGCAGGATGCGCCCGGTGGAGGCCGAGCGGTAGGCGATCAGCTGATGGCTGGCCAGGTCGAGCGGGTGGCTCGGAGTGCCGTGGCGTTGCAGATAGCTGGGCGTGGCGCAGGTGGTCCAGGACACTTCGCCGAGGCGGCGCACGGCCAGGGTTTGTTCGGTCAGCTGGCCGCCGCGAATCACGCAGTCCACCCGTTCACTGATCAGGTCCACCGGGCGGTCGCTGACGCCCAGATCAACCTGGATGTCCGGGTAGCGTTCGAAGAACTTCGGCAGTTCGGGAATCACCAGCATCGTTGCGGTCGAGCCGCCGATGTCCACGCGAATCCTGCCGCGCGGAAGGCCCTGAGCCTGGCTGAAACCCTGATCGATATCGTCCAGTTGATGCAGCAGTTGTTGGGTCAACTGGTAATAGGAAGCGCCGTCGGCGGTGACGGTGAGGCGGCGGGTGGTGCGTTGCAGCAGGCGTACGCCGAGGTGGTTTTCCAGTTGGCCGATCAGTTTGCTGACCGTGGTTTTCGGCAGGTTCAGCGAGTCGGCGGCTTTGGTGAAAGAACCGCTTTCCACGACGCGGGCGAAGGTGCGGATCGCCATTAACTGATTCATCGATTCGGGCTCAGTGGATTGGACACGGCTGAGTATTGTGCATGTCTGTGCACAAACAAAACCGATTTGGCGGATTTTTCAATTCAATCGATCGGCCTAAAGTCGCTTCCAACGGCTCACCTACGACCCGTCACCAACCTCGAAAAGGTTACTGGAGATTCATCATGAGCAACAGACTTGAAGGCAAAATCGCACTGATCACTGGCGGCACCACCGGCATCGGCCTGGCCTCGGCGCAGGAATTCGTCGCCCAGGGCGCCACCGTATTCATCACCGGCCGTCGTCAGGCCGAGCTGGACAAAGCGGTCGCCGCCATCGGCCCACGGGCCATCGGCATCCAGGGCGATGTGGCGAAGCTGGAGGATCTGGATCGCATCTACAGCGAGATTTCCGCCAAGGCCGGGCACCTCGACATCCTGTTCGCCAACGCCGGTGGCGGGGACATGCTGCCGCTGGGCGCGATCACCGAAGAGCACTTCGACCGGATTTTCGACGCCAACGTGAAGGGCACGCTGTTTACCGTGCAGAAGGCCTTGCCGCTGCTGCGCGATGGCGCCTCGATTCTGCTGACCTCGTCGACCACCTCGGTGCAGGGCACGGAGAACTTCAGCGTCTACAGCGCGAGTAAAGCGGCGGTGCGCAACTTCGCCCGGTCGTGGTTGCTGGACTTGAAACCACGGCGCATCCGCGTCAACGCCATCAGCCCCGGCCCGGTGCGCACGCCAGGTCTGGCAGGGCTGGTGCCGGCGGAACACACCCAGGGGCTGTTCGATCAACTGGCGTCTATCGTGCCGATCGGGCGTCTGGGCGAGCCGAGCGAGATTGCCAAGGCTGCGCTGTTTCTGGCCTCGGATGACAGCAGCTTCGTCAACGGCATCGAGTTGTTCGTTGACGGCGGTACTGCGCAGATCTGATTTAAGTCGCTTGATGCCCCGGCACTTGTTCAGTCGAGTGCCGGGGTTTTTCCGTTTCTTCGTCCGGCGCGTTGTCCCAGATCAGGCGCGGGTCGAAACTCATGGCGGAGAGCATGGTGAACACGACCACCAGGCCGAAAAACAGAATCCCTACGCGCGGCTCGATATCCCCCAGCGCCTGGAATTTCACCAGCGCCGCCACCAGCGCAACCACCAGCACATCGAGCATCGACCAATAGCCGATCAGCTCGACGAAGCGGTACAGCTTCGAACGCTCCTTGCGCGCCCAATGGCTGTCCCGTTGCACGGTGACCAGCAGCAAGGTCAGCGCGACGAATTTCACCCCCGGCACAGCGATGCTGGCGATGAAGATGATCAGGGCGATGTCCCACGCACCGTGTTCCCAGAACTCCAGCACGCCGCTCATGATGGTGCTGTCGGCGCCGCTGCCGAGCAGGGTGGTGTTCATCACCGGCAGCAGATTGGCCGGCACGTAAAACGCCAGCGCGGCGAACATGTAGGCCCAGGTGCGGGTCAGCGAGTTGGTTTTGCGCCGGTGCAGCGGTGCGTCGCAGCGCGGGCATTGGTGTGGCTCGTCGGTCATGTCGCAGGCCAGCCCGCAGCTGTGGCACAGGCAGAGGTTGAGTTCGCTGGCAGTCGGTGGTCGTTTCATAGGATGTCCCACAGTTCGCGCACATCGCGCCCGGCGATGCGGATCAGCAACAGGCTGAGCACGGCCAAGGCAAACAGGCCGATGCCGGGAATCACGTCGAGCATGCCCGCCAGTTTGAACACCGCCACCATCGCGCCAAGCAAACACACTTCGAGCATGCTCCACGGCCGCAGCGTTTCCAGCCAGCGCATGCACAGCTTGAACCCCGGCGAACGGCGCGAGGCGAGGGCGAAGCTCAAGACCCAGATCAACAGAACCAACTGAAAGGCCGGGGCGATGATGATCGAGATCGCCGCGACCATTGCCATGAAGGTAATCGGCCCCTGACTCAGGGCCAGCACTGAATCCCACAGGGTCGCGCTGTTCTTCAGGCCCTTCATGCTGATGCTCATCACCGGGTAGAAATTGGCGAACAGCCACAGCATTGCCGCGGTGAAACTCAGGGCCAGCCGCTGCTCCACGCTCAGGTTGTTGTAGCGCTGGAGCACGCCACCGCAGCGCACGCAGAGGGTCTTCTGGTGTCTGGCCAGCGCGACTTTTTCGTACACGCAGTCGCAATGCTCGCAGATGATCAGTTGATCGGTGCTGGCCATGGGGCGCTCGACGGGAGGAGGGCATGAACCCCTTCACTATAGAAGCGCTGGGGCATTCGGCAACCGGAGCGCCATTCGTCCAATGCCGGGCACTAACCCGCACGCGCTTGTTTCACACGTTCAGGTACCCCTATCCCGCAGCAGAACGGAGAACCCCATGGACATTGATGAAAATGCACCCGGCAACCTGTCACAACAGGCCGTGACGCGTACCACCGACAACGAAACCGGCCATGATCCGCGCAAAGACGAGTCGCCAGTCCCCTTGCCGCCGGACGACGAAGCGCCACTGGAAGAAGACATGAGCGATGTGGCGGCCAACAATTCGGTGGGTTCTGAGCATCCGCAGGACGGCAACGGCTCGGGAAGCGCCGACGCCGATCCGCAGAGCAGCGCCAAGGATGATGAAGACAAAGAAGCGCGTGGCCTGCCGGCGAGCGATCCGGAGTCGGGCGCCTGACTGCAAGCCCGTTTGTATGAACGTGTATCCATTCCAGCGCCGTATACAGTCGGGTAACAAACCCCGTCATCAGGACACATCCCGCATACAGGCCTCGCCCAAAGTAGGTGCCAACACACCACGACTTCCAAGAGGACAACACCATGCGCCGCACACTTCTGATGACCGCTGCCGCCGTACTCGTTTCGATGACCGGCCTCGCCCACGCGGCTGACACCCCATCCGCCGCCCCGGCGAAGAACTGGCAACAAGGCCTGAGCCGTACCGATCTGGTTCGTCAGGACCTGGGTGCTGCGGATCGCGAGGTGATCCAGGCTCGCGTCGATTTCGAACCGGGCGTCACGTCGCCCAACCACGCGCATCCGGGTGTGGAAGTGGCTTACGTGATCAGCGGCACGTTCGAATACCGACTGGAAGGCCAGGCACCGGTGACGCTCAAGGCGGGTGATTCGCTGTTCATCCCGGCGGGGGTGGCGCATATCGCCAAGAACGTCGGCAACGAGAAGGGCTCGGAACTGGCGACTTACATTGTGAAGAAGGGCGAGCCGCTGCTGATTCTCAAGCAGTAACGGTCGCTGAAACGAACAGGCCTGCCGGTATGGCAGGCCTTTTTTGTGTCCGCTGTTCAGCGTATCAGTGGGCGTAAACCGGGTAGTCGGTGTAGCCACGTTGATCGCCGCCAAAGAACGTGCTCGGGTCCGGTGCGTTGAGCGTCAGGCCTTCGCGGATTCGCCGGGGCAAATCAGGGTTGGCCAGGAACGGTCGGCCAAACGCGATAATGTCGGCGCGACCGTCGGCCAGCGCCCGATCCGCCGACTCGGGGTCGTAGCCGCCGGCGATCATCAGCACGCCACCCCACGCATCACGCAACTGAGCGATGATGGCGTCCCAGCGCGGGTCGAAATTTTCGTCCTTGACGGTGCCGACCACGGCCGGCTCGACCAGGTGCAGGTAGGCCAGCTTCCAGCGGTTCAACGAGCGCACGATGTAGCCGAATGTGGCCTCCGGCGATTCATCGCCCATGCCCATGAAACGGCCCATCGGGGTCAGGCGCACGCCGACACGGTCGGCACCGACTTCGTCGACCACGGCCGCCACCACTTCGAGTAACAGGCGCGCACGATTTTCCAGGGTGCCGCCATAACCGTCAGTGCGCTGGTTGCTGTTGCTGTTGATGAACTGGTCCAGCAGATAGCCGTTGCCGGCGTGAATTTCCACGCCGTCCATCCCGGCCTTCAGCGCATTGCGTGCGGCGCGGCGGTAGTCGTTGATGATGTCGGCGATCTCCGACGTTTGCAGTGCGCGCGGCACCGGCACGTCGCCCCAGACACCGTTGCCCTCGTCGTCGACGATGAAGGTCTTGCCCGGCACAGGCAATGCGCTAGGCGCCACCGGCAGTGCGTTGTCCGGTTGAAAGCTTGGGTGCGATACGCGGCCCACATGCCAGAGCTGCATGAAGATCAAGCCGCCGGCCTCATGTACCTGGCGGCTGACTTCGCGCCAGGCTTGCACTTGTTCATCGTTGTAGATGCCAGGCGTCCACGCATAACCCTGACCCTGACGGGAAATCTGCGTGGCCTCGGTGATGATCAGCGCGGCGCTCGCCCGCTGGCGGTAGTACTCGGCGTTCATGGACGTCGGGATGTCGCCTGGTTGGCCGGCACGGGAGCGGGTTAACGGCGCCATCGCCACCCGGTGGGGAAGTGTGTAGGGGCCGAGGGCAATGGGGCGGAACAGTTGTTGTGTCATGGGGGTTCTCCAGTCTTCGAAAAAGGTCGGTGGACGGTGTCGGGCGTTGGGGCCGGCACCGGATGGCCCTACGTTAAGCGGCTGTCCGGTGCTTGATAATCCACACGCGACGCCACGCTGCATTGCGTGAAATGCAACGTGGCGTGGTTCAGGAAGGCTGTTGCGAGCGGGTCAGCGGAAGGTTCAGCCAGCGTCGTCCGGTGGCGTTCGCCACGGCATTGCCGATGGCGGCTGCCATGGGGCCCTGGACGATTTCGGCGGCCCCCAGAAACGGTTGCCCCGGCTGGTCGAGCAGGTGAACGTCGACCTTTTTGGGTACTTGCGAGAAGCGCAGGATCGGGTAGCCGCTCCAGTCGTAGCTGCGGATCCCGCCGGCGTCATAGGCGACCTTTTCATACAGCGTCCAGCTGGTGGACTGCACGATCCCGCCCTCGACCTGATTGCGCAGGCCATCGGGACTGACGATCTGGCCCACGTCCACCGCCGTGGCAACGTGATCGACCTGCACTTCGCCGGTCTGCGGATGCACTCGAAGACGCACGGCAATGGCGCAGTAGCCCATGATGTTTTTGTAGCGTGCGAAGGCGAAACCAAGGCCTGCGCCGGGGTCGCTGCTTTTGTGCGGCCAGTCGATTGCATCGCGCACCCGGTCCACCACCGCCCGTGCCCGAGGATCGGTCAGGTGTGCCAGGCGCAGGGCAACCGGATCAACTCCGGCCTTGGCGGCCAGCTCGTCGATGCAGGCTTCGATGGCGAAGACGTTGATGTGGGCGCCCAGCGAGCGCATGGCCGAGGTGCGGAACGGCATTTCGGTGACGAAGTTCATGTCGATCCGCGAAGAGGCCACGGTGTACAGCGGCACCGCGTTGCGATCGCCATCGCCTTCGGGCTGAGCGATCGGCACCGAAGGTGCGGAGGCGAACGGCCGGGCCAGTAGGCGTGCGGGCAGCAAGCGCCCGGCGTTGACGATGCGTTCGTTGTGCGGCGTGGTCCATAGCTCATAGTTCCAGTCCTGCAGCCGACCCTGTGCGTCAAGGTTGGCTTGCACCTCGGTGACCATCGCCGAGCTGTACGGCTCCCAGAGGTTTTCCTGCTCGCGCATCCATTGCACCCGCACCGGCGTGCCCGGCACGCGCATGGCAATCAACGCCGCGTCGGCTGCTGCATCGTCTGCGCCGTTGTGGCCGTAACAGCCGGAACCTTCGGTGTGGATACAGCGCACGCGCTCGGGCGGCAACCGCAGCATTTCGGCGATCCCGGCACGCAGCGGATACACGCCCTGGGTGTGGGTCCAGACGGTGAGGGCGCCATCCTTGAACCAGGCCACGGCGCAGGACGGACCGATCGAACCATGCATCAGGTATTGCTTGGTCACCCGGGCGCGATATTGGTTGTCGGTGGCGCCTTGGGGCGTGCCTTCATGGCTGATCGGATAACGCCGTGAAGGCAGACGTTCGAGCAAGGTGTGGATGTCGCGCGATTCGGGAATCGCCTGTCCGCCGCTCCAGCGCGCCGAAGCGTATCCATGACGCATGGCTTTGATCGCCTGCCATTCGTCCCGCGCTACAACGGCCAGATAATTGCCGTCGCGAATCACCTGCACCACCCCGGACAGCGTCTTGATCGATTCCGTATCGATGGCTTCCAGTGTGCAGCCGGGACGCGGCGGGCGGATGACCCGGGCGTGGAGCATGCCCGGCAGGCGAATGTCCTGCACGAACGCGGCGCCGCCGCTGACTTTGCCCGGAATGTCCAGGCGTGGCAGCGAATGGCCGATGAGCTTGAATGACGCCGGCGGCATCGAGGGCGATGCGGATTTTGCGTAGCGGTGCAGATCGACCTGCTGCACGGCGTCGGCGTAGGACATGCGTTGCCCGGTCGGGCCGAGAATGATGCCGTCCCGTGTCGTCAGCAGCGCCGGCGCAACGTTCCAGCTGCGCCCGGCCGCTTCCAGCAGCATCTCGCGCACTTGCGCCGCCGCGTTGAACAGCGCGGTGCCGCTGTCGAAAATCGTGTGGCTGCCGGCGGTGTAGCCTTCGTTCGGCGTGAGTGCGGTGTCGGCGGTGAGCAGGTTGATCGCGGTCGGGGCGACCTCCAGCCGTTCAGCGGCAATTTGCAGTAACGCGGTTTTGACCCCGGTGCCCAGTTCGACCTTGCCGGTGTAGACGGTGATGCCGTCGTGGCCGACGCGGATCCAGGCATCGAGCCAGGGGTTGGTGCGCAGGCTGCCGGGCAGGTCCGGCGCTAGCACGACCGTGCCGAGGGTATCGACTTCGGTGTCAGCCAGGGCGCGGCGTGAGACCGGCACCAAAGCAAACGCTACCAGCAGAGCGCCCCCGCGCAGGAACGCACGGCGACTGTGATCGACCTCATTGATCGTCGTCATAGCGCGCTCCCGTTTTGCCGGGCGACAAGGCTGATCGCGTCGATGATGCGCAAGTGCGTGCCGCAGCGGCAGAGGTTGACGGACATGTGTTCGCGAATGGTCTGCTCGTCGGGCTGCGGATTGCTTTCCAGCAATGCCTGCGCACGCATCAACATGCCGGCGATGCAGTAACCGCATTGAGCGGCCTGTTTGTCGATGAACGCTTGCTGCAGAGAGCCGGGGTGTTCGGCGGTTCCCAGACTCTCGACCGTCCGAACCTTTTTGCCTTCGAGACCGGCGCAGGGTGTCAGGCAGGAAAACACCGGTTGGTCATCGACGATGACGGTGCAGGCACCGCATTGGCCCAGACCACAGCCGTACTTGGCGCCGTTCAGGCCCAGGTGATTGCGCAGCGCATAGAGCAGCGGCATGTCGGGCTCCAGTTCGAGAGCCTGGGTGGATCCGTTGACGTTGAGGGTGATCTGAGTCATTTCGTCTCCTGACGTAGCGCTTGGAGGGTGGCAGGAAGGTCGGTCCACGGTTGGTCGGGGCTGGCCTGATGGCGCAGGTAGACGGCCAGGGCGTCGAGTTGAGCGTTGTCGAGACTGGCGGCGAACGAGGGCATCACCGGCCCCGGCTGGCCGGGTTCTGCCGGGATGCCTTCGAGTACGGTTTTCACAAAGTTGCGCGGGCTGGCAGCCTGCAGCGCCGAGGTGCGATCCAGTGCCGGGCGGCCGTCGATGTCACGCATCGGCGCGCCTTGGGCATGGCAGCCGGCGCAGGCACTGGCGAACAGCAGCGCGCCAGAGGATCGATCCGCAGGTTCAGCGCTGGCGCTCGGAATTTCGTTGATCGCGGTTTTCGCCGGCAGACTCAGCAGGTATTCGGCAATCGCCTGGGCATCTTCCACGGGCAAGCGCGCCAGACCGAGACTGACCGGGCGCATCGGGCCCGCCGCCGTGCCGTGTCCGTCGACCACTTCGGCTCGCAGGTAACTCACCAGTTGCTCGCTGCTCCACGGATTTGCCCGGTGCGCCGTGCCCAGCAATGACGGCGCGTCCCAGCCATCCACGCTGCCACCGGCCAGACTTTCGCCGGACTTCTCGGCCCCGATCAGGTTCAACGGCGAATGACAGCCGGCGCAGTGACCGGGGCCTTCGACCAGGTAGCGTCCGCGATTCCACGCCTGCGATTGCTCCGCCAGCGGTGTCAGCGGCTTTCCGTGCAGAAACAGCAGGTTCCAGAACGACACCAGTGGCCGGATGTTCATCGGGAAGTTCATGCGGTTTTGTTGTGGCGGCGAGTCCACGGCCGGGCCGCTCATCAGGTACGCATAGGCGTCGGCGATGTCGTCTTGGCTCATGCGCCGGTAATGAACGTAAGGGAAGGCCGGGTACAGGAAGTGGCCGTCGCGGGAGATCCCTTCACGCATCGCCCGCTCGAAGGCCGGCAGCGACCATTGGCCGATGCCGGTCTGTGGATCCGGGGTGATGTTGGTGCTGTAGAGCGTGCCGAACGGCGTCACCAGCGGCAGTCCGCCAGCCAGGTATTGGCCGCCGGGCCGCGTATGACACACCGCACAGTCGCCAGCCTCGACCACTCGTGCGCCGCGTTGCCGTTGCGCGGAGTCGAAGGTTTGCGGGCGTTCGACCGGCGCAATTGCCGGCCGCCACATCAGCGCCAGGGCCGCGATTGCCCCGATCGACGCGAGGGCTGCTGCGCTGATCCACAGCGTTCTGGATCTCATGAAATGGCCGTTCATGAGCGGTTGCCCAAGAAGCACGCGGTGGGCGTGAGGGACAGATTTGGCATCTTCGACAACTCCTTGAACGACCGGGGAAGGGCGCCGATGTAAAGCCCTGCGCCAGGTGCCCAAGGGTAGAGAAGGTGCATGCGTCCGGGTATTGCCGGACCGCGCAATAGCACGTTGCGCCAAGTGCAACGCCGGGGGGCGTTGCATTTGGCGCATCACTCAATTGCCCGAGGAGTGGATACTCGAAGGCCGAAGCAGCCCTTAGCCTTGGCGTCACTTTTCCAAACTCATCGAGGTGTCATCATGCTTACGGGCAATCCGGCAGCGGCGGCCAAGGCCGAACCATCCGCTTCTCTTTCCGGCCTGATGGTCGCGTTCCTGGCATTCTGCTGCGGCGCGGTCGTGGCCAACCTTTATTACGCTCAGCCGATCGTCGAACTGATCGCGCCGCAGATCGGCCTGTCCAGTGCCAATGCCAGTCTGATCGTTTCCCTCACGCAGTTCGGTTATGCATTGGGCCTGCTGTTGCTGGTGCCGCTGGCCGACCTGATGGAAAACCGCCGGCTGGTGGTGGGCTTTACCCTGGCGGCGAGCGTGACGCTGTTGTGCGCCGGCCTGACGCACTCGCCGTCGATGTTCCTTGTCCTGTCGTTGCTGATCGGCCTGACTTCGGTGGCGGTGCAGATTCTGGTGCCGTTGGCCGCGCATTTGGCGCCCGAGGCAACCCGTGGCCGGGTGGTGGGCAACATCATGAGTGGCCTGTTGCTGGGCATTCTGCTGTCGCGGCCACTGTCGAGTCTGCTGGTGGAAGTGTTCGGCTGGCGCGGTGTGTTTTTCAGCGCAGCGGCGCTGATGGCTGTCATCGCCCTGATCATGGCGATTGCCTTGCCGCGCCGCGTCCCGAGCCATCAGGCGACGTACGCTGCGCTGATCGGCTCGGTGTTTGCGCTGGCCCGTCGGCACGCGGTTCTGCGTCAGCGTTCGTTGTATCAAGGCTTGCTGTTCGCCAGTTTCAGCCTGTTCTGGACCCTCGCACCCATCGAGCTGATGCGGCACCACGGTTTCAGTCAGGCACAGGTGGCGATTTTTGCCCTGGTCGGCGCTGTCGGCGCGGTCGCAGCGCCGATTGCCGGGCGCCTGGCCGATGCCGGGCACGGTCGGCGCGGGACGCTCGTTGCACTGTTGCTGGCGCCAGCCTCGTTGCTGATCGCTGCGCTGCCGGGCAGCGGCTATGTCTGGCTGGTGGTTTGCGCGGTGCTGCTGGACTTCGCCGTGCAGCTGAACATGGTGCTGGGCCAGCGCGAGGTGTACGCCATCGATCCGCACAGCCGGGCCCGCCTGAATGCCGTGTACATGACCAGCATTTTTGTCGGCGGCGCCCTGGGATCGCTGGTCGCCAGTCCGCTCTACGAGCATTTCGGCTGGAACCTGTCCGCCGTGACCGTGGCGTTGCTGCCGGCACTGGCCCTGGCGCTGTTCCTGAGCCGCAAGGCCGATGCCTGAACCGCAGGCACCGCTGAGTCCGATGAAGCACGGTCCTACAAGACGATTGGCGAACGGTGATGCACAATCATCACCGTTTCCTTTCGATCGGGCTCCACTTATGGATAAGTTGCTGGCACTGAAGATGTTCGTTGAAACCGTCCGTTGCGGTGGTTATTCCTCGGCGGCGCGCAAACTCGGCATCTCCACCTCTTCAGTGACGCGCCAGGTGGCGGGGCTGGAACACGAGTTGGGCGCGAGCCTGCTCAACCGCACCACACGCAACACCAGCGTGACGGTCGCCGGCCAAACCTATTTCGAGAAAGCGGTGGCCATTCTCGATGCCATCGATGAGGCCGACGCGGTGGTCGCCGACCGTGGCAGCGAGGCGCAGGGACGCCTGCGCATCAGCGTGCCGGTGGAGTTCGGCCGGCAGATCATTGCGCCGCAACTGGGGGTATTGCTGGACCGCCATCCGGGGCTTGAAATCAGTGTGTCGTTGAGCGATCAGGTCAGCGATCTGCTGAGTGAGCAGATCGATGTCTCGGTGCGCCTGGGATCATCGGTGGTCAGTGACGATATCGTCAGCAAACGCGTGGGCGGCTTCCAGCGCTGGGTGGTGGCGAGTCCCGATTACCTGAGCGGTCACGCTGTGCCGGCGCATCCACGAGATTTGCTCGAGCATCAATGCCTGCGCTTCGACTACGGCGCTGCGCACCAGCACTGGACGTTCCAGGGCGACGAGGAAACCATCCAGCTCAATGTGCATGGCCGCCTGCAAAGCAACAACGCCGACATCCTGCGCGAAGCGGCGGTGGCGGGGCGCGGTGTGGCCCTGCTGGCCGATTGGCTGGTGCGTGCCGACGTCGAGGCGGGGCGGTTGACGCGACTGCTGGAGGGTTATGAAGTCAATCCCGGTAATGCGAGCTGCTGCATCAATGCGTTGTATCTGCCCAATCACCGGGGCTCGAGTCGTATCAATGTGTTCATTGATTTTCTGGAAGACATTCTGGCAGCGGAGCCATCGACTCAACGCTAGAGTGCCGTTTATTGCCGCCCGACGCTTTGTGAGTTCTGCATAAAAAAGCGCCCGCCAAAAAAACCGTGGCGGGCGCCTGGGAATGCGCAGCGATAGGGAAGTGTGAACCGTCGGGTGATCAGGCCACCGGAATCAATGGGTCGGCCGCGGCCAGTGCGGTTGCACGATCGGCGGCCGGCGGGTAGATCCACACGGTGTTGATCTGGGTCTTGAGGTCCTTGGCCTCTTGCCCGACCAGTTTCAATTGACGGTCCCAGCCCTCGGTGAACACCGCGCCCCAGGCGCCGAGGTCAAGGCAGGTCACGTACTTGGGCTGGCGGTAGGTGATCGGCGCGACACCGATCAGGTCAGCGGCCACATTGTTGCCGGCATAACGGCCCAGGCTGATCGCATGCTGGCAGGACATCGCGGCGTAGTTTCCGAGGTCATCCGTAGCGGCATAAGCGACGTCGCCGGCAGCGAAGACATCCACGTGTCCCAGCACTTTCAAGTGGCCGTCGACGTGCAGGCGACCTTGCGGATCACGGCTGCCCGGAATCTGTTCAGTGAGCGGGCTGGCGCGGAAGCCAACGGTCCAGATGACGGTGTTGGACTCGATCCGTTTGCCGTCAGCCAAAGTCACGCCGCCGGCATCCACCGAGGCGACCGAGGCGTCGACTACCCATTCAATGCCCAGTTCTCGGGACGCTTCGACAATGGACGGGCGAATGCCGTCACCCAGAGTCGCGGCGATTTGCGGCGCGCGATCCACCACGATGACCCTGATCGGCGCATCGTCACCCAGTGCGGCACGCAGGCGGGCCGGCATTTCAGTGGCGGTTTCGATCCCGGTAAAACCACCACCGGCGACCACCACGGTATTACGCGCAGCGCTCGACGGCTGGTCCTTCAACGACTTGATATGGGCTTCGAGGCGTGCTGCTTCTTCGATCTGATCGACATCGAAGGCGTGTTCGATCATGCCTTTGAGCGGTGGGCGAATCACGCGACTGCCGGCGGCCAACACCAGTCGGTCATAGCTCAGCGTGCTTTGTGTGCCGAAGGCATCGCTGTAGATCACTTGCTTGCCGGCGGTGTCGATGCTGTCGGCGATGCCTTTGACGAACTTCACGCCCACGGCATCGAACAGTTCACCCAGCGGCGCCTTCATGTTGTGGACATCCGGCTCGTAGAAGCGCGGACGGATGCGCAGTTCTGCCTGGGGCGCGAGGACGGTGATCTGCACGTCGTTACGATCATGCTGGTCCAGCAGACGTGCGGCGCTCAGGGCGCTCCAGACTCCACCAAACCCTGCGCCTATCACTAAAATGTGCTGTTTCATCGGATGACTCCTGTGGAAATTCTGGTCGTTGAACGGCTTGTCCGTTCATGCGTGACCGTCTGCCGCCCTGCACGAAGCAGGTGGTTGTGAACAACCGCAGAGCCGGTTCGATTCGCTGGGGAAGATGCTATCGGGGAAGGTGCGGCGAGACACTTCTACATAGGGTCAGTGCCGACATGCTTAGGTATGGGGTGGGGTATACACAGGTATAGAAAGAGGGCCGTCAAACGGCGCGATTGAATGCGCTTTCGATGCAGGTGATGAGTTCGCCGCACGGGAAGGGTTTAGGGAAATAGGCGAGGGGCTCGGGGAATGCGGCGTTGACCCTTGGCGGACGCCCCTGGTAACCCGTGATGAAAATGATCGGGATGCGCACGCCTCGGGCGCACAGCTCATCGTACATCTCGATGCCGGACAGACCGGGCATCTGGATGTCCGAGATGATGCAGCCGGGGCGGGGCGGCGCCTTCATCGCCAGAAAAGCCTCCGCGTTCGGGTACAACTGCACGGTGTAGCCGTGAGAGCGCAACAGGCTGTCCAGCGCCATGCGCACGGACTCATCATCATCGACAACCGATACAACAGCGGTGTGGGACATTGCTTTACCAGGGCTGATCTCGGGTAGCCCGTCGAGGACGCCCGCCATTGCCGCACGATACGCCGCTCGGTTCGGCGGCGTACTTATACGTGTGTATAGCGACAGTATTGGAACGTCTGCGAGCCCGGCGCCATTGCGCTGTGTGACGTCAGCGCGAGAACCGGCTGCGGTATTCCCGGGGCGAGACCGAGAGGTGACGGTAGAAGGTGTCGCGCATGCGTTCTTCGTCGCCAAACCCGCACAACTGCGCGATCTGGTCGATGTTGCGCTGAGAGTCTTCGAGCATTCGTCGCGCCGCTTCCAGGCGAAACAGCTCGAGTGCCTTGGCCGGCGTGCGGCCGATCTTGCGTTTGTAGACCCGCGCGAAATTGCGCGGGCTCATCTGCGCCTGCCGGGCCAGCGATTCGACGCTCAATTGCGGGTCGCCGAGGTTTTCGCTGATCCACAGGTGCAATTCTTCGAAGCAGCCTCTGTCGTCGATCTGCGCTTGCAGCAACTGGCTGAACTGCGCCTGACCGCCAGGGCGTTTGAGAAAAACCACCAGCTCACGCGCCACCTTCAACGCCACGGCGCGGCCGCAATCGGCCTCGACCAGCGCCAGCGCCATGTCGATTCCGGTGGTGACCCCGGCGGAAGTCCAGACGTTGCCTTGCTGGATGTAGATCGCATCAAGGTCGACATCGACACTCGGAAAACCACCCTTGAGCATGTCGCACATGCCCCAGTGGGTGGTTGCGCGCAAGCCTTCCAGCAGCCCGGCCTGGGCCAGCAGAAAGGTGCCGCTGCACACCGAGGCGGTGCGTCTGGCCTTGGCCGATGCCGCGCGCAGCCAGTCGACCAACGCAACATTGTCGAGCATGGCCTGACGGATGTTCGGCGCACCGGGCACGATCAGCGTATCGATGGTTGTCTCGTCAAAGGTGCGCAGGGCCAAGGTGTTGACCGACAGCCCTTCGGCGGTGGCGATCAATCCGCCGTCCAGGCTTGCGGTGTGCAACGCGTAGCCAGGCAAGCCGCGTTCGGCCATGGCCTTGGACGCGGCCCAGAACACGGTTTGTGCGCCGGTCAGGTCCAGCAAGCCCATCTGCGGATACGCCAGGAACACCAGCGTGCGCGGTTGCGCGAGCAAGCAGGTGAGAGGGTCGGGTTGGTGAAAAATAGAGTTCATGACTGCTCAGGGACCTGATGATCGCCCGCTTTTCGGCGATCCGGTGCGCCGTAGTTTCGGTGTTTGCGGGCAGGAGCGCGAATATACATTGGTATGGGCCACTGCCACCTCAACAGCGGCGTTACTCGGTCGATGTGGTTCAAGCCCTATACCCGCGTATGGTGTTGGACGTCGTGGTCGCGATGCACACTCGATTTCAAGGCGCGCCATTCAGCGCTTGCACCAGCAAGGGCATTCGTCCGGGAAATTTTGACTCAGCCAAGAGGAAAGCGACCATGTCAACGTATCTGAATCACTCCAATCAAACCAACGCAACCGATGACCGGCAGGCGTCCGTCACCCGCCAGCCATTCGCTCCGGCGCAGGAGCTGGTGCCATCGCGCTACGCACTGCAGGTCGGCGACATCGACGTGGTGGTGATCAGCGACGGCGTGCTGCCGCTGCCGACCTCGACCATGTCCACAAATGCCGACCC
Source organism: Pseudomonas sp. 22085 (assembly GCF_052045815.1). NCBI lineage: Bacteria > Pseudomonadati > Pseudomonadota > Gammaproteobacteria > Pseudomonadales > Pseudomonadaceae > Pseudomonas > Pseudomonas sp. 22085. The sequence continues at coordinate 44,379 of NZ_JBQEQA010000009.1, forward strand.
GCAGGCTCGCGCCGCCTGGTTCAAGGACATGTTCCTGGGGCCTGATGCTTTTGACTGGGCACTCAACGTGCTGGTGGTGCGCAGCGGCGAGCAGATCATTCTGGTCGACGCCGGGCTGGGCGGGCAGTTTCCCGGCTTCCCTCGGGCCGGTCAGTTACCGAAGCGACTGGAAGCGGCCGGCATCGATCTGGCCAGCGTGACCGATATCGTGATCACGCACATGCACATGGATCATGTCGGCGGTCTGCTGGTGGATGAAGTGAAGAGCCGGCTGCGTCCTGACTTGCGTATCCACGTCTCGGCGAAAGAGGTCGAGTTCTGGGAGACACCGGACTTCACCCAGACCGTCATGCCGGCGCCAGTGCCTGACGTTCTGCGCGCGACGGCCAATCAGTTCATCAACGATTACCGCCGCCAGGTGCGCACCTTCGAGGATGAATACGAAGTGGCGCCGGGGGTGGTGGTCAAGCTGACGGGTGGACATACGCCGGGGCACAGCATTGTCTACGTCAACTCGGGCGGCGAACGCCTGACCTTCGCCGGCGACGCTTTGTTTCCGGTGGCCTTCGAGCACCCGGAATGGCACAACGGTTTCGAGCATGATCCTGAAGAGTCGGTGCGTGTTCGCGTGCGCCTGATGCGCGAGGCGGCGGCGAGTGGTGAGTGGTTTGTTGCCACCCATCTGCCGTTCCCGTCGGTAGGTCGAGTGGCGGTCGATGGCGATGCGTTCCGCTGGATTGCAGCGTTCTGGGATTACTGATCGGCTGTCGGCGGCCCGGCTGCATTCTGCCGGGCTCGATAAAAATCAGGCCCCGCAAGTGATGAACTTGCAGGGCCTTTTTTTGCTTTGAGGTTTGTCGGTCGGGCAGCGGCGGCTCTGCATCCAGTTATTCGTCAGGGCCGCTCAACGGCGGCGCATCAGCGCCTGTTCGATGCAGGCCAGCAATGCCCCGGTATGGAACGGTTTGGAGAAATAACCTTCCGGCGTCTTCACCCGCGCACTGAACTCGGGGGGCAGGCCCGGTTTGCCAGTGATGAAAATCGTCGGAATATGGATCTTCCTGGCCGCCAGCGCCTCGTACATTTCGACCCCGCACATGCCGGGCATCTGAATGTCCGAGATCAGGCACCCGGTCTGCTCTGGCGCGCTCGATTCAAGAAATGCAAAAGCGCTGTTGAATGTCTTGACCGTATAACCGCAAGACCGCAACAAACTGTCCATTGAAACCAGAACAAGTTCGTCATCATCGACAACTGAAACAATAGCTGAGTTGAACATGGGAAACCTTGCGTTCTTTGCGGGTGTCTGTCGCGCCCGCCATACTTGCAAGATACGCTTTCAAAAATTGTGGAATAGTATACGTGGGTATGTTTAGTTGGTTTTTTTTGTTAGTTGCGAAAGTTAATCAATGTTCAGCAAATAAATGGTTGTTGATTAACGAAAGAAAGTAATTGTTATGTCGAGTGCAGGCTTCAAAGAGTTGTCGGCTGGCGTAGTCGTTGTTGGCAATTGCGCTGGCGCGACAGTCGCGGAACAAGGCATCGGCGGCCCGTAGTCGGCGCAGGGCGCGGTCAATGCCTTTAAGGCAGTCGGCAAAGCATAAAGGTTCGGCAGCCTCATTGAGGTGGTAGAGCGCGTCGCGCTGGGCATGGCCGCCCAGGTCGGTGATGCCGGTGACGAGAAAGTCGGCGTAACGGGTATTGGCATTCAACAGCCTGCGAAACAGCGTCTGCACCGGTAGAAAGCTCACAGCGTGCAGTGTCTGCTGGCTGTGCTTGAGCCGCGCCAGAATGCTCAGCGTCGCGCTCAGGGTCTGCGTCAATGCGTCGATAATCTCCACGCGCTCAGCGGTGGACAACGATGTGTGCGTGCCATAGCGGGTGATGCAGGGCGGGTGACTGACCAAATACAGTTTGTGCGGTGCGTTCATGACCACCGTCTCCGGCTAGCGCTCGTGCGCGATTGAATGTTGTGATTGCAGCAGCGGACTCCACTGTTTCTGGTTGTCCGGGCGTCGGTAGTACACCACCATGCGCCGGGCGACCTGCATGGCCAGCTCGCGACCGTGATCGGCCTCGACCAGTGCCAGCGCCAGATCGATCCCGGCGCTGACGCCGGCGCAGGTCCACACCGATGCCTGGTGGACGAAGATGGCCTCGCGATCCAGCTCGACCCTAGGGAACAGCCGCTCGAACATGTCAGCCATCAACCAGTGTGTCGCCACGCGCAGGCCGTCGAGCAGTCCGGCCTGAGCCAGGAAAAAAGCACCGCTGCATACCGACGTCGTACGGTTGGCAGTGGCTGACGTGGCGCGCAACCAATCGACCAGCGGCGCGTTGTCTCGCAATGCCTGGCTGATGAACGCCGAGCCTGGAACGATCAACGTATTGATCGGCTCGTCGCTGAGCTCATCCAGCCGCCGGGTTTGAACCACCAGGCCTTCGCCGGTCTGCACCGGCCCGCCTTGCAGGCTCGCGGTGTGCAAGGCATAACCGGGCAAACCGAGTTGCGCCAGTCCGCACGTCGCCGCCCAGAAAACGGTCTGCGCGCCGGTCAGATCCAGCAGGCCCATTTGCGGGTATGCCACGAAAACGACGGTTCGTTCGTGTACCGGAGTTTCGGGTTCTGCGCCGGGGTTTGTACGTTGGATAGACAATGCGGGTCTCCATATCGCCACCGCGCGACATCAGGGGTGGATGGTTGTCATTTATCGTGTTCGAGCGCAGCCAATGGAATCGCAAACACAAACTGCGTGCCGACGCCCTCGGTGCTGTTGACCCAGATGCGGCCGCCGTGGAATTCAATGATCGAACGGCAAATCGAGAGGCCCATTCCCAGGCCGGTGGGCTTGGTGGTGAAAAATGGGTCGAACAGCGAAGGCAGGATGTCCTCGGCAATGCCGACGCCGGAGTCGGCGATTTCAAGCACGGCCTCGTTGTGCAGGATCGAGGTGGTGATCCGCAGCGTCCGGGCGCGGTCAAGCACATTGGCCATGGCCTGGCAGGCGTTGATGATCAGATTGATGATGACTTGCTGCAGTTGTACCCGGTCACCTTTGATCCGCGCACCATGAGTGCCCAGTCGGGCATGCGGGCGAACCTCATGGAAGCTGATGTCATGTTGCATGAGTGTCAGCGAGTCACTGACGATGTCGTCGAACACTTCGACATTGCGCTGCACCTCGCTGTGTCGCGATAACGCTCGAATACAGGCGATGACATCGGAGACCCTGACCGAGTTTTGAATGATCCGGTCCAGCGAACGGCGGGCTTCTTCCAGGTTGGGTTCGGGCCGGTTGATCCAGCGTTTGCAGGATTCCCCGCTGGTGATGACCGCTGCCAGCGGCTGATTGATTTCGTGGGCAATCGACGCGGCCAGTTCGCCCATGGAAGTCAGGCGCGTGACGTGGGCGAGGGTGGCTTGCGAGTGAAACAACGCCTCTTCCGACTGTTTGCTGGCGGTGACGTCCATCAGCGCCCCGGCGTATTGCGTGCGCCCGCGATGTCTGGGCAACGGGCTGGCGATCATCTGCACGTGCTTGATCCGACCATCCGGCATGAGCAGCCGATGCTCGACTTCGACCAACTCTTGCCGGCGCGCAAACTGTTCCAGCACCTGATCGATAACCGGCAGGTCGTCTGGATGAGTGCGTGACTTGACCAGCGCCAGTGTCGGGGTGATGTCCGGCGAGTACTCGAAAATACGCGACGACTCTTGCGACCATGAAACGCTGACTTTTTTATCGATGATGAAACCGATACTGCCGGTGTGGGTAAGTTTCTGTGCGCCCAGAAAGAACGCTTCCTTGCGCCGCAGCGTTTCAGTGGCGCGTTTGCTGCGCAACGCGAGCAGGGAAATGGTCGTCAGCGCGATCAGGCACCTGACGAATCCGGCGATGCTGCGGTGATCGCGATAACCTTCATCGACCAGGAAGTCGGCCGTCAGCAGCGTGAGGCAACCCAACGCGACGGCAAGAAATACCGGTACCGGGAAGATGTTCGCTGACATGAATACCAGCGTGATGTAGAACAACGTCGGCGCAACGTCCAGATCGAGGTACGCGTTGGTGATATAGATCATGCTGCCGACCGCTATGCCGCAAAGCCAGGCGAAGGCGTCTGAACAAAGAAGTTGTGCGCGACGTTTGATGATAGACATTTATTCTTCCAGATTTTTGCTATCGGACGGCAGGTCGTGTTCTTTCGATGAAGCAGGCAAACGCTATGAAAGGCGTATTAATGAAGAGGTTAAAAAGTCTGAAGTTGTTTTTCAGGCATGACGGTTGTTGGCGACTGTCTGTCATTCACCAATCGTTGTATTGAGTAATGGTTATTTGAATAAAGATCTTATTCGAAGACTTCTACGCTGGCACTGCTGCATTGGGTCATTTGCAGTATGACTGCGTATGAACCGGATATACGCAAGTGTTAGTTGTTCGGAACTTGAGTGTTGATTGTGCCGGCCAGCCACGGCGGCTTGAGCCATACCGTATCGTTTCATTCGGTCACCGATGTGCAGGCAGCGCCGCGATGACTTCGGCCATGCGCACCAGGTCGGCAAATGAGCGCGCGCCCATCTTGCGCATGGCCTGGCCCCGGTGGATCTTCACAGTGATTTCACTGAGGCCGATTTCCCCGGCGATCTGCTTGTTCATCAAGCCTGAGGCCGCCAGAGCCATGACCGTCTGCTCCCGGGGTGTCAACGTCCCATGACGGGCGCGCAGCTCATCGGCATGCCGCCCTGACTCGCGACGCTGCTTGTCCCGCGAGTGTGCGGCGCAGACGGCATCGATCAGGTCCTGCTCGCGAAACGGTTTGGTCAGGAAGTCCACCGCGCCGGCTTTCATCGCGCGCACGGTCATGGCGATATCGCCGTGTCCGGTGATGAACACGATTGGCACATTGATTCCGGCGGTGGCCAGTTCAGTCTGGAAATCCAGCCCGCTGCTGCCTTGCAGGCGCACGTCGAGTACCAGGCAACTCAGCGTGTCCGGACGTTGATACGTCATGAACTCGGCGACCGACCCGAACAGCTCCACCCGCAGACCAATGGAGCGCAACAGGCTGCCGAGGGATTCGCGCAACGCGGCATCGTCGTCGACGATGAATACCACCGGTTCGCTGGGGTTGTTGCTGATGGGATTGTTGTTCATTGCTCTTTTCCCAAAAGGTTGTGACGTTGTGGCGAATCCCTTGGCCGGGCGGCCGGTGTTTGCTCGTGCGGGTTGATGCCCGACCAGAGACACGGTCCCGCTGGCGATAGCGCCGTGCGACACGTTGCGCAGGTGTGGGCGTGAGTAGATAGACGGTTAAGCATCGTAGTGGCGCAGCACGCCGTCAGCTAGGACAAAAAACCCGAAAAAACGGCCATTGCACCGGTCTTTGCGCGGCCCCATGCAGCTATCGGTTTCAAACGGTTCATACACAAGTATCAAAACACTCACCTAACGCATGATCCCGCTGTCCCCAAGTACCACAGACGTCCGGCAGGCGCGCCCTTAACCTTTATCAGCTCTCCGTCGATTTCAATGGCCGCGTGCCGGGTGGTGAACTTCATGAACAGAAATGAACTCCGTCGTGTCGACATCAATCTGCTGGTGGTCTTCGAGACGCTGATGCATGAGCGCAACGTCAGCCGGGTCGGCGAGAAGCTGTTTCTCGGTCAACCGACCATCAGTGCAGCGCTGGGGCGTTTGCGTGTGCTTTTCGACGATCCGTTGTTCGTTCGTGCGGGGAGGGTGATGGAGCCGACAAGGCGGGCCGAGGAAATTTTCGCCAACCTGACGCCGGCGCTGGATGGCGTTGTCGCGGCGTTGAGCCGTTGCCAGCCCTTCGACCCAGCTACCAGCGAGGTGACCTTTCAGGTCGGCCTGTCCGACGATGTCGAATACGCGTTGCTCCCGCGACTGCTGCGCAAGCTTCGTAGCGAGGCGCCGAATATTGCCTTGGTGGTGCTGCGCGTCGATCAGCAGCAGATGTCGCAGCGGCTGTTCAATGGCGAGATTTCTCTGGGCATCAGCCCTACGCTCGATCTGCCGGCCAACGCTCGACGCAAGAGTCTACGGTCGATCCGGCCAATGCTCCTGCGCTCGGATACCCGCCCGGGCCTGCTGGCGCTCGATGAGTTCTGCGAGCGCCCGCATGCCATCGTGTCGTCCATGGGCAAGGCCAGGGATGACACCGACCACGCGCTGGACCTGCTCGGACGTCGGCGCAAAGTGGTGCTGGCGGTGCCGCAGTTCAGCGCCTTGCCAAGGTTGTTGGCGCAGAGCGACATGCTGGTCATCGTCCCGGATTACGTGGCCAGGGCCATGGCCTCGGTGAATGGCATCAGGGCCGAGCCGGCCCCTCTGTTGCTGCCATCGCGGGAGCTTTCCATGGTCTGGCGTGCCGCTGCGCACAACGATTGCGCTCAGCGTTGGCTGCGTTCGCGTTGCCAGGCATTTCTTGGCACGCCGATTGAGTTGCAGGTAGTGCCAAAATTACGCCCGGCGTTGCCCGTCGATCAGACGTTGATGATGGCCCGGTAGATAACTGCAACGGCTGTGTGATTCGCCCAATAGAAAAGCTCCGACTCGATCGGAGCTTTTCTTTTCAGGGGGCTGTACTTGGCTTGTCGTGAGGGCGCGGCCCTGGAACCTCATGCATTGATAAACGCCAGCAGGTCCGCGTTGATGGTGTCGCCGTGGGTGGTGCACATGCCATGGGGCTGGCCGGGGTAGGTTTTCAGCGTACCGTGCTTGAGCAATTTGATTGAGAGGTGAGCCGAATTGGTGATCGGCACGATCTGGTCATCTTCACCGTGCAGCACCAGGGTCGGCACATCGATGTTTTTCAGGTCATCGGTAAAGTCGGTTTCGGAGAACGCGCTGATGCAGTCGTACTGCGCCTTGATCCCGCCGTTCATGCCCTGGCGCCACCAGTTTTCGACGATCGCTTCAGACACTTTCGCACCTGGGCGATTGAAGCCGTAGAACGGTCCGCTCGGGAAGTCACGATAAAACTGGCTGCGATTCTGCGCGAGTGCCTTGCGCAACCCGTCAAACACCTCCATCGGCAGGCCTCCGGGATTTTTTGCGGTGCGCAGCATGATGGGCGCTACAGCGCCGATCAGCACGGCCTTGGCCACCCGGCCGCGACCATGCCGCGCCACGTAGCGCGCCACTTCACCGCCGCCGGTGGAGTGGCCGATGTGCACGGCGTTGCGGATGTTCAGGTGCGCCATCAACTCGGCAACGTCGGCGGCGTAGGTGTCCATTGCGTTGCCCATGGCCGTTTGCGAGGAGCGACCATGGCCACGTCGATCATGGGCGATGACGCGAAAGCCCTTGTTGAGGAAGAACAGCATTTGCGTGTCCCAGTCATCACTCGAAAGGGGCCAGCCGTGGTGGAAAACGATCGGCTGGCCGTGGCCCCAGTCCTTGTAGAAAATCTGCGTGCCATCCTTGACGGTGAACATTCCCGAATCGCTGCCGTTACCGGCGCTTTTGCTGCCCCCTGACGCGGATGCCGGTGTCTGCTGCGTAGCCAGCGCCGGCAATGCCACCGCCAGGGTAGCGGCCATGGCACCCGTCGTGATCAAGCCACGACGGGTGGTTCCGTTTTTCTCGTCAGTCATTTTGAACACCCATTGAGTTAAAGAAGTTGCACAGGCGGCGCAAGGCTGCAGCCCTGGCCGAAGGCAATCTTTGGGCAAAGGGGTACGACTGACCACCAGACATGGGTTTTTGAAATTAACGCTTTGGTATGCAGGGCATGAAGGGGGGGCACGTTGGCGGGGTGGCGCGTCCCTGCGCCTGGACAAGTCAGAAGGTGTACTTGGCCGTCAGCATCATGTTGCGCGGCGTGCCATAGCTGTCGCCGCCGTAGCTGACGGAGTTGGCGATGGTGGAGTAGTACTTGCGGTCGACGATGTTGTTGGCATTGAGTTGCAGGTCGAGGTTGTCATTGAGCCGGTAGCCGGCCATCAGGTCGGTCACGGCGTACGCGCCTTGCTTGAGGCGGTAGTTGCTGCCATCGAGCAGTTCGATGTCGTTGTACATGCGGCTCTGCCAGGAGATGTTGCCGCCCACACGCAGTTTTTCCAGTGGGCCCTGGAAGTTGTAGCGGGTGGTGAGCTTGAACAGGTGTTCCGGTGTGTCGGTGTCGAACTGCTTGTTCACGTTCTGCGGATTCGCCTCATCCTTGATGGTGTGCGTACGGGCGTAGGTGTAGCCGCCGCCGATCTGCCAGTTGTCGGTGAGCGCGCCTTGCAGTTCGAAGTCGATACCCTCGCTGCGGATCTCGCCGGAGGCTTCATAGCAGGAAGCCTGCGGGCAGTTTGGTACGAACACCTGCACCGCGCGGTTTTCCTGATCGACGCGGAACTCGTTCGCGTAAATCGTTCAATGACCGTTCGCACCTCTGGTTGTTTGAACCGGAGGAACGGCATCGCTCAACCCTGTAAAAAAAACCGCCCGAAGCCGTGCATCGGGCGGTTTGCAGGATCAAACAGGGCTGATTCAGATCAGCCGCAGGGTGACGTCGATGTTGCCGCGAGTGGCCTTTGAGTAAGGACAGGTCTGATGCGCCGCGTCCACCAGCGCCTGGGCAACCGAAGGCTCCAGCCCCGGCAGGCTGACACTCAAGCGTGCCTGAAGGAAGAACGCATCACCGGTCTTGCCCAGATCGATTTCGGTTTCGACCGCCACATCCGCTGGAAGCCTGATCTTCTGTGCCGCAGCTGCCTTGCCCATGGCGCCGATGAAGCAGGCCGACCAGCCGGCTGCCAACAGCTGTTCCGGATTGGTGCCGCTGCCATTTGAGCCGGGTGGCGAGAGCTTGATGTCCAGGTTGCCGTCCGAACTGCGCGATGCGCCATCGCGCCCGCCAGTGGTGCGAGTCTTGCCGGTGTACAGCACGGTGTCGATTTGATTGATCATGGAAATACCTGCCTGAGTGATGGGTTAAGTCGGACAGCGAAGGTTCCGATGGCCCACACTTTTGCATTGGCATGTACCCGGGATGTGTCGTGCGGCGGCGTTTTTGTATCGCTCTGTAGCCTGAGCCAGGCCACTGGTTCCTGTCGCGTATCACGTCAGGCGATACGCATTGACCGCTTACAGCCATCGCTGTGCATTGCGCACAAGGGCAGGCTTGGGTCTGCCTGCCTTTTTCTCGATCCCGGCGGAAACCGTTCCCGGCGTCTGCGTCAACGTGCGGGGTTTACCCCGTGCGACGCGTGCGGCTGGCATCTTTGGAAGGTGGGCAGCCAAACTGGCGACTGTATTCCCGGCTGAATTGCGACGGGCTTTCGTAGCCCACTCGATAACAGGCGCTCGCCACATCCAGCCCTTCGCCGAGCAACAGCCGGCGGGCTTCCTGCAGGCGCAGTTGTTTCTGATATTGCAGCGGACTCATGGCGGTCACTGCCTTGAAGCGATGATGCAATGTGGAGTTGCCCAAATTGGCGACCCGGGCGAGTTCTTCGATGCGCAAGGGTTGGGTGTAGTGGTTGTTCAACCAATCGATTGCCCGCGTAACCCGACGTGTTTGCGAGTCGCCGAGGGCAAGCTCATACAGACGACGGCCGTGCATGCCGCGTAGAAGGCGGTAATACAGCTCCCGCAAAGCCAGAGGTGCCAGCATGCCGATGTCTTTCGGGGTGTCCAGCAGTCGGACCAGTCGAAGCATGGTTTCCAGCAGGGGCACATCGACCCTTTCAAGGAAAAGGCCCAGTTCCGGCTCGTCCGGTACGCCCGCCGGCGGCGCGTCGGCGATGACCTGGGCAATTTCCGTGGCCTCGAAATCGAACCGGATACACAGGTAGGGCGCTTGCGGACTGGCCTTCAGCACGCGCCCGGCAACCGGGAGCGTCACCGAGACCACCAGGTAACTGAGCGGATCGTAGAGGTAATGATCGTCACCCAGGCTGATTTCCTTTTGTCCTTGCACGATCAGGCAAAGTGCCGGTTTGTGCACGGTATGGATCAGCTCCGAAGGTGCATCGAAACGAATCACATGCAGCGGAGCTATGGCGGTCTCATAGATCCCGGGTGTGGTAAAGCGTTGAGTCAGCAGCCGAACCAGTTCGTCACGGTAGATGGCCGTGTTCTGCAGGATGAAAGCATCGCTTTGTTCCATTTCAAGGCTCTCACATGTGTTCATGAGCGTCTGCCCGGAACTGCCCGGGCAGACGATATTCACCCGACATCATCAAAGTACTCATTGCCGATAGAGGATCATTCCGGCGTGATACAGCACGTCGTCATGAAAGTGGCCATCAGCGGTGAAGCCGGTGTCGTCCCAGTACTGGATGTAATCACCAACCAGTTCGTAGCGGCCCTGATAGGCGCTCTTGTTTTTACCACGGGCCTCGTCGTAACGACCAGTCGTCAGAAGCTCATGCCGGATGAATCCATCCGCGGTGACCCACATGCCTGCGTAACGATGGTCCTGAGTGGTTTGTCTGGCATTTTTCATCAGCTTTTCTCCTCTATTTTCAGACTTAGCCGATACGTCCCAAAGCCGTGCGATCAGCACCGTCTTCGGCAACCCGGAACCCTGGTGTGCGGTCACTGCCGCCTTCACTCACGCGCATGCCGGGAGTTCGGTCAGATCCGTCAGCGGCCAGGTACAGGCTGCTCGAGGAAAGGTTGATCGCACAGGCCACCATCGCGCCGATCACCAGTGAAAGGGAAAGCCGTTTTGCGTTTTTCATTGTTCAGTCCTCATTGACGTTGTTCATCTGAGCGGCCTGCCGTGGCCTGTGTGTGCATCCGTTGCGTGCTTTCAGATTACGTAGCCGAGCGCAGCGGTGTTAGGACGAAACTGCCGCAGATTTGCCTGATCCTCTCGGGTTGGTCGGGCGTGTCCTGCGGCGCATTTGTGCTGCGGCTCAGCCAGCCGTGACCGTCATGCCGCCGTCGGCCATGACCACCGAACCGACCATGAAGCTGGCCCGATCCGAGGCGATGAAGGCGACCACTTCGGCGATTTCTTCCGGTTGGGCGGCGCGGCCGATCGGTGCCGCTTCGCCATGTTGGGCGAGAAAGGCAGGGCCATCGTCGACGACATCGTTGAGGATGTTGGTCACCACATCGCCGACACCGACAGCATTGACGCGGATGCCGTGGCCAATGACCTCAAGCGCCAGGGTGCGCGTCAATTGGGCCAGCGCGCCTTTGGAGGCGGTGTAGGCGGCAATGGTGGGGAAGGCGAAATAGGAAGCGTAGGACGCGATGTTGACGATCGATCCGGACTTGTTGGGCATCATCGCTTTCACCGCCTCCCGGCTATGCAAAAAGGCCGCCGTGGCGTTGACCGCCTGAATGCGTTCCCAGTCTTCGCGCGTCATGTCGATGACCAGTTTGTTGATGATGATGCCGGCGTTGTTGACCAGAATGTCCAGCCGACCGAATTGCTCGACGGCCAGGGCGACCGCGCGTTCGGCCGCGCCGTCCTGAGTGATGTCGGCCACCAGGGGGACCAGGCCGGGGCGGGCCAGTGCTTCCACCTCAGGGTTTATATCTTCAGCAATGACCTGGGCGCCGCGGGCGTGCAGCAGCAGTGCGATGGCCTTGCCGATGCCACTGGCCGCGCCAGTGACCAGCGCGACTTTACCGGCCACTTCGTTTGGGGTGCTGTTCTTGAAGTCGGTCATGATGTTCTCCAGCGTTTTTGATCGAGTAGGGATAAGCCGTGTTGGCGCCGGCGAGGCGCTGTCATCGGCGACGGGCCTACTGTCTCGCAGCGAAGCGAAGTCGGCTTTCGTGAGATTGCCCACGCTGTCGGGGTTTTGCGCTGAATGTCAGTGAGGGAGGTTCGGTGCGCGATTCAACCCACGGAAAAACCCCGATATCATCGAGCCGGTCACCGTGACACGGCGTGCGGGCAAGCATCCGAGACCTGTCTGGCTTGGCACAGCCGAATCTGAAAAGGACAAGTTCATGGCAAATACCGGGCGCACCTCCCAGGAACCGATGTCGACATCTTCTCGAGACTTGCGCATCACCGGCGAGTCGATGGGGGAGTTCCTGCCAGGCGAACCGCAGGCGTTACCCTCGCACCCGGAAATCACCGACGTAGTGATTCAGCTGTTCACCCATCGCAGCGTTACCGAACCCATTCTCGTGCCTGCGGTGGTGGAACCGCTGCTCGTTCTGGTTCTGGCCGGGGCGGCGAGGGTGGAGGAGCGCGCATTGGGTGGCGAGTGGGAAGCTGCGCAGGTCAGTGCCGGCGATTTTTTCCTTACCAGCTCCGATGAGCCGTATGAAATGCGCTGGCAGACGCACGGAGGCGATACCTTCGAAGTCATGCATCTTTATCTCGGCCTGCCGCTGATCGAGCAAGCGTCTCGAGAGCTGTCGGGTCAGCACGCAGGGTCTGTGCGTTTGCGCGATGTTTCAGGGGCCCGGGACGAGCGCATCGCGTTTGTCATGGAGCAATTGCGCACCGAACTGCTTCTGGAGCGCTCGCCCAGCGCTCTTTTCGCCCGCTCGCTGGCACAGGCGCTGGCCGTGCATCTGGTGCGCAGCTATCTGGCTGAAAGCCAGCCCGGGCGTCGGGTCAACGCCTTGCAAGCCTACAAACTGCGCAAAGTCACCGACGCCATGCGCGCGCATCTGAGCGCTGAATTCAGCCTGGCCAAACTGGCCAGCCTTGCCGAGCTGAGCGAGTACCACTTCAGCCGCCTGTTCAAGCGGGCGACTGGGCTTTCGCCGTCGCAGTACTTCATCCGCTTGCGCATGGCTCGCGCGCGGCACCTGTTGCTGGAGACCCGTCTTGGCGTCATCGACATCGGGCTGGAGGTCGGCTACTCAAGCCCCAGTCATTTCTCTCAGGTATTCCGGCGTGAAGTGGGCGTAACGCCCAGCGAGTTCCGTGGGGCCTGAGCGCCCCTACGCTACAAATTTGCAGGCGATGCACACAGACACGAATAGGCAAAAGTGGCGCAGGTTTCGGCACGCGCCGACGAGGCCCGTTCCCTTAATCTTTTCGACGTACCCCGCAGCAACGACCGCGTCTTCAGCGGTCGGTGCTGAACTTCAATGCAGACAGCAGGAGCTACGGATATGTCGAACATTCAAAACAAAGTCGTCCTGATTACCGGTGCAAGCAGTGGTATTGGCGAAGCCGCGGCCAGGTTGATTGCTGCCAAAGGCGCGCATGTGGTTCTCGGCGCCCGCCGGACCGAGCGTCTGGACAGACTGGTCAGCGAGATCCAGGCCGAAGGGGGCTCCGCAAGTGCCTGCGCACTGGACGTTACGGATCTGCAATCGATGCACGCCTTCGTGGCATTTGCCAAGACTCAACATGGCAAGGTCGATGTGATCATCAACAACGCGGGGGTGATGCCTTTGTCTCCGCTGGCTTCGTTGAAGGTCGATGAATGGAACCAGATGCTCGATGTCAACGTTCGCGGTGTGCTGCATGGTATTGCCGCCGTCTTGCCGGACATGCAGGCGCAGGGTTTCGGTCAGGTCATCAATATCTCGTCCATTGGTGGCCTGGCGGTGTCTCCGACAGCGGCGGTGTACTGCGCGACCAAATTCGCAGTCAGGGCTATCTCGGATGGCTTGCGCCAGGAAACGGACAAGATCCGGGTGACCGTGGTGTGCCCGGGTGTGGTCGAGTCCGAACTGGCCGATACGATTTCCGATGAGGTGGCACGCGAGGAAATGAAAGCCTTCCGTCGTGTGGCACTCAATGCAGACGCCATTGCGCGAGCGCTCGCCTATGCCATCGAGCAGCCTGACGATGTTGATGTGAGTGAGATTGTGGTTCGCCCGACCGCCAGTCCACACTGAGCAGTCTGGAGGCTAGCCAGTCCCGCGCCGTGCGCGGGACCCGCAAGTCGATGTTTTATCAATCTCTCCTCTAGCGCATCTGCAGGATGATCGGACTGCTGCTGGCCGGATCGGTGTGCTCACGTAGCTTGCCCACCGTCTGCGCATCAACGGCACTGCCGTGGTTGCCCCAGGTGCTGCGCATGAAGGTCAGCACTTCGGCGATCTGCTGATCCGACAGCTGCTCACGGAAGGCCGGCATGCGATAGGCATCCGGCACGCCGGCCGCCACCACACGTTGCGCGCCATTGAGGGTGATGTTGATCGCCGAGGCGCTTTCCTTGGCCAGTGCAGAAGTCGCGCCGGCCAGCGGCGGCATCCATTGCGATTGACCCTTGCCGTCCAGACCGTGGCAAGACGCACAGCGTGTCACGTAGGTATGCGCACCGGGCGAGTCCAGACGTTGCGCTGCCGAAACCGCTTGGTACTGCCAGGGTGCGCCATCCCGTTCGCGATCTCCCGGAAGCGACTTCAGGTAGTGGGCAATGGCCGTCAGATCGTCGTCGCTCATGAACTGTGTGGAGTTGTTGAACGCCTCGGTCATCGAGCCGTAGACCACCGCGTGCTGGTTGCGACCGGTCTTGAGGAACTGCACGATCTCTTGCTCGCTCCAGCGGCCCAGCCCGGTGTTGTGGTCATCGCGCAGGCTCGGTGCGTACCAGCCATCGAGCAGGGCGCCGGCCAGGTATGGCTTGCCGGACTCGTCCAGTGCCTTCTCGTTGAACGCCAGGCCGCGCGGTGTATGGCAACTGCCGCAGTGCCCGGCGCCCTGAACGAGATAAGCGCCGCGGTTCCATCGTTCATCCTGCGACGGTTTGGCCGCATACGGTTCGGCATCGACAAACACACCGTTCCACAGTGCAATCGGCCAGCGCAGGTTCAGCGGAAACGGAATCGCACTGGGGATGTTCGCCTGTTTGACTGGCGCCACGCCTTTCATGAAAAACGCATACAGCGCTCGTACGTCTTCATCACTGAGCTTGGCGTAGGACGGGTAGGGCATCGCCGGGTACAGTCGGCGACTGTCGGGCGCCACGCCGTGGCGCACGGCACGGTCGAAGTCCGCCAGGCTGTAGTGGCCGATGCCGGTTTCCGTGTCCGGGGTGATATTGGTCGCATGGATTGAGCCCAGCGGCGTGGCCATTTCCAGCCCTCCGGCGAACGGCGCGCCGCCCGGCACGCTGTGACAGGCCACGCAATCGCTGAGCCTGGCGACGTATTCGCCACGGGCCACCAGCGCCGGATCGATGTCGGCCACGGCGATCTGATGGTTTTCCAGGCGCGAGACAGGCTCGCGGGTGACATACCAGGCCAGCAGGCCTGCCGCGACCAGGCACGGCACGGCCAGCCAGCCAGCGGTTCTTGCGAATCGGCTGTTATTCATGAACGCTCCGGCGCTGATCAGGTGAAAGTGTGTCGGCTCAAGGGCAGGCTGCGCACCCGCTGACCGGTCAGCGCTGCTACCGCGTTAGCGACAGCGGGCGCGACCGCAGGCAATGGCGGTTCACCGATGCCACCCATTTTTTCCCCGCTCTCGACCACACGCACATGAACCCGTGCCATCCGCGCAGGCGGCAGGATCGGGTACAAGTCGTAGTTGCGCGCCCGGGGTTTGCCATCCACCCACACGGCTTCCTCGATCAGCGTTTGCGACAGTCCCAACGCCACGGCGCCATTGACCTGAGCCTCGACAATCGCCGGATTGACGATGCTGCCCGGATCAATCGCCTGCCAGATGTCGTGCACCTTGACCTGGCCGTTCTCGATGGACACCTCGGCGATCACCGCCGTCTCGGTACCGAACGGCGAAGCCATGGCCACCCCACGCGCGCGTCGGCTGCCGTCCTCGGCAGTGAACGGGCCGCGCTTCCAGCCGCCCGACAGTTCACCCACCGCTTGCAGCAAGGTGGTCAACCGTTGGTTGCCGCGCAGCAAATGCAGGCGCAAGTCGAACGGATCTTTGCCACCCTTGTCGGCCAGTTCATCGAGGAACGATTCATAGAAGAAGTCGTTGAGGGAATTGCCCACCGAACGCCAGTAGCCGAGCATCGCCGGGCCTTTGACGTAAATCTGTGCGATGCGCTTGTTGGGGATCGCATAGGACTTGCCCGATAAGCCTTCAAGCGCGGTCGGATCGAGCTTTTCACCTTGCTTGCCGGCGAGGGCCTCGGTCGGGCCTTCGGTGGCACTGATCGCTTCGATTGCCAGTGGCCAGCCGTCGTTGTCCAGCGCGGCGCGGAAATTCACCGCTGCCACCGGTCGAAGCACGTCACGCAGGAACTCTTCTTCGCGACTCCAGATCAGTTTGACCGGGCGCCCAACCGCTTTGGCCAGCGCGATGGCCTGAGGGTAGGGACTGGCCGAGTCGTAGAGGAAATGCCGACCGAAGAACCCGCCCAACAGCGGCGAATGCAAGGTGATGCGTGACGGATCGAGCCCGGTGCGTTTGGCGATATCGGCGCGGAACATGTCCGGCGCCTGATTCGGCAGCCAGACCTCAAGCGAACCATCCGGATTGAATCGGGCCAGTGCTGAAGGCGGCTCCAGCTGTCCGTGGTTCAGGTATTGGTTGTGGTAAGTGGCGTCGATCCGGGTCTTGGTCTCCTTGAGAATCGAAGCCACATCGCCTTCATGTTCATCATCTCTGGCGGGGCTTTTATCTTCAGCGAGGCGCTTGAACCAGGCATCGCTGGAAAAGTCGGCGGGCATCGGCCGCACTTTGCTGTCGGCCGTCGGCTCTTGCCAGTCAACCTGGATCGCCTCGACGGCACGTTTGGCGTGCCACCAGCGCTCGGCGACCACCGCTACAGCGCCCGGCAGACGGTGCACGGAATGCACGCCTTTCATTGCCTTGACCTGATCTTCGTTGCGCAGGTTGCCCACGGTCATCCCCAGGCGCGGGGCATGTTGAACGGCGGCATGCAGCATGTCGTCGACCTTCAGATCGATGCTGTACAGCGCCTTGCCCGTGGACTTGTCGTAGGCATCGAGGCGTTTCACCGGTTTGCCGATCCAGCGGAACTGGCTCGGATCACGCAGCTTCACAGAGGCCGGATCGGGAACCGGCAGATCCATCGCACGCTCGGCCAGTTCACCGTAGGCCAACGAGCGCCCGGACTTGGCATGCACGACCTTGCCCGGCTCGGTGCTCAACTCGCTCACCGGCACGCCCAGTTGCTGCGCGCCGGCCTGCAACAGCATGGCGCGGGCAAGGGCGCCGAGGCGGCGCATGACCGGGTAACTCATGCGCACCGACATACTGCCGCCGGTGATGCGCATACCGTTTTCCATCACCACGTAGGCTTCGCCGGGAGGCGCGGCTTCGACCAGAAAGGTCGCCGGGTCGGCATCCAGCTCTTCACCGACGATCTGCGCCATGGCGGTGAACGTGCCTTGCCCGCCTTCCATGAACGGGCAGAGCAGACGCACGCGGTTGTCCGGGCGGATTTCGAGAAACGCCGGGACTTGGGTGCCACGCTCGGCCGTCGCTGCCGCTGCCGCTTGTACCCGTGTCGCACCGAGCGGCAAACCGAAGCCGAGCACCAGTGCGCCGACGGCGGTACCGGTCAGAAAACGTCTGCGCGACACATTGATCGGTTCATGCAGATCCAGTACTGAAGCGTGTTGTGAAGGGTTGATCCGAACGTCCATTACGCTTCTCCCTTGCCGGCAAGCTCATGCACGGCGGCATGAATGGCGTTGTAAGTACCGCAGCGGCACAGATTGACCATCGCCGCCTCGATCTGCGCATCACTCGGTTTGGGGTTCTGCTTGAGCAGCGCGGTGGCAGCCATTACCTGCCCGGACTGGCAGTAGCCGCACTGGGCGACTTGCAGATCGACCCAGGTCGAGACCACCCGTTTGCCCACGTCATCGGCCTCGATGGCCTCAATGGTGGTGACCTCCCGGCCAACCACACCGGCTACCGGCGTGACGCAGGAACGCACCACATTGCCGTCCACCAGCACCGAGCAGGCGCCGCATTGCGCCAGTCCGCAGCCGTACTTGGTGCCGGTCATGCCCAGATCATCGCGGATCACCCACAGCAAGGGCGTATCGGCGTCGGCATCGACCTGATAGGTCTTCTGGTTGATTCGTAGTTCCATGGTTCACCCGCTTGATCATCGGTTGACGTGCATTGTTATGAGCGGTGACACGCGGCGGGGCGCATCACCGGTTTTGGTTCAATTCGCGACTGTGCCGAGCGCTGCTGCCTCGAAGGGCTGCCCGCGCAAAAGGGCCATGTCGCGGCTCGGTGCGGTGCCGAACAGCCGGCCATATTCGCGGCTGAACTGCGAAGGACTTTCGTAGCCGACTGCAAACGCCGCGCGCGAAACGTCCAGGCGTTCGACCAGCATCAGTCGGCGGGCTTCGTTGAGCCGCAGCCATTTCTGGTACTGCAGCGGACTCATGCCGGTGAGCTGGCGGAAATGATGGTGAAAGGTCGGCGCGCTCATCTGCACCCGCGCGGCCAGATCATCGATGCGCAGGGCATCGGTGTAGTTGACCTTGAGCCAGTCGATGGCCTTGGCGATGCGATAACCCTGACCGTCGACGGCAGTAATCTGCCGCAGCCGTGGGCCTTGGTCGGTGTGCAGCAACCGGTAGTGGATTTCCCGCAGAATCAGCGGCGCCAGGACCGGGATCGCCTCGGGTTCATCGAGTAATGCCAGCAGGCGATCGAGCGCGTCCTCCAACGCTGACGACAGGCTACCAATCGCAGCGCCCGTACCCGTTGATGGCTGGCGTTTCGCAGGCAAGCCGCTCTTGGTAATGACCTCGGCAAGCATGCTGACATCCAGCTTCAGCACGAGGCCGACACAGGGCTGTTCAGGACTGGCGAGCATCACTTCGGAGTTGGCGGGCAGATCCAGTGAAGTGACCAGAAACCGCGACGGGTCATAGCTGTAACCCTCACCACCCACCCACAGGCGCTTTTCGCCACGGCCCACAAGAATCAGGCTGGGCTCGATCATGCACACAACGGGGGGCGCCGGCTGGTCGCGACGAAACAGCGAGAGCCCGGGTATCGACGTGGCGAAGTCGCCCGGTGCGCGCACGTGCGGGTCGATGTGCTGTGCCAAAGGTGATTCCTGGGGCAGAGGGGTCGGGATCATGTGGGCTCACTCCTTTGACCGAACTCTAATGCGCGCGCGAGACGTTTCCTATCCATCTCCCTGCATCGCCAGAGGATCAGGCAAGCATTCAAGAGGAATGCGCTAGGGAAGCACCGGACTGACCGGGAGAATGTGTCTATCTGTTACAGGGGGCAGTGCCCGGACGGGCGACAAACTGCTTGCCCCTGCGCATCACACCCCACACGTTTTTCGCACCACAGGTAGTTCCCATGACGTTTACTTCTACAGATCCTTCTAAAAGAACAGGCGGCTGGAGCGCCGTGCTGGCGATGTCGCTGGCCGCGTTCGCTCTGGTCGCTTCCGAGTTCATGCCCGTCAGCCTGCTGACGCCGATTGCGGCAGACCTGCACATCACCGAGGGCCAGGCCGGGCAGGGGATTTCCGTGTCCGGTGCCTTTGCCTTGATCACCAGTCTGTTGATTGCCTCGGTCGCCGCTCGCATCGAACGCAAGCAGCTTCTGCTGGGCCTGACCTTGTTGATGATCGTCTCCGGAACGGTCGTCGCACTCGCCCCGGGCTACCCGTCGTTCATGTTCGGACGTGCGTTGATCGGGATTGCGATTGGTGGTTTCTGGTCGCTATCGGCGGCGACTGCCATGCGCCTGGTGAAGCCTGAACAGGTTTCCCGCGCGCTGGCCATCGTCAATGGCGGCAACGCCTTGGCCACGGTTATCGCCGCTCCGGCCGGCAGCTTCCTTGGCTCGTTGATCGGCTGGCGCGGCGCATTCTTCTGTGTGGTTCCAGTCGCAGTGCTTGCCGCCGTGTGGCTGCTGATCAGCCTGCCGTCCTTCAAGGCCGAACGCCAGGCAGGTAGCGGCAACGTTCTGCGGTTGATGAGGCAATTGCCAGTGGCTTTGGGCATGGTCGCCGTCAGCGTCTTTTTCATGGGCCAGTTCATGCTGTTCACTTACCTGCGGCCATTTCTCGAAGGGGTCACCGGTGTCAGTGTTTCAACATTGTCTTTGATGCTACTGGGCCTGGGGCTGGCAGGTTTTATCGGCACCTTTCTGATCGAACGGTTTATGGGGCGTGGCCTCTACCGCACGCTGACCGCCATTCCGCTGATCATGGCGGTGATTGCGCTGGCGTTGATCAGCTTCGGCAAATCGCCGGTGCTGACCGCCGTGTTGCTCGGACTCTGGGGGCTGGTCGCCACGGCCGCACCGGTCGGCTGGTGGACATGGCTGGCGCAGACGCTCCCGGATGATGCTGAAGCGGGAGGCGGCTTGCTGGTAGCCATCGTCCAGCTGGCGATCGCCGGCGGCGCAATCATTGGCGGTCTGGCCTTTGATTTGAGCGGCTACAAAGCCACCTTCGAGCTTAGCGCCGCTGTCCTGGTCGCCGCTTCCGTGCTGGCCTGGCTGGCCGGGCGCAATGCCACGCAAATTCATCTTGTCGAGTCGAGCGCGACAGCCTGACGAGATCACCTGCAACCTTCCTTATGGCTCAAGCATCAAACTGTGCCAAACGATAACGGGCGGTTGAACCTGCACATCATCCGGTTGAAGCACTTGCTGCTCCTCTGGCGAAGTCACTTCGGCTGAGGGCCGCTCCAGCAGTAAAGGCTGTGCAGTGTCTACGTTCGATTCAGAAACAGGCGGCGTGGTCATTTGAGCGCGACAACGACCTTGCCCTTGGCGCGTCCCCGCTCAACGTACTTCAATGCCTCGGCCGTTGATTCAAAGGGGAAGGCGCGATCAACCACAGGTTTGATGATCCCGTCCTCAACGAGCGCGGTGATGCGTTGCAGTTGAGCGCCATTGGCCCGCATGAACACGAACGCGTAGCTGACATCCTGCTTGCGCGCTTTGCGACGAATGCCAAGGCTCAGCAGGCGCATGACTTGCTGCAATGGCCAGGACAATCTTTGCTCCCGCGCGAACTGCACAGTGGGTGGGCCCGAGATGGAAATGAGTTGGCCGCCGGGCTTCAGGACCTTGAGTGACTTCTCCAGCACGTCGGCGCCAAGGCTGTTCAGCACCACGTCGTAGTCACGCAGCACATTTTCGAAGTTCTGCTGTGTGTAGTCGATCACCAGATCGGCCCCCAGCGCCTTGACCCATTCGACATTGGCGGTGCTGGTGGTTGTGGCGACAAACGCACCGAGGTGTTTGGCAAGCTGAATGGCAACGGTGCCGACGCCGCCTGAGCCTGCGTGAATCAGCACTTTCTGGCCCTTTTGCAGCCGGGCGGTTTCAACCAGTACTTGCCAGGCGGTCAGTGCAACCAAAGGCAGGGATGCGGCTTGTACCATGTCGGTATTGCCAGGTTTCAGGGCGACCGCGTTTTCGTTCACGGCGATCAATTGGGCGAACGTCCCGATCCGCGCTTCGGGCGGGCGAGCGTATACCTCGTCTCCCGGTTTGAAGCGTGTCACCTGCGGGCCGACTTCAACCACGACACCCGCCAGGTCATTGCCCAATATCAACGGAAAGGCGTAGGGCAGGATCAGCTTGAACTCGCCTTTGCTGATCTTCGAATCCAGCACGTTGACACTGCTCGCATGGACCTCGATCAACACGTCGTGGGCACCGACTGCGGGGGCGGGCGCTTCGCCAATGCGTCCGAGGTTCTTGCCATAGCCATCAATCAGAAATGCTTTCATCGTGGTGCGGCTCTTGCTGGTTGTACGGAGGGTAGTCGGTGGGTTGCGGTGTTGCTGCGTGACGTGATCAAGCATCGAGAAACGCCTGCGCCTTGGCCACAAAGTCGGCGTGATGCTGGAAAATCCCGCCGTGCCCGGCATCCTCATAAATCACCAACTGTGCGTCGGGGATAAGCCTGGCCAGTTCAAACGAGTTAACGCTGGGCACCATGATGTCGTTGTCGCCGTTGACGACCAGCGTCGGTGTGCGCAAGCGCCCAAGCGCTTGCCGCGGTTGTCTGCCCCACGCCGTGATGGCTTTCAATTGCCGCATGAAAGCGCGTGGCGTCGGGCCCTTGTCGCGATTGTTCTTGCGTGCCTTGAGGCGTCTTAAATACTGCGAGGCAGATCGTCGCCCATTGGCCGACGAGGTGAAGAAAAGGTAGAACTTGGGATCGCGCAGGGTCAGCAAGCCTTTGAGGATCAATGGCCATGACACTGTGCCGACCTTGTCGATGCCGATGCCGCCCGCCGGTCCAGTCCCGGTCAGAATCAACCGGCGTACCAAGTCAGGCGCCTTGAGGGCAATGTCCTGAGCGACGAAACCTCCGAGGGAAAAACCGAGCACATCCACGGTTTTCAACCCCAGCGCCCTGATCAGCTGGATGGCATCGTCGGCCATTTCACCCACCGTCAGTGGCGCGGTCCCACCCGAGTTGCCGATGCCGCGATAGTCGGTGGTGATGACGCGTCTGGTTTGCGCCAGGCCATCGATGATCGCGGGGTCGAAGTTGTCCAGCACCGCGCCCCAATGATTGAACAGCACGAGGGGCACGCCGGTTGCGGGCCCGGTGTCGCGGTAGGCGAAGGGAATGCCGTTGACCGTGATCGACTGGTTCGCCGCGTCGATGAATGACGTCGGCGAACCGGAGCGGGAATTTGTCTGCATTGAACTCATTGTCACTCCGGCAAGCCGGCAGGATGCGATGCAGTGCCATGTGCCTGCATCGAATCCGGCGCGAATGCTCGCTAGCAAAAAATCACTGTGGCGTCTGGTAGCGTTGGGCGACCGCAGACTGGCGGATTTGCCCCAGCAGGCCCTGACGTGCGCCCTGCAGGTCATCCCAGCGCTCGGCTTCGTGCAGCGGCGGGATGGTCACAGGTTCGCGACGATCAAAACCGACCAGTGCGGCATCCACCAGATCACCCACTTCCATGATTTCGCTCAGGGTGTTGATGTCGACGCCGGAGCGATCCCAGATTTCCGTGCGGGTGGCGGCGGGTAGCACGGCTTGCACGTAGACGCCCTGAGGCGAGAGTTCCAGGCTCAGGCCCTGGGACAGGAACAGCACGAAGGCCTTGGTCGCACCGTAGACGCTCATGCCGAACTCCGGCGCCAGGCCTACCACCGAACCGATGTTGATGATCGCGCCGTCGCCGGCCTTGACCAGGCGTGGGGCGATGGCGCTGGCAAGCCGTACCAGCGCCGTGGTGTTGAGGGCCACCAGTTGCGCGACGCTGTCGGTGCTTTGGTCGACGAAGTGGCCGGACAGCGCGGCGCCGGCGTTATTGACGAGAATGCCGATACGGGCGTCGTCGCGCAGGCGGCTTTCAACGGTGGTCAGATCGGCGAGTTGGGTCAGGTCTGCCGGGATGACATCGACGGCGACGTCGTGCTCGCTGCGCAGGCGCGCTGCCAGTGCGTCCAGGCGAGCCTTGTCGCGTGCGACCAGAACCAGATCGTGGCCGCGTTGGGCGAAGCGGTCGGCGTAGACGGCGCCAATGCCGGTAGAGGCGCCAGTGATGAGAACAGTAGGGCGAGTGCTCATGGGGTATCTCTTTTTCAGGAGGTGAGAAACAGAACGCGCTCAGCTTGCGCTGACGCTCGATTCAGCCAGCGTCGGGTAGTCGATGTAGCCCGCCGCGCCGCCGCCGTAGAGGGTGGCGGGATTGAACGCGGACAGCGGCGCGCCCTGCTTGAGGCGCTCCACCAGATCCGGGTTGGCAATGAACGGGCGACCGAAGGCGATCAGATCGGCCTGGTCTTCGGCCAGCCGCGCAGTCGCCAGGTCCAGGTCATAGCCGTTGTTGGCGATATAGGTGTTTTTGAAGCGCTGGCGCAGGGCGTCGAAATTGAAGGGGGCTACGTCGCGCGGGCCGCCGGTCGCGCCTTCGACCACGTGCAGGTAAACCACGCCGAGGGCGTCGAGTTGCTCGACGACGTAATCGAATTGCGCCTGCGGATCGCTGCTGGCCACGCCGTTGGCCGGCGACACGGGAGACAGGCGCACACCGGTGCGATCCGCGCCGATCTCATTGACGACCGCCGCTGTCACTTCGAGCAACAGACGCGCACGGTTTTCAATCGAACTGCCGTAAGCGTCGGTGCGCAGATTGGCGTTGTCCCTGAGGAATTGATCCAGCAAATAGCCGTTTGCACCGTGAATTTCCACGCCATCGAACCCGGCGGCGACTGCGTTGGCCGCAGCCTGGCGGAAATCGGAGACGATCCCCGGCAGTTCGCTGGTTTCCAGGGCGCGGGGTTCGGAGACGTCTTCAAAGCGGTTGTTGACGAACACTTTGGTCGCGGCACGCAGCGCAGAAGGGGCCACCGGTGCGGCGCCGTTTTCTTGCAGGTCAACGTGTGAGACGCGGCCGACATGCCACAGCTGCAGGAAGATTTTTCCACCCTTGGCGTGGACGGCATCGGTGACTGTGCGCCAACCGTCTATCTGCGCCTGTGTGTAGATCCCGGGGGTGTCCTGATAACCCTGACCCTGTCGGGAAATCTGCGTCGCTTCGCTGATCAGCAGACCGGCGCTGGCGCGTTGGCTGTAATAGGCGGCCGCGTATTCGCTGGGAACAAAGCCCTGGCCTGCGCGGTTGCGTGTCAGCGGTGCAAGAACGACGCGGTTCGACAGCGTGAGACTGCCCAGGGTGTAAGGGGTGAACAGAGTCTGTTTGGTCATCAGATGATTCTTCCGTGCCCGTTGATGGAGATCGGTGGGGGTGTGAAATTAGGATGATGACCGAAATCTAAACTGTCAACTGTTTTGATTATGGCCAACATCTATGTATCATCGGACGCAGGAATTCCCGCTAAACACGAGGTATTGCACGTGAGAGTGACCAAGGCCCAGGCGCAGGCCAATCGAGAACACATCGTTGAAACGGCCTCAGAGCTGTTCCGTGAGCGTGGCTTTGATGGCGTCGGTGTGGCCGATCTCATGGCGGCTGCCGGTTTCACCCATGGAGGCTTCTACAAGCACTTCGGCTCGAAGGCCGACCTGATGGCCGAAGCCTCGGCCTGCAGTCTTGGCAAATCGTTGACCGGCGCCCAGGCGCTCGACGTGCCCGGTTTCATCAACGTCTACGTGAACCGAGAACATCGCGACGGACGCGGCAGCGGTTGCACGATGGCCGCACTGTGTGGCGACGCGGCGCGTCAGTCGGACGATGTGAAGGCAACGTTTGCCGCAGGCATTGAACAGATCCTGCAAACCCTGGCGGAAAAATATCCTGTGGGCACGGATGCCGCAGAGGGCGAGGGGAGAAAGAAAATGATCGACCTGCTGTCGCGGGCGGTCGGCGCGATTGTCCTGTCACGCGCTTGCCCGGATGATTCGGCATTGGCGGACGAAATTCTTGAGGTTTGCCACGCTGAAATGTTTGCTTCATTACCGGTGCTGCCGGTCGATCAAGTGGAAACACCGTAGAAGGGCCGATCCGCCCTTCGCGATGACTTGAACGTCAGCCTGTTATCAGCCGATCAGCCGGCTTTTCGTGACCATGTCCTCTGTTGGTCACGATTTGTAAGTCCTCGACAGGGTGAGTAAGCTACGCCCATGAATCAGCCATCCCTATCTTCGCCCGGCCCACGTGGCCCAGTCGATCACGAGATTCGTGATCAGATTGTCGCGGCAGCCAATGAACACTTCAGCCAATACGGCTATGGCAAAACCACGGTTTCCGATCTGGCCAGGGCCATCGGTTTTTCCAAGGCTTACATCTATAAGTTCTTTGATTCCAAGCAGGCGATCGGCGAAGCGATCTGCTCGAATTGTCTGGGCCAAATCGTTGCCGCGGTAGAGCAGGCTGTTAACGCAGAGGGGATTTCGCCGACCGAGCGTTTCCGCCGACTGGTGAAAACCGTGATTGCCACGGGTGTGGACCTGTTCTTCAATGACCGCAAGCTCTACGACATTGCGGCATTTTCCGCGGCGGAGCGCTGGCCCAGCGCCCAAATGTACGAGGAGCAGATCAAGCGTTTTATCTTCGACATCGTGCGTGAAGGGCGAGAGCTCGGAGAGTTCGAGCGCAAGACCCCGCTGGACGAGACCGTCGAGGCGATTCATCTGGCCTTGCGCCCCTTCGTAAACCCGTTGCTGCTGCAGCACAATCTGGATTTTATCGAGGTTGCGCCCACGCTGACCTCCAACCTCATTCTGCGTAGCCTGATGCCCTGACCCAACCCCGATCACCTGTTCAGGTGAGCTGAGCCAGAGCGCGACATCCCCCAACCAGGTTTCCTGTTACCGGCACATGCGTGCCGGTACGGCTTTGATTTTTGCTTAATGTGACCATTGACTGAAATGGTCACTTGGATAGTATGGCTTCGCTGTCGTTCTCGATGTTGTTTTTCAGTGATCCCATAGAGTCCAGATAATGAAAAAAATAATGCTCAAGAATCCCGTCGGCCTGGCGGTCGCGCTGGTGTCCTCCAATGTGTTGGCCGGTGGTTTTGCCCTCAACGAACAAAGCATCAGCGGGATGGGGTCCGGGTTTGCCGGGCGATCCTCATCCGCCGAAGACGCCAGTACGATCTACGGTAACCCGGCAGGCATGGCGCGGCTTAAACGAGAGCAGGTGAGCGTGGGGGCGGCGACGCTGTTCGCCAAATCGGACATCAGCCAGACACGCAGTACGTTTGGGGGGAAGGAAGACGGCGACATGGTGCCCGCCACCACGGTACCGATGGGGTATTACGTGAAACCGATCGATGAGCAATGGGCATTCGGCGTCGGGTTTTATGTGCCTTTCGGGCTGATCACCGACTACGGCAGTGGTTTTGCCGGCCGCTATTACGCCAACAAGAGTGAAGTCACCACGCTGACCTTTCAGCCGACCATCAGCTACGCCTTTAACGAAAAGGTGTCGATCGGATTCGGGCCGACCATCAATCGTATCGGCGGAGAGATATCGGGTATGGTGCCCAACCCACTCAGCCCCGGGCGCAACGACGGCAAACTCAAAAGCACCGGCGATGACACCGCACTGGGCTTCAATATTGGCGTGCTGGTGCAGGCGACCGTTCAGACCCGCCTGGGCCTGACGTATCACTCCAAAGTCAGTTACCACCTGGACGCCAAAACCAAGGTCACCGATGGCATCTTTAGCGTGTTGGGCGTCAGCGGCCGTAGCTATGACGCATCGCTGGATGTGGACACGCCGGAGTCGGTGGACTTTTCGCTGACGCATCAATTCAACGACGACTGGACGCTCTATGTGGGCAGCACTTGGACACGCTGGAGCCGCTTCAAGGAACTGACCATTGAGAACAGCGGCTTGCCGCCGTTGCTGAGCGGCCAATTGGGGACGATCAGCGAAGAGCAGAACTGGCATGACACCTGGGCTCACGCGATCGGTGCGGCCTATCGATTGAATAACCAATGGGTGCTGCGTGGCGGGTTTTCGGTCGATCAGTCACCCGCCAACAACACCAATCGGGGGCCGCGCATTCCGACGGGCGACCGTAAGGTTGTCAGCTTCGGCGCCGGCTGGACACCCGTGGACAATGTCACGATCGATCTCGCGTATTCCTATCTTTGGGAGGAAAGCGTCGAGGTCAACGACACCTCGGCAGCGAGGGGGGCCTACCGTGCCAGGTACAAGAACAGTGCCAGTGGGTTCGGTACGTCGGTCAGTTATCGCTTCTAGTTGAGCGCTATCAAGCCAAATGCGGGTCGGGAGTGCGCGAGTCTCCTGACTCTTGAAGCGATCTGAGGTTGCTGCTCAGCGCGCCGCTACAGAACCCGGCTCAACGGGTTGCCATCCTCCACCGAGCGACTTGAATACCGCCACCGCCGCACGGGCCGATTCGGTCCGCGCTTGCGCTCTGGCGTCGGAGGCCTGCAACAGTGTTTCGTCGGCGTGCAGGACATCGATCAGGCTGGCGGTGCCTTTTTCATAGGCGGTGAACGAGGACCGGCGAGCTTGAGTCAGCGCCGCTTCGCCGCCGGTAAGGGTGGTGGTCTGAGTTTGCCGATTCACCAGTGAGGACAGCGCGTTCTCTACATCTTCGGTGGCGCGCAGTACCGACTGGCGATAGGCGGCCAATGCTTCAGATTCCTGGCCTTTGGCCTGATCGATCCGGGCGTTGATGCGTCCGAAGTCGAAAAGCCGCCAGCGCAGACCCAGTACAGCGCTCGACTGGCTCGCGCCGCTGGTGAAAAGATTGCCGCCGGAGACGGCAGTCGCGCTGCCGAGCAAGGCGCTGAGGGAAAATTTCGGGTAGTACTCGGCAATCGCTTCGCCGATACGCGCGTTGGAGGCCGCAAGGCGGCGTTCGGCCACGATCAGATCCGGTCTGCGCCGCAGCAGATCTGCCGGTGTGCCCAGCGCAGTCAGCGACGGCACATCGGGAATTTCGCCCTCAGGTGCCAGTTGCGTGCGGTGGGTGCCGGGAGGCGTGCCGAGCAGCACGTCCATCGCATTCATGGCCGCCTCCAGACCGCTTTGCAGTACCGGAACGCTCGCCTGGACTTGCGACAATTCACCCTCGGCCTGGCGCACCTGATACTCCGCGGCCAGCCCTTTGCCGTAAAGCAACTGAACCTTCTCCAGCAATGCGCGCCGGGTGTCGACTTGCCGGTTGGCGATGTCCAGCCGCGCCTGTAATCCGCGCAGGGTGATGTAGATATCGGCCGTTTGCGCAGCGATCGCCAACCTCGTCGCCGTGAAACCGGCTGCTGAGGCCTGATACTCAGCCAGTGCCGCCTCACGCCCGCGGCGCAGTCCGCCGAAGACATCGACTTCCCAGCCCGCCTCAAGATTGGCCTCGTAGGCATTGCCGTAACGGTCATAGCCGGGTGTTGAATTCAAGACTTGGCCCAGTGGTGTCTCTACGGACTGATAAGCGCGTGCCGCCTGTGCGCTGATATTCGCCGAGGGCAGCAGTGCTGCATTGGCGGCCCCCAGGCCGGCCCTGGCCTGGGTGACGCGCGCTGATGCCTGTGCAAGATCCAGATTCTGCTGCAAGGCCTGGTCGATGAGGTTGCTCAGTAGCGGATCGTTAAAGCTTTCCCACCAGGCGGCAAGGCTGTCCGGTGTCGATCCTGATCGCGGTTCGACAGCAGACTGCCCCAGGTAATGATCTGAAAGCGGGGCGTCTGGACGATGGTAATCCGGACCCACCGCACAACCTGCCATGAGGCTGGCGGTAACCAAAAGAGCAATCGGGCGGAGGGGAGGCATCGTCGTTCCTTTACAAGTTTTGTGACCATATTAAATATTGGTCACATCTTGTCAATCAAGGGCGATCGATTTGATTGAGCAGGTTATAAATATCAGTGCGGCGTGAGTGATAAAACTGAAGCGCCGGACAGTTCATGGTTTGTGACTGTTGACGTTAATGGTCACAGAACTGAGAATATGATGATCATCCTATTTTCAGTAAGGGTACCTATGCGCCGGCTCCGAATTTTTCCCATCGCCGCATGCCTGTTGCCACTCGCCCTGGCGGCGTGCGGTGATTCCTCATCCGTTGCAGACCCGCGCACACAGGCGCCTCTGGTCAGGTTCACCGCCGTTCAGGCTGCGGGCGACGGTTCCCGATCTTTTACGGGGGTGGTGACGGCGCGCATTCAGGGCGACCTGGGTTTTCGCGTATCGGGCAAGGTGCTCGAACGTCTGGTTGACACGGGGCAGACCGTCAAACGCGGGCAGCCGCTGATGCGGCTCGACCCCATCGACTTGGGGTTGCAAGCCCGCGCGCAGCAGGAGTCTGTCATCGCCGCCCGAGCCCGCGCCAGGCAGACAGCCGATGATGAAGCTCGTTATCGCACTCTGGTCAGCGCCGGCGCCATTTCCGCTTCGGCCTACGATCAGATCAAAGCCGCCGCAGACACGGCCAAGGCCCAACTCAGCGCCGCTGAAGCGCAAGCGGACGTTGCCCGCAACGCTTCCGGTTACGCGGTGCTGGTCGCCGATGCCGACGGCGTTGTGGTGGAAACACTCGCCGAACCCGGACAAGTCGTCAGTCCCGGACGACCGGTGGTTCGACTGGCGCGGGCAGGGCAACGCGAGGCCATCGTGCACTTGCCCGAGACGTTGCGTCCCGCAGCAGGATCCACCGCGCAAGCCACGCTCTATGGCGACGCCTCGGGTGCTGTGACCGCGAAACTGAGGTTGCTTTCGGATTCGGCGGACCGCACGACGCGTACGTTCGAGGCCCGCTATGTACTGGAAGGCGCGCTGGCCAATGCGCCGATAGGTTCGACAGTCACCCTCAGAATCGCCGAGGGTTCGACACCCGCCGCATCGTTGCAAGTGCCCATTGCCGCGCTCTACGACGCCGGTAAAGGTCCTGGCGTGTGGGTCATCGCCGGGACACCGCCAACCGTGACCTGGCGTCCGGTTAAAGTGCTGGGTTTGAGCGATGATCTGGCGCGAGTGGCTGGCGAGCTTCGGGTCGGCGAACAGATTGTGGCGCTGGGCGCTCACCTGTTGCGCGAAGGTGAAGCAGTAAGAATGTCCGTGCCTGATGCGGCGACCGTTGCCGGGAGTCGTCCATGAGCGAAGGACGATTCAACCTTTCCGCCATCGCCGTTCGCGAGCGTTCGATCACGGTCTTTCTGATTTTCCTGATCGCCGTTGCCGGCACCCTGGCGTTCTTCCAGTTGGGGCGTGCCGAAGACCCTCCATTTACCGTCAAGCAGTTGACCGTCATCACGGCGTGGCCGGGGGCGACCGCACAGGAGATGCAGGATCAGGTGGCGGAGCCACTGGAAAAACGCCTGCAAGAACTCAAATGGTACGACCGCTCGGAAACCTATACGCGGCCAGGGCTCGCTTTCACGATGGTCTCGTTGCTCGATAGCACGCCGCCCTCGCAAGTGCAGGAAGAGTTCTATCAGGCGCGTAAAAAACTCGACGATGAAGCAATCAAGTTGCCGGCGGGCGTCATCGGGCCGATGGTCAACGACGAGTATTCGGACGTGACCTTTGCGCTGTTCGCCCTGAAAGCCAAGGGTGAGCCACAGCGTCTGCTGGTCCGCGATGCGGAGTCCATGCGCCAGCGCCTGTTGCATGTGCCGGGGGTGAAGAAGGTCAACATCATCGGCGAACAAGCCGAACGGATATTTGTTTCCTTTTCGCATGACCGGTTGGCCACGTTGGGCTTGTCACCGCAGGACATCTTCGCCGCGCTGAACAGTCAGAACGCACTGACCCCGGCCGGATCAATCGACACCAGCGGGCCACAGGTTTTTCTGCGTCTCGATGGTGCGTTCGACAAACTGCAGAAAATCCGTGACACCCCTGTGGTCGGGCAGGGGCGGACGCTCAAGCTGTCTGATGTGGCGACGGTCGAACGCGGTTATGAAGACCCGGCTACCTTCCTGGTGCGCAATAACGGCGAAGAGGCGCTGTTGCTCGGTGTGGTGATGCGTGAGGGCTGGAACGGTCTTGATCTGGGCAAGGCGCTGGATGCCGAGACCGTCAGGATCAATGAGGAAATGCCCTTGGGTATGACCCTCTCGAAAGTCACCGACCAGGCAGTGAATATCGACTCCGCCGTTGGCGAGTTCATGGTCAAGTTCTTCGTCGCGCTGCTGGTGGTCATGCTCGTCTGCTTTCTGAGCATGGGCTGGCGTGTCGGCGTGGTGGTCGCCGCCGCGGTTCCTTTGACTCTGGCGATCGTGTTTGTGGTGATGGCGGCCACCGGCAAGAATTTCGACCGTATTACCCTGGGGTCGTTGATTCTGGCGCTCGGGCTGCTGGTCGATGACGCGATCATTGCCATTGAAATGATGGTGGTGAAAATGGAGGAGGGCTACGATCGCATCAAGGCGTCTGCCTATGCCTGGAGCCACACGGCGGCGCCGATGCTGTCCGGAACCCTGGTGACGGCGATCGGTTTTTTGCCGAACGGTTTTGCTCAGTCCACGGCCGGCGAATACACCAGCAACATGTTCTGGATCGTGGGCATCGCTCTCATCGCTTCGTGGGTCGTGGCAGTGGCGTTCACCCCTTATCTGGGCGTGAAACTGTTGCCGGATATCAAGGCGGTGGAGGGGGGACATACGGCGATCTACAACACGCCGCGATACAACCGCTTCCGCCGGGTTCTGACCCGGGTCATTGCCCGCAAATGGCTGGTCGCGGGCATGGTCATTGTGCTGTTCTTTGTGGCCGCTGCGGGCATGGGCCTGGTGAAGAAACAGTTCTTCCCGACCTCTGACCGTCCTGAAGTCATGATCGAAGTGCAAATGCCCTACGGCACTTCCATCGAGCAGACCAGCGCCACGGCCGCCAAGGTCGAAGCCTGGCTGCACCAGCAGGATGAGGCAAAAATCGTCACGGCCTATATCGGTCAGGGTGCACCGCGTTTTTTCCTGGCGATGGCACCGGAACTGCCCGATCCGTCGTTCGCCAAGATCGTTGTACTGACCGACAGTCAGGAAGCACGGGAAACCCTCAAGTTGCGTTTTCGTGACGCGGTGGCTCAAGGGCTCGCCCCGGAGGCGCGTCTCAGGGCAACGCAAATCGTGTTTGGTCCTTACTCGCCGTTTCCGGTGGCCTACCGGGTGATGGGGCCTGATCCGGCCAAGTTGCGCGTGATCGCCGAGCAGGTGCGGGGTGTGATGCAGGACAGCCCGATGATGAGAACCGTGAACACTGATTGGGGGCCGCTGACGCCGTCGTTGCATTTCAACCTGGATCAGGATCGTCTACAGGCAGTGGGGCTGACATCGACTGCGGTTGCACAGCAATTGCAGTTCCTGCTCAGCGGAGTACCGATTACAGCGGTGCGTGAAGATATTCGTTCCGTGCAGGTCATGGGGCGGGCAGCGGGCGATGTCCGGCTCGATCCACAGCAAATCGAAGGCTTCACCTTGGTCGGTGCCTCGGGGCAGCGAATCCCGTTGTCGCAGATCGGCGAGGTCGATGTGCGCATGGAGGATCCGATCCTGCGTCGACGTGATCGCACCCCGACCATCACCGTGCGCGGCGACATTGCCGAAGACTTGCAGCCACCGGATGTTTCCAGTGCGCTGCTGAAGCAATTGCAGCCGATCATCGACAAGCTGCCTTCCGGTTACCGGATCGAGCAGGCGGGTGCGATCGAAGAGTCCGGCAAGGCCGGCAAGGCGATCCTGCCGTTGTTGCCGATCATGATCGCCATGACC
The DNA here is from genome assembly GCF_052045815.1 of Pseudomonas sp. 22085. Classification (NCBI taxonomy): domain Bacteria; kingdom Pseudomonadati; phylum Pseudomonadota; class Gammaproteobacteria; order Pseudomonadales; family Pseudomonadaceae; genus Pseudomonas; species Pseudomonas sp. 22085. Next base: position 77,335 of record NZ_JBQEQA010000009.1, read on the forward strand.
CTGGTCATCATCATTGTGCAGGTCCGTTCGACCTCGGCGATGATCATGGTGTTCCTCACCTCGCCGTTAGGCTTGATTGGCGTGGTGCCGACACTGCTGATCTTCAATCAGCCGTTTGGCATCAATGCGTTGGTCGGGTTGATTGCGCTGTCGGGGATCCTGATGCGCAATACGCTGATTCTGATCGGGCAGATTCATCACAACGCGCAAGAAGGGCTGGATCCGTTTCACGCTGTCGTCGAAGCCACGGTGCAACGTGCGCGACCGGTACTGTTGACCGCCCTGGCGGCGATCCTGGCGTTCATTCCCCTGACACACTCGGTGTTCTGGGGGACGCTGGCCTATACCCTGATTGGCGGCACGCTCGTTGGCACCATCATGACGCTGGTGTTCCTGCCTGCGATGTACTCGATCTGGTTCAAAATCGGTCCTGACGCCAGGGCGCCGGCTGCAACAGTCAAACCGGAGTAGCCATCAGTGCTGAAAATCGAGGCCTGATCGCGGAAACGACAAAGCCCTGAATAATCAGGGCTTTGTCGTATATAAAGATGGCTTCAGCCTCACCACCCGGCGCCGCGCGGATAGTCAATGTGCGCCGAATCGTTCTCGACCGTTCCGATCCCGGTCCGGCGTGGCCTGTGCTTTCGAAAAACTGGATGGTAGCTGAGTCAGTAGAGTAGAACCTTCAATGAGTTGTGCGGGGCCGGGCACACACCCTGCATTCACCGGTTCACCTGGCAGATCGACGCAGACATTCATGTGCTGTGAGCGCCTGCCGCCTTCGTTGGGCTCTCAAGAACGGCCCTGAGTGATTACTGGTCGACCCAGGTGCTTTTCATAATGACGAAGAAAGTGTTGCCACTCCGGTTCGCTCCAATAGGAATGCCGTCTGAGTTGCAAAATGTCGTGCCGAGCTGCCCGCAATGAGCTGATTCGCCCATGGGACTTCTCGAGATCGAGCAGCGCAAGCTCGAACTCGGGATCGCTCGACGAATTGCGAACTTTGATAAAAATGTGCTTTGAGCGCATGCAGCCATGTTGCCAGCGGCCGAGATGCATTCGTGCCATTAACGACGCGAGTATTTCGAGCACATTGTCCAGTTGCTTGGTCGTGTATTGGTTTTTTGCGCCTTCGTTGTACCAGGATTCCAAATCCTGGAAACCGTTCAAGTCTTTGGTGACCAAGATGCCGTGCCAGACCCCTTTGATTTTTTGCGCACCGTAGTAAACCGGTTGAGGGGCGTTGACCCCAAGATGGAGTAACTTTGTGAGCGCGCGGCCTTCGCGCAGGGTGGTGGGGCGCCCCAGAGGATATCTCAGGCTGCGAAACAAATGACCCGTCTGGCGCTTAACATAAACAGTGGCACCGTCATGCATCACTCGCTGCACTCCGCTCGTGCCACTCCTGCGTACGTTGGGTTCTTCTACCCAAGGGCCTGATGTATTCCACCAATAGGAAAAAAGTTGGTCGGTTTGGCTCATCGCGCACTCCATTCTTGTGTTGTTATCAGCTGCGCCATCGGCCTTTTTGCTGGCTGGCATCATGCCGTTATTCAAACAGACGTTTCAATATTGGGCTAGTTCCTTTGATGACGCGCTTATCCATTATTGAGCGGCAGCTACGGTTCGGCAGTCGTGAGAGTTGAAACGGTTTCGGCCAGGACAGTCGTCCGCAGGAGGCAGCATTCGGCTGATAGCTGTCAGTGAGGTGCCATCATCACGGCCAGGGTCATCTTGATGAATTCCCGTATTACATGAAGAGTGTTTTATGTTCGGCAGGACGCTGGAGAAGGGAGTGAAAGTTGCGGTTTGTGGAAAACATCCTGATGTCATCAGAATTTCTGGAACGTCAGAAACGACAAAGCCCTGAATAATCAGGGCTTTGTCGTACATAAGATGGCGGAGGCGATGGGATTCGAACTCATGGACCTGTTACAGTCGACGGTTTTCAAGACCGTTGCCTTAAACCACTCGGCCACACCTCCGTTGCGTTGCGGGCGCCATAATACCTGAATGAAACACACTGTCAAACTCTGTGCATGGCTTGTTACAGAGCGTCTGTTATGATCTTTGCGACTGAACGTTTCAAACCAACAGGAGTGTCGCCATGCGCGAACAGGATTACGCAGTTCACAACAGCGTGCAGGCTGAGCAGCTAGAGGTTAGCCGCGTCCTGCGCAACACTTACGGTCTACTGGCGCTCACCCTCGCATTCAGCGGTGTGATGGCGTTCGTGGCCCAGCAGATGCGGGTCGGCTACCCGAACATTTTCGTGGTACTGATCGGTTTTTACGGTCTGTTCTTCCTCACCAACAAGCTTCGTGACTCTGCCTGGGGGCTGGTGTCGGCATTTGCCCTGACCGGTTTCATGGGTTTCCTGCTCGGCCCGATCCTCAACCGTTACCTGGGCATGCAGGGCGGCGCTGAAGTGGTCAGCTCCGCGTTCGCGATGACTGCACTGGTGTTCGGTGGTCTGTCGGCCTACGTGCTGATCACCCGCAAGGACATGAGCTTCCTCGGTGGCTTCATCACCGCCGGTTTCTTCGTTCTGCTGGGTGCGACGCTGGCGAGCATGTTCTTCCAGATCAGCGGCCTGCAACTGGCGATCAGCGCAGGTTTTGTGCTGTTCTCGTCGGTCTGCATCCTGTTCCAGACCAGCGCCATCATCCACGGCGGCGAGCGCAACTACATCATGGCGACCATCAGCCTGTATGTATCGATCTACAACCTGTTCGTCAGCCTGTTGCAGATCTTCGGCATCATGAGCCGCGACGACTGATCGCTGCACCGCTATAAACAGAAAACCCGCGAAAGCGGGTTTTTTGTTGCCTGCGAAAACGCAAGCAGGCGCTCAATTGATCTCGATGCTGCCATCAGCCTGTTGCTTGTAGATCGTGTAGGGCAGCAGCAACGTATCGAGCACTCCCGACACGGCCGCATCGACCAGCAGACCCGGTGTAGCGTTCTTGTAGTTGAACGCATCGACGTCATCCGGCTTTTCGGCGTGCAGCATGCAGAAATCGTACGTCACGCCACTGTAGATGCGCGGTACAGCGCCGCAGTAGGATTTTTTAGCCTTCAACTGGTCGGTGGAAAACTTATCGCTGAATGCCACGGTCTGCACCGTCCCGCACCCGGCCAGCATCACCATAGCCAGCATCATTGCCTGAATTTTCATACCGCCAATCCTTCGCCGGAAAAGACTCAAACTACGCCGCTCAGGCCATCGGTGGCAATCGACGTTTCACCGGGGTCTTCTTGACGATCGCGGTATTGGTTTCCGCCAGCGTATTCAGCCGATCAAGCAGGGTGTCCAACTGTTCCATCGAGCGCACATGCAAACGGGCAATGAAGCAATCCTCGCCGGTCACCTTGTCGCACTCGGTGAACTCGGGAATCGACAGAATCTGCCGCTCGACCTCCTGCAACTGCCCCGGTAATGGCCGCACCCGGACAATCGCCTGCAACTGATAACCGAAGCATTTCGGGTCAATTTCAACGGTGTAACCCTTGAGCACACCGCGTTCCTCCAGCCGCCGCAGGCGCTCGGCCACGCTCGGCGATGACAACCCGCTGATTTGCGCCAGGGCCTTGAGCGAGCGCCGCGAATCCTCCATCAGGGCCCCGATCAGGATCTGGTCGATATCGTCGGTCATACAAGAAACTCCCGCATTAGGCGAATGGCACAAACTACCCTTGATAAAAAAGGCAGAAACCGAGTTTAGCCTGCTTTTTCCGCTGGAGAGGGCCCGATCTCGCTTGGCATACTTTTGCCACACATTAAGGAGATAGATGATGGACAAAACAATCCGTCGCGGCTCATTCGAAATGACCGCCGCCATGCTGATATCCGGGACGATCGGCTGGTTCGTGCTGGTGTCCGGGCAACCGGTGCTGGACGTGGTGTTCTGGCGCTGCCTGTTCGGCGCCGGCACCTTGTTGCTGATCTGCGCTGCGTTCGGCTTTCTGCGCCCAGGCATTCTGACCCGCACCACATTCCTGCTGGCGGTGCTCAGCGGGGTGGCAATCGTCGGTAACTGGGTGCTGCTGTTCGCCTCCTATTCAAGGGCCTCGATTGCCATCGGCACGGCGGTCTACAACGTGCAGCCGTTCATGCTGGTGGGTTTGGCGGCGCTGTTTCTCGGCGAGAGGATCACCCTGCAGAAGATGTTCTGGCTGGCGATTTCTTTCATGGGAATGCTGGCCATCGTCAGTGCCCACGGCGGGCAGGGCGAGGGTGGCAATGATTACCTGATGGGGATTGCGCTGGCGCTGGGGGCGGCGTTTCTCTACGCCATCGCCGCGTTGATCATCAAGCGCCTGACCGGCACGCCGCCGCACCTGATTGCGCTGATCCAGGTCTGCACCGGCGTGCTGTTGCTCGCGCCATTCGCCCATTTTTCAGCGATGCCCGAGGCACCGAGTGCCTGGGCCAGTCTAGTGACACTGGGCATCGTCCACACCGGTCTGATGTACGTGTTGCTCTACGGCGCGATCCAGAAACTGCCGACCGCATTGACCGGCGCGCTGTCATTCATCTACCCGATCGCGGCGATTTTCGTTGACTGGTTTGCCTTCGGTCATCAACTGCAAACCCTGCAATGGATTGGCGTGGCGGCGATTCTATTGGCCGCTGCGGGCATGCAACAGGGTTGGGGATTGAAGGCGCGGCGCCTGGCCGCGCAGTAAACCTCAGATGTTCCAGCGCGGCGCGGTCTTCGCCAGGCGCTGGCGCATCTCGCCGATGTTGGCCGCCAGTTGCCGGGTCAACAAACGGTAGCCATCCAGCGGGCTGTAGACAGGCGTATCGAGACTGGCGTCCGGCAACTCCACCGGGCGCCCCAGCCTCTGGGCCGCACCGGATTTCAACGCTCGGGCCATGCCGATCAATTGCACGCGAATGTGCCGGTGCTCAGTCTTGAGCGCGGCTTGCAGATGCGCCATGGCGTCGGGGTCGTTGGCATCCGGGCGAATGTTGCCGAGAATTTCCAGGGTACTGATGCACATGCGCAGGTTGCGCTGGATGGCGTCCAGCTCAGTCATCGAGACTTTGACTTCCTTGGACACCGACGGCATCAGCGAGCGCAGTTGCACCATCACCGCGTTCAGCCGGCTCATCAACTTCAAGTGTTCGTCGGCCGTCACCGACTGGCCGCCGATGATCCGCCCGTACACCGTCGCGCAATCGCGCAGCGCGTCGGCCAGGTTGTAGCGCCACGAGTACACCGCGTACAGCGGCAGGGCGAAGGAAAAGGCCAGGGCCAGGGCGATACCGATCAGGATATCGACCCCGCGCCACAGCCCGTCGGTGATCGGGTTGTCGCCATGCCCGGCGACAATGAACACGGTAATGGCCGAGAGCAGGGCGGTGTAGCCGCCCTTGCCGATGGCGTGATACGAAAAGAATCCGCAGACCACTGCCATCGCAAAATAGGTCAGCCACGGCATGCCCAGCCACGCCTGTTGCGCCACGATCAACAAACCGACGCCGGCACCGATCAAGGTGCCGGTGGCACGCTCGGCGGCTTTCTTGCCGATGTTGCCGTGGTGCTGCAGGCCGCCGATCACCACCAGCATGGTCACCGACGCCCATTCGCCGTGGGGCAGATTGATGCCGGTGGTCAGCAGGATTGTCGCCAGCAACCCCAACGCGACCCGCACCGCGTGAATCGTTCGAGCATGGCGATAACGTCGATACGGGTCGAGCAACGGCCGCAGGATCCGCCGCAACAGCGGCGGCCAGCGGTGGGGGCTGAAAGTGCTCAGCGCTGATTCCTCCTCAGAAGATGTAGTCGGTGGCGATGAAGTTCGAATCCCGTCCGCGAATGATTTCGCTGATCAGATCCTTGTTGGGTTCCTGGAACTTGGTCGCCACCAGGGTGCGGATCGAAAACACCCGCAGTGCATCGTGTACCGACAGCGTGCCTTCGGCGGAGTTCTTGCGACCGTTGAACGGGTAGGTGTCCGGCCCGCGCTGGCACTGGGCGTTGAGGTTGATCCGCCCGACCTGGTTGGCGAAGGTGTCGACCAGTCGGCCGACGGCCACCGGGTTGGTGCCGAAGATGCTCAGTTGCTGGCCGAAGTCCGATTCCAGCACGTAGTCGATCACGGTATCGAGGTGACGGTACGGCACAATCGGCACCACCGGCCCGAACTGCTCTTCCTGATAAACGCGCATCTGCGGCGTCACCGGGTACAGCACCGCTGGGTAGAAGAACGATTCCCGCGACTCGCCACCATTCGGATTGACCACCTGGGCGCCTTTGCTCTGCGCGTCAGCCATCAGCCCATGCAGATAATCGACCTTGCCCGACTCCGGCAACGGTGTCAGCGACACACCGTTGTCCCACGGCATGCCCGGTTTGAGGCTGGCCAGTTTGGCGTTGAATTTCTCGATGAAGCTGTCCACCACATCTTCATGCACGAACAGAATCTTCAACGCGGTGCAGCGCTGGCCGTTGAACGACAGCGAACCGGTGACCGCTTCGCTGACTGCGTTGTCGAGGTCGACTTCTGGCAGGACGATCCCGGGGTTTTTCGCATCCAGGCCCAATGCTGCGCGCAAGCGGTGTGGTTTCGGGTGCAGTTTCTTTAGGTCGCTGGCGGCCTTGTTGGTGCCGATGAAGGCGAAGATGTCGATCTTGCCGCTGGCCATCAGCGCACTGACGGTCTCGCGGCCGCTGCCGTAGATCACGTTGATCACGCCGGTGGGGAAGCTGTCGCGGAAGGCTTCAAGCAACGGACGGATCAGCAGTACGCCGAGTTTGGCCGGTTTGAATACCACGGTGTTACCCATGATCAGCGCCGGAATCAGCGTGGTGAAGGTTTCGTTCAGCGGATAGTTGTAAGGGCCCATGCACAGCGCTACGCCGAGCGGTACGCGGCGGATCTGGCCGAGGGTGTCCTGCTCCAGCTCGAAACGGCTGGAGCGGCGGTCGAGTTCTTTCAGCGCATTGATGGTGTCGACGATGTAGTCGCAGGTGCGGTCGAATTCCTTCTCTGAGTCCTTGAGGTTCTTGCCGATCTCCCACATCAGCAGTTTCACCACGGCGTCGCGCTGCTGGCGCATGCGCCCGAGGAAAGCTTCGACGTGTTGGATGCGTTCGGCCACGCGCAGGGTTGGCCACAGGCCCTGGCCTCGATCGTAAGCGCGCACGGCCGCATCCAAAGCGGTGAGGGCGGTGTCGGCGTCCAGCAGCGGTGTGCTGCCGAGGATCACTTGTTCGTCGCCGTTATCGCCGTGCAGATAGACCGGGCTGCGCACGGTGGCGAGCGGGCCGTCCCAGCGGCGCAACTGGCCATCGACCAGGTATTCGCGTTGCTCGACCTGACCGTCGAGGCGGTATTTTTCCGGGATGTCGCTGACAGAAGGGAACAGGTTGCCAAGGATGTTTGCTGTGGTCATGTCGCTACCCCGCGTCATTGAAAAAGTCTGTAACGGTTATACGCCTGAATGCGCTGAAATTTAAACCCGCAAATGTCACGCGAATGTCACGCGAAACCGCACAGCAGAGCGGGCATCCACACATGATCGTTCCCACGCTCTGCGTGGGAATGCCTCAAGGGACGCTCCGCGTTCCAAGCGGACGCAGAGCGTCCAGGGCTGCATTCCCACGCGGAGCGTGGGAACGATCGTCTTCAGGTAATGGGCTGGCCCCGTTTGCCCCCCTCAATGTCCCGCAATGCCCTAAACCCGCCGACCCGCCTGCCTTAAGGTGTGACCACAACAATAAGCGAGGCCGTTATGCGGGCAATCCGACTCACATTATTACTGGCGTTGGCCATGACGCTGCCTGGCTGCGGCGAAGACCCCAAACCCCCGGCCAGCACCAACAACACCATTCCCAAAGACCCGGCGCTGGCGCAGATCTACGCCAACAGCTGCCAGCTCTGCCACGCCAACCCCGCCGCCAATGCGCCGCTGACCGGTGACCGCAAGGCCTGGGAACCGCGCATCCAGCAGGGCGCCGACACGCTGCTCGACCACGCCATCAACGGCTACAACGGCATGCCGCCGATGGGCCAGTGCGTCGAGTGCTCGGAAGACCAATTCCTTCAGTTGATCGGCTTCATGGCCGATCAGCCGCTCCCACAATAAGGATCCTGGCATGCCGATAGATCTGACACGCCGGCAGTTATTGCAACGGGCAAGCATCGTCGGCGCGTTCAGCGCGCTGGCCTGCAATCCGGCGCTGGGCCAGTTGATGCGCGCACCTCGGCTGATTCCCTGGCGCAACTGGTCGGGCGGGCAGAGTTGCCTGCCGGCGGCGCGAGTGGCACCGAAGAATCTGGATGAACTGACCGCAGTGATTCAGCAGGCACCGGGCAAGATTCGCCCGGTCGGTTCGGCGCATTCCTTCAGTGCTTTGGTGCCCACCGACGGCACGTTGCTGTCGCTGAGCTACTTCAACGGTCTGCTCGATCACGACCCGAAAACCCTGCAAGCCGAATTCGCTGCCAGCACGCCGATGTCGCGCATGGGCACGCCGCTCAAGGACATCGGCCAGGCCCTGCAGAACATGGCCGATATCGATTACCAGACCCTCGCCGGCGCCATTTCCACCTCGACCCACGGCACCGGCAAAACCTTCCAGTCCTATTCCGCCCACGTCTGCGGGATGCAACTGGTGACCGCCAGCGGCGAAGTGCTGGACTGCGACAGCCAGCGACATCCCGAAGTATTCAACGCCGCCCGGGTATCCCTCGGCGCGTTGGGCGTGGCCACCAGAATCCGTCTGCAAAACCGTCCGGCCTATCGCCTGCGGGAGCGCCAGTGGATCGCCAAAACCGAAGAACTGCTGGAAGACCTGGACAAGAACACAAGCGAAAACCAGCACTGGGAAATGCTCGTCGTCACCCATTCCGACTACGCCTTGTCGATCGCCCTCAACGAAACCACCGACCCGCCCACGCCGCCGATTCCGCCCGAAGAGGAGGGCGGCAACGAGTTCGTGACGTTGATCGAGAAGATCGACAAGTACGGCAGCGATTTCCCGAACCTGCGCAGTTCGCTGCTCAACAGCCTGCGGCATCTGGCGAGTTTCGATGACCGGGTCGGCGACTCGTTCGACATCTACGCCAACGTGCGCACCGTGCGTTTCAACGAGATGGAATATTCGGTGCCCGCCGAACACGGCCCGGCCTGCCTGCGGGAGATTCTCAAACTGATCCGCGACAAGGACCTGCGCACCTGGTTTCCCATCGAGTACCGCTACGTCAAGGCCGACGACATTCCGCTGAGCATGTTCGAAGGCCGCGACAGCTGCTCGATCTCGGTCCACCAGCATTATCAGATGGACCATCACAACTTCTTCGCCGCCGTCGAGCCGATCTTCTGGAAGTACAACGGCCGCCCGCACTGGGGCAAGTTGCACACGCTCAATGCCCGCACCTTGCAGACGTTGTACCCGCGCTGGCAGGAATTCATTCAGGTACGCCAGGCGCTGGACCCGAGCGGCAAGTTTCTCAACGGGCATCTGTCGTCGATTCTGGGGGTGAGCTGATGACGGTCAATCGACGTAATTTCGTGCTCGGGACGTTGGGTGTTGGCGCTTTGCTGGTGGGGGTTGGCGCATGGTTGCGACCGGGCGATCGCGGCGGGCCTTACAGTGACTATTTCCGGGCGCTGAACAATGAGCTCAAGACCAAAGGCCCGATGCGCCCGGTGTTGCTGATCGATCTGGATCGGCTGGATCACAACATCGACGTGGTGATGCGCTCGGTCAAACGCGCGGGCAAGCAATTGCGGCTGGTGGAGAAGTCATTGCCATCGCCAGGCCTGCTCAGCTACATCGGCCAAAGGGCAGGGACGCAGCGGCTGATGTCGTTTCATCAGCCGTTCCTCAATCACGATGCGGTGACGTTTCCGCAGTCCGACATTCTCCTGGGCAAGCCGTTGCCGGTACGCTCGGCGGAGATTTTCTACCAAACCCACAAAGGCCCGTTCGACCCGGCGAAGCAACTGCAATGGCTGATCGACAACCCCGAACGCTTGCGGCAATACCTCGCGCTGGCTCAGGGACTGGGCACGCGGATGCGGATCAACATCGAGCTGGACGTCGGCCTGCACCGGGGCGGCGTCAGTGACGTGAACGTGCTCGGGCAGATGCTCGCGCTGATCGCCGCCAACCCACAGCACCTGGAGTTTGCCGGGTTCATGGGCTACGACCCGTTCGTGGGCATGGGCGTGCCGGGGATTCTCGGTTCGCCCGAGGAACTGTTCGCCAAGGTGATGGTGATTTATCAACGCTGCGTCGACTTCACCCGGCAGCAGTATCCGGCGCTGTGGCATGACGGCTTGTGCCTGAACACTGCCGGCAGCCCGAGTTATCGCATGCATGAAAACGAACATCTGAGCAGTGAAGTGTCGGTGGGGACGGCGATGCTCAAGCCGACGCATTACGATCTGCCGTCGCTGGTCGAACATGAACCGGCCGCGTACATCGCCACCCCGGTGTTGAAAAGCACGGGGGCGGTGAACATTCCGGCGCTGGATGACAAGTCGAAACTGTTTTCGTGGTGGGACGCCAATCAGCGCCAGACCTTCTTCATCTACGGTGGCAACTGGATGGCCGAGTTTGAGTCGCCGCCCGGATTGCAGAGCAATGGTGTTTACGGCCGTAGCTCGAATCAGGAGATGGTCAATGGCTCGAATGCCGTGGGGCTGACGGTGGAGGATCAGGTGTTCTTGCGCCCGACCCAGACCGAAGCCGTCCTCCTGCAATTCGGCGACTTGCTGGCGGTGCGTGGTGGCAAGATCGTCGACATCTGGCCCGTCTACACCTGACGGAATGTTTTTCTGAAAACACCCCATAACCCTGTGGGAGCTGGCTTGCCAGCGATGACGGTGTGTCAGCCAAGTAAATGTTGCTGACCTGACGCCATCGCTGGCAAGTCGAATCGTCGCACCGCAGCTCCCACAGTATTTGTGGTGTCTGCAATTCCCCGATCAATTTCCGTAATGAAGCTTTTATGACAAAAGTTCGGTAGCACATCGCCAGTCCGGTCATGCCTATGTAACGCGCTTGAGGGGCCCCTGAGGGGCGCTTTTCACAAGCCGAGGCGGGACGCCGGGAGTGAGGCAATGGGGACTATGGAACGCTACTCGAAAGTGGGCATGCAGGAACTCGATCAACGCCTGTCGAAGATCGTCGAAGCCGCGCGCAAGAAGCCGGTTTCGGTGTATCGCTACGGCGCGCCGTGGGTCTGGATCGTGTCGCAGGATGACTGGCAGGGCGCGTTGAAGGAGGTCTCCAGCTACATTCCGCCGGGGCATTCGCTGGTGCTGCTGCGCCCGCAGATCGACGACCTGCTCGACGCCCACCGCGACCTCCTGCACGACCTCAATGCCCAACCCGGCATGCTGATCGCCCCGCAGACGGTCATGCACATTCTGCTGCTGCAACTGCTGTATTCGGTGCCCAGCGAACAGCAGCTCTACGAACAGCTCAATTACAACCTGCTGTTTCGCTGGTTCGTCGGCCTTGGCCTGAACCAGAAAGTCTGGAGCTTCAACGTCCTCAGTCGCGACATCGCCACGCTGCTCAACGAGCCGCGTGCGGTGCAGCTCATCCAGAAAATCATCGGTGAAGTGTTCTGCGGCGCGCTGCTGCAAATGCCCGAGTTCTCCTTGAACTTCGCGCTGCTGCACACCTGGCTGGGCAAGCACGCCGCGGTCCCGCACGTCAGCAATTAACAACGCCAGTCATTGACGTACACGCAAGGCGCAAAAGCGCCAACAGGTCATCGCGAATTTTCAGGGGGTAGTGTGGATCAGATTTTCACGTCACGGCTGGCGCTGTGGGGCTGGCTGCTGGTGACGGCCGGTGCGCAGCCGGCGTTCGCCGAGGAGGCCGAAAACGCAGCGGCGCAGCGTCTGGTGGACGTCAACGAATACTTCGTGCGCGGCAACACCGTGCTCGATGCGCGGGCGATCGAAGAAGCGGTGTACCCGTTCCTCGGCCCGCAAAAAGCCTTGAGCGATATCGAAGGCGCGCGGGATGCCTTGCAGAAGGCCTATCAGGAACGCGGCTATCAATCGGTATTCGTCGAGTTGCCGGAGCAAGCGGTGGCCGACGGCATCGTCTACCTGCAAGTCAGCGAAACCAAGGTCGGCCGGGTGCGGGTGGTCGGCGCCAAACACTATTCGCCGCTGGATATTCGCGACAACGTCCCGGCTCTCAAAGAAGGCGAGGTGCCGGACTTCGCCAAGGTCCAGGGCGAACTGGCGCAACTGAACAAGACCCCGGGCCGCCAGGTGATGCCGCTGGTGCGTGAAGGTCAGCGCCCCGGCACCATGGACGTGGATCTGCAGGTCGAAGACCAGAACCCGTGGACCGCCAGCGTGGGGCTGAACAACGACTACAGCGCCGACACCGAAAAACTGCGCACCGTCACCAGCCTCGGCTACAACAACCTTTGGCAGTTGGGGCACAGCGTCAACCTGACGTTCTTCACCGCGCCTCAGGAGACTGACAACGCCAAGGTCTGGTCCGGCTCCTACACCGCACCGCTGACCGAGCGCTGGAGCGTGCAGTTCTCCGGTTACCAGTCCGACAGCAACGTCGCCACCCTCGGCGGCAGCAACGTGCTCGGCAAGGGCCATTCCTACGGCGTGTCGGCGATCTACACGATCCCGTCCAGTGGCAACTGGTCGAACTCGCTGTCGGCCGGCATCGACTTCAAGGACTTCGACGAACGCCTGACCCTGTCCGGCGAGAGCGACAAGGTGCCGCTGAAATACGCGCCGTTCACCTTCGCTTACAACGGCTATCGCTACAACGAAAAGAGCCAGCTCGGCCTCGGTTTGAGTCTGGTCGCCGCCACCCGCAGCATCTTCGGCTACGGCAGTTCCGACGAAGACTTCGACTACAAACGCTACCGAGCCAACCCGAGTTTCGCCGTGCTCAAGGGCGATACCAACTTCACCTGGACCTTCGACAGCGACTGGCAGAGCGCAAGCAAAGCCGCGTTCCAGCTGGCGTCGGGACCGCTGGTTTCCAACGAGCAATTCTCCGCCGGCGGCGCGACGTCGGTGCGCGGTTATCTGGCCGCCGAACGCACCGCCGATGACGGCTTCCTGCTGAGCGAAGAACTGCGCACACCGTCACTGGCCAAGTACGTCGGCACCTGGATGCAGGACTGGCGCTTCTACGCCTTCGCCGAGGGCGCGCAACTCTATCTGCGCGACGAGCTGCCGGACCAGGACGCCAATTACGCCCTGGCCAGCGTCGGCCTCGGCACCCGCGCCAGCCTGAGCAAATGGCTGTCCGGCAGCCTCGACTGGGGCTACCCGCTACTCGAAGGGCCGAACACCTCGAAACAGGAATCGCGCCTGCACTTCAACCTTCAGGCCACTTTCTAACAGGAGCACTTTTCATGCAGCGCCTTTTCCTTTCGTTGTTCATCTGCCTGGGCTTCGTGCTCCCGGCCACGGCTCAGGCGTGGTGGCAGGACGACTGGCATTACCGCAAACAGATCGCCGTCGACACCACGCCGCAAGGTGCCGCGATCAATCAGGCCCTCGGCCGTACCGCGCTGCTGGTGCGCCTGCACACCGGCAATTTCACCTTCGACGGAGTGAAAGAGGACGGCTCGGACCTGCGCTTCGTCGCCGCGGATGACAAGACCGTGCTCAACCATCAGATCGAAAGCTTCGACGCGCTGATGGGCATGGCGCTGATCTGGGTCGATGTGCCGAATGTCGAGGGCGATCAGCGTCAGGACATCTGGATGTACTACGGCAACCAGAAGGCTCCGGCCACCGGCAACGGCCAACTGACGTTCGATCCGAATTACACCGCGCTCTATCACTTCGACGGCGCCACCGGCACCCCGGCGAAAGACACCACTGCTTACGGCAACACCGCACAGAGCGCGACCGGCGCAGCGATTGACGGCGTAGTAGGGCGTGCCTTGCAGTTCAGCGGCCAGCCGTTGCTGTTGCCAGCCAGTCCGTCGTTGCAGCACAACGCCGGCAGCGCGTTCACCTTCAGTGCCTGGCTGCGACTGGATCAGGCCAACGGCGAACAACTGATTCTGGCCCGCCGCGAAGGCGCCAACAGCCTGCTGGTCGGTGTGAGTCAGGGCGTGCCGTTCGTGGACATCGACGGCCAGCGCGCCGTCGCCACGCAACCGCTGAATCCGGGCCAATGGCAGCACGTCGCGCTGACCGCCGAAGGCGCCAAAGTGACGCTGTATATCAACGGTCGCGAGGGTGCGGCACTGGCTCAAGCAATGCCGGCGTTCAACTCGGTCATGGCCATTGGTGCTGACCTTTCCCCGAGCGCGTTCCAGCCATTCGTGGGCGCCATTGATGAACTGCGCCTGTCGAAAGTCGCCCGTCCGGCACCGCTGTTGCTGGCCGATGCCACTTCCCAAGGCGCCGAGTCGAAACTGGTCGCCTATGGCGTTGATGAAGAACAGTCCGGTTTCGGTTTCGGCAGCCTCGGCTTCCTGCTCAACGCGGTGCCGGTGGATGCCTGGGTGATCATCGCGGTGCTGGTGCTGATGATGTTCCAGTCGTGGATCATCATGCTGCGCAAGAACCGCACCCTCAGCCGCGTCACCGCCGCCAACGAAGACTTCCGCGTGCAATTCGCCAAGGTTGGCACTCGCCTGGAAATGTTCGCCGACGACACACAACTCGCCCAGCGTTTGCAGCATTCGCCGCTGTGGCGCCTGTATCTGGTGGCTGTGAAAGAAATCCGCACCCGCCGCGAGCAGGGCGCCGATACCTCGTCGGTTTCCGCCGCAACCATCGAAGCGATCCGCTGCTCCATGGACGGCGTCCGCACCCGGGAAAACCAGCAACTCAGTTCGAAACTCTCGACCCTGTCCAACGCCATCGCCGGCGGCCCGTACATCGGCCTGCTCGGCACCGTGCTGGGGATCATGGTGGTGTTCCTCGGCACCGCCATGGCTGGCGACGTCAACATCAACGCCATCGCGCCGGGTATGGCGGCCGCGTTGCTGGCCACGGCCATGGGCCTGTTCGTCGCGATCCCGGCGCTGTTTGGCTACAACCGCCTGATCACCCGCAACAAGGAAGTCAGCGCCGACATGCGCGTATTCGTCGACGAGTTCATCACCCGTCTGGCGGAGATGCACGGCGAAGGCCAGTCCAGTGAAGCGGCGCATCAGCGCGGTCATCACGCCAACCACTCCGTACCGGCCTGAGGAGCACAGACATGGCGTCCGTAAATGCCTCCCACGACGATGACGAAGATGCCGCAGTGGACAGCATCAACATCACGCCACTGGTGGACGTGCTGATGGTGGTGCTGGTGATGTTCATCCTCACCGCTACTGCGCAGGTCTCCGGGATCCAGATCAACCTGCCCAAGGCCAGCGCCGCCGTGTCGCTGTCCGAGGCCAAGACCAAGGCGATTTCGGTCAACGACGGCGGCCAGGTGTTCCTCGACGCCTATCCGGTCACGTTGCCTGAACTGGAAGAGCGCCTGCGCATCGAGAAGGCGCAGAACCCGGACTTCCCGGTGATCGTGCGCGGCGACGCCACGGTGCAGTACCAGAAGGTCATCGAAGTGCTGGATCTGCTGCGCCGGCTCGAACTGTCCCAGGTCGGTCTCGTTACCGGCAAACCGACGCAGGGCTGAGTGATGACTGCACAACTGCCAATCGAGCCTTTGCCGGTGAAGAAGTCGCCACTGCGTTACGTGAAGTGGGGCGCCGGGCTGCTGCTGGGCGCCGTCGCGGCGTTTCTGTTGTGGCAGTGGGCCAACGACATGAGCGGCATCCGCCGGGAGGCGCCCAAGGTGCCGACGATCATTCCCTTGCCGCCACCGCCACCGCCGCCGCCGGAAAAACCGCCGGAGCCGGAAACCCCGGTGGAAGAAAAAGTCGTCGAGCCCGAGCCAACGCCAGAGCCAGAGGAGGTCAAGCCCGAGGAAGAAGCACCGCCATCGCCGGCGGACGACCTGGCCAACCCGATGCAAATGGACGGCGACGCCCAGAGCGGCAGCGACGCATTCAACATCGGCGCGGGCAAGGGCGGCG
This sequence comes from Pseudomonas sp. 22085, assembly GCF_052045815.1. Taxonomy (NCBI): domain Bacteria; kingdom Pseudomonadati; phylum Pseudomonadota; class Gammaproteobacteria; order Pseudomonadales; family Pseudomonadaceae; genus Pseudomonas; species Pseudomonas sp. 22085. The sequence continues at coordinate 93,349 of NZ_JBQEQA010000009.1, forward strand.
GCATGGCCGGTTCCGGCGGTGGGCGACTGGGCAACGGCACCTACAGCCAGTTCCTCGCGTTCACCTTCCAGAAGCTGCTGCGCGAGAACCCCGACCTGCGCAACCTCGCGTTTTCGCTGCAGGCCGATGTGTGGCTCAGCAGCGTCGGCGAGATCACCCGGGTCGAGCTGACCAAGTCCAGCGGCAACCCCGAGATCGACAGTCAGGTGCTGGCCGCATTGCGTAACGCGCCCCATCTGAGCGAACGGCCCCCGGCCTCCATCACCTTGCCTGTGCGCATGTCCCTGCAAGGACGGCGTCCGGGTTAACCGAATTCATAAAGCTGTATGAAAAGGAGTTGTGTGCAGATGATTTCCAACGTGAATCGATTGTCCTTGGCGGTCGGCATGGTCATCGCGACCCTGGTCGGTCAGGCCGCGGCAGCGCCTGCGCCCTCGGAGAACGCCACGATCAATCTGATCCGCTTGCTGGTCGAGCAGGGCATTCTGAAACAGGACAAGGCCGACGCTTTGATCGCCCAGGCCCAGAACGAAGCGGCCCAGGCCAAGCAGGCTGCGGCGTCCACCGCCGTGGCGGCCGGGCCGGTCGCAGCGCCGGGCGATGTGCGGGTGCAATACGTGCCGGCCGCGGTGCGCGACCAGATCCGCGATCAGGTCAAGGCTGAAGTCATGGCCACCGCCAAACAGGAAAACTGGGCCGCGCCCAACACCTTCCCGGACTGGGCGTCGCGCATCAGCTTCGACGGCGACATCCGTCTGCGTGACGAATCACGCTACTACTCGGGCAGCAACAGCAACGAAATCGTCGACTTCGCCAAGCTCAACAACAACGGCCCGTACGACGTGAACCCCAACAGCAGCACGGCGTTGCCGCCGTTGCTCAACACCCGCGAAGACCGCGAAAACCTGTTCCGCCTGCGCGCCCGGCTGGGCATGAAAGCGGAGATTTCGCCGCAATGGACTGCCGGCATCCGCATCGGCACCGGCTCGGACAACAACCCGGTGTCGACCACCCAGAACCTCGGCGGCGGTTTCTCGAAAAAGGACATCTGGCTCGATCAGGGTTACCTGACCTGGAAGCCGTCGGATGAGCTGACCCTGACCGGTGGCCGTTTCGCCAACCCGTTCATGTCCACCGACATGCTGTACTCCAACGACCTGAACTTCGACGGCGTGGCGGCGATTTTCGACCACAAGCTCAGCCGCGACTGGGGCGTGTTCGGCACCGTCGGCGCGTTCCCGGTGGACTACACCAACGACACCACCACCAGCAACGGCTTCGACAAGGAAGAAAGTGACAACAAATGGCTGTACGGCGCGCAGATCGGCGCCAAATGGGCGATCAACAGCAACAACCGCTTGAAAGGTGCGCTGGCCTACTACCGCTTCGACGATATCGAAGGCCAGCGCTCCAGCCCTTGCGAACCGTGGGCCGGCGCGCCGGGCTGCGACAGCGACGGCACCCGCGCGGCGTTCATGCAGAAGGGCAACAGCGTGTTCCTGCTGCGCGACATCACGCCGAATCCGCTCAACCCGACCACCACGCCGCAGCCGCAATTCGTCGGCCTGGCGTCCGAGTTCAACCTGCTGGACCTCAACGTGGTGTGGGACGCCGACCTGCCGGAAGACTTCAAACTGCGCAGCCAGGGCAACTACATCCACAACCTCGGTTACGACGAAGGCGACATGCGCAAGCGCTCGGCGGGGCAGATCGTCAACAACCTCGACAGCAACGGCAACATCGAAAGCGGCGCCAATGCGTGGATGGTCCAGTTCACCCTCGGCAACGCGCTGGAGCTGAAGAAGCAGGGCGACTGGAACCTGTTCGCCGGCTACAAGTACATCCAGCCGGATGCCTTGCCGGACGGCTTCAACGATTCGTCGTTCCACCTCGGCGGCACCAACGCCAAGGGCTACTTCCTGGGCGGCAATTACGGTCTGGCGAAGAACGTCTACGCCACCGGCCGCTGGCTGAGTTCGGAGGCGGTGTATGGCGCGCCGTTCGACATCGACGTCATGCAGCTTGAGATCAACACGCGCTTCTAAAGCGCCGGGAGAGGGTTATGAAAATCCGCTGTTTATGGCTTGGACTCGGGATGTTGATCGCTACCGGGGCGAGCGCCGAAGGCATGGAAGAACGCCTGCGCACGCAATTGCGCAGCACCACCCAGCAGCTGCAAACCCTGCAAAGCCAACAGGCCCAGGCCAGCGCCGCGCAACTGGCGGCGCAGAACGAAGCCAAGGCTGCGCAGGCGCAAATCAAGCAATTGACCGCAGAGTTGGCCAAAGCCAAGGGCCTTGTAGAGCAACTGGCCGGGCAGCAGCAAAGCCTGCACAGCCAGGCCCAGGCGCAAGTCGCGGCCAGCAACGAGCAGACCGGCAAGTTCAAGAAGGCCTACGAAGAGCTGTTGGTCATGGCCCGTGCCAAAGAGGCAGAACGGTCTAAGCTTCAAGCGCAATTGACTGAACGTGACACACAAGTGCAGCAATGTTCGGTCAAGAATCAGCAGATGTATGGCGTGGCCAAGCAGATTCTCACCGCCTACGAAAACATCGATGTGGCCGAGGTGATGAAGATCCGCCAGCCCTTCGCCGGCAGTGCCCGGGTCAAGTTCGATGAACTGGCTCAGGGCTTTGGCGACGAACTGTACAAGACTCAATTCGATGCGCCGCAAGCCGCGATTGCGCACTGATTAAAAGACTCATGGACAAGGAAGAAGTAATGACTCAATTGATCTCCCACGTATCCCCGCAATCCCTGACCGACGTACTGCAAGCCGCCGGTTACCGCGTCAACCAGACCGAACAGAACGGCATCGTCCAGTTGCTCAGCGCCAGCCAGGGCATCGGTTATGCGGTGCGTTTCGGCAACCCGGCAGTGGCGGAGCAGGGCAGTTACGTCGACTTCACCTTCAGCTGTGCGCTGCGGGTACAGGGTGAATTGCCGGTGGGTGTGGCCGAGCAGTGGAACGCGACCCGCCGGTTTGCCCGGTTGTCGTTGCAGGGTGAGTTTCTGGTGATGGAAATGGACGTGGTGGTGGCTGCGGGTGTCAGCAACGATTACCTGCGCGGCAACCTGGAATTGTGGGATCGCCTGCTTCAGGAGTTCATCGTGTATCTGCGTGATTTCACCCAGAACGCTGCTGCCGCCCAGGCTCCAAAGGTTGAGCAAGAGGAAGTCGCGCTGTGACAAAGCCTGCCATGGTAATCAGCGCCGCTGCGGTGGCGCTGCTGGTGGTGGCCGTGGCGCTGGTGGTGCGGCCGGGCAATGACCCGGTCGCCGCCCAGCAACCGGCGCCGGTGATTGCGGCGAACAGTGGGCCTGCGGTAGCGCGATTGGGCAATCAGCAGGTCTCGCCGGAGGAATTGCAGGCGTTGCTGGCGGCCGTACCGCCACAGACTCGCGAGCAACTGCGTGGCAATCGTGAGGCGCTGGAGCGCTGGATTCGTTCACGCCTGGCCGAAAAAGCCGTGCTGGAACAGGCCGATGCCCAGGGCTGGGCGCAGCGCCCGGACGTGGTTCGCCAGACCCGCGCCGCTACCGAACAGATCGTGTTTCGCGACTATTTGCAGTCGGTGAGTAAAGTGCCGGCGGATTACCCGAGCGCTGCCGAGTTGCAGCAGGCGTATGACGCGGGCAAGGCCAACTGGCAGACGCCGGCGCTGTATCGGGTCAGTCAGATCTTCCTTGGGGTGAATGAGCCGCAGAATCTTGAAACCGTGCGCAAGCAGGCAGCGGAGTTGAGCAAGAAAGCCCAGGCAACCCCGGCGGACTTTGCAGGCCTGGCCAAAGAGTTTTCCCAGGATCGGCTCACCGCTGAACGCGGCGGCGACACCGGCCTGCAACCGTTGCAGCAACTGGTGCCGGAAGTTCGCGGTGCGGTGGCGCGGCTCAAGGTTGGCGCGGTTTCCGATCCCGTTCAAAGCAGCGCCGGCTTCCACGTGATCAAACTCACTGAGCAACAACCGGCCCGCACCGCGACCCTCGACGAATTGCGTGACCAACTGACCCAGGCCTTGCGGGCACAGCGTCAGGAACAGATCGCCCAGGCGTACCTGGACGGCATGCTCAACACCGCAACGCTGAGCATTGACGGGGCCGAGCTCAACAAGGTGCTGGAGGAAAAACGCTGATTTCAGCATCACCGAAGTCCCTGTGGGAGCTGGCTTGCCAGCGATGAGGCAATCACATCCAACTTATGTGGTGTCTGACACTCCGCTATCGCTGGCAAGCCAGCTCCCACAGGGAAATCACTGGATTCAGAAAACTGGCTTGCGGCACATCAAAACAAAGATCGACAGGGAGTCATCGATGTCATTCACCGAACCCGCAGCACGACCGAGCAGCGCCGATTTTCGCTGGCCCCGGGACAAGGACGAACCCTGGCTGGCGCAGGCCGCAATCCTCGACGGCGACGTCGCGCAATATTTTCTGGTCAGCGCCCGTTGCGGCTGCTTCATGCAGGCCGCCCGCAGCCTCAACGTGCGCTCGACCCTGCTGCGCAAACAACTGGCGCAACTCGAACAGCAACTGCAATGCGCGTTGTTCAGCTTTCAGGGCAGCGCCCTCAGCCTGACCCGCGAAGGCCAGCAATTGCAGGCGCAACTGATCGCCCTGGCTCACGAACGCAAACTCCCTGTGATCGAGCAACCGCTGATAAGGCTGGCCGTCGCCGAATCGATCCTGCATGACATCCTCGGTCGCGACCTCATCGCACTGCTGCGCCGCAACGCCAGCGTGCGGCTTGAGATCATCGCCCTCGACAGCGAACTGGCCCTGCGCGCCGTCAGCGCCGACATCGTGCTGTGGCTCGCCCACGGAGACACCCCGCACCCCGGCCCGACCTTCGCCACCAGCGAACCGCAACGCCTTGCACAACTGGAATATCAGCCGCACATCGCCAAGCGCTACTCCCGCGTGACTGCGCGGCCAGAAAGTCCGGACGACCTCGCCGATTTCATGCTGGTGCAATGGCAGCACGACCGGCAGATCGACAGCTTTCGACCTTGGAATGAATTGGTCGAACAGCGCCTGGCCGGGGTGGTGCAGATGCAGTCTTACGAGCTGATGCTGGAGATGATCCGGTGCAGCGCGTGCATCGGTTTGCTGCCGATGTACATGAGCCGGTTTGATCGCGGATTGGTGGCGCTGCCGGGGTTGTTTGAAGAGGCGATGCGGTTGCAGGCGTGGTTGGCGATTAATTCCGCATCGCAGGATGTGGCTGAAGTACAGACGTTGGTTGAGTTGATTCAGCGAACGTTCAATGAGCGGCAGGAGTGGTTTGAGTAGGCGGACTTAGATCGTTCCCACGCTCTGCGTGGGAATGCCTCAAGGGACGCTCCGCGTTCCAGCTCCGGAAGGGACGCGGAGCGTCCCGGGCTGCATTCCCACGCAGAGCGTGGGAACGATCATCGAACTAAAGCGGCGCCTCAGCCTTCAACTCCAGATTATCCAGCGCCCGATTCACCGCCAGCTCCCCCAGCATGATCAGTTGCGCAATCCCCAACAGCACATGTCGATGCGAGCCGTCCACCAAACCGGCGAAGTCGGTGGCCATGGTTTTGGCCGAGGTCAGGGTTTCGCAGGCGTCGGCCAGCAGTTCTTCGCTGTCGAAGCCGGGGGCGATGAGGTAGCGGGTGTTGGGTTAGAGCAGCGGTTTTCTGGGGAGCAGGGGATTGAAGTAGTGATCGAGAGCGCGTTCGGCGGCTTCGTGGAAGGTCTTTGAATCCAGCGATTCGTAAGGCGAAGTGGCGTCGGTTTCGGGTGGGTTGGGTGTTGGTTTGATCATGATTGAATCTCCAGAGTCATGGAGCCGCCACGATTCGCTGCGATACGAAGAGGTGGCAGCTATACGCGGGTCGCAGACCGGGACTCTAGAACCGGCAGACCCAAGGGTCTCCCACGTACAGCCGCCATAAAACTGGAGGGTGTTGTGCGTCTAGAGGTCGCGGGCTGCGAGACCCGATCGCTGATTCATCAGCGACCCGGAAACGATAGAGCCCACCCCCAAGGCGCACAAGCCGGCGGATTCTGGCGGATGCGTAGGCAATGGCGCAAGGCGTTGTGGCTTGCCGGACGTTTCGGTCAACGGCTTTAAACAGTCATGGCGAATCCGTGAAGAAGCGGTTTACAGTGACCGGCCACGCACTGATCCAGGAGGGATCTTTCATGCCTGAGCACAACCCCGCCATTCATCTCGAGCGCTTCAACGAATCCCACGTCGAGGGCATCACCGCGCTTTATAACGACCCGGCCGTGACCCGGGATGAATTTGCACCGGGTCGAGCTTTCGGTGTACGCCGACAACGAGGCGGCCATCGGGCTCTATCGCAAGTTCGGCTTCGAAACCGAAGGCCTGTTCCGCGATTACGCCGTGCGTGACGGGCAATGGGTCGACACCTTGAGCATGGCGCGTCTGCGCAAACGCTGACCTTCTGTCCGTCAATGGTCGATGGGGCGACCGTGCAGGCAAATGACTTGCACGGTCGTCATCGGCATCTGCCATGCTCGAAGTCCGCAGCACCGCTTCCTTGAAGGAACACCGCAATGGACGACGTACAGCAACTGGGCGAAATGCTTCGCCACTATGCCGACAGCGAAGCGCACAAGAAGCAATTGTTCGAGACGCAGTCAGCGACCTGGGCCACACGGATCACAGAGTTGTTCGGGCAGATTCAGCAATGGCTGGAGCCGGTGCAGGCGCCGGGTTTGCTGGAGGTGAGTCGGGAGGCTTATGTGGCGTTCGGGCCGAGCATTCCGGTTGAGACCTCAACCTTCAAGACTGAAAAATTGAGCATCGTGATTGCCGGCAAACTGGTGGAGTTTGTACCGGACGTGATGGGCAGTGGCGGGCAGATTTCGCTGGCGGTGATGGGGTTGACGGCGGCGCGGTACGGGAGTGTTTCGTTGGTGGGACTGCCGGGCGGGGAGTGGCAGTGGCGCAAGACCAATGGGTTGAAGGATCCGGATACCTTTGCTTTCGATGCGAATTTCCTCGCGCAGCAATTGCAGAGCCTGATTCCCCGAGACCGCACCTAAGATCAAAAGCCTACCCCCTCATCGGAACGCCGCCCGCCCAACCCTCTCCCCCAAGGGGGCGAGGGGGAAAGGGAGCAGATCTTCGTGGTTGTTGATATTGCATTCACCTTCGATATTTCAGGTCGGTGTATTTCGCATAAACAACTCGGTCAGTTCCCTCTCCCTCCGGGAGAGGGCTAGGGTGAGGGGCTGCCCCTGACACACCTCACATCTCAAGATTCACCCACCCCGGCTTCGCCACCTCCGGCGCCACCGCTTTCACGGTCTTACCGGTGGCCATCTCAACCCGCCGCGCCACCTCCGGATCATCCGCAAACGGCGTCAGACTCGCCTCATCCAGGCTCTCGCTCGTCTCATGGCGCAAGCAGTACTCCACCGCCAGCCACAGAAACAGCACACCCAATACATTCAAGAAAACATCGAACATGGTCAGCTCCCTTGATCAGGCGATCTGCGCTTCACGATGGGCGAGTGCAACGTCGGCAACCCGCACCGTGCGCCACACGTTGTAGGCCATCAGCAACATGCCGCTGAGGAAGAACACTCCGCCGGCAAAGCGCACGATGAACCCCGGATGACTGGCCTGCAGCGCCTCGACGAACGAATAAGTCAGCGTGCCGTCCTCGTTGATCGCCCGCCACATCAGGCCCTGGGTAATACCGTTGACCCACATCGAGGCGATGTACAACACCGTGCCAATGGTCGCCAGCCAGAAGTGCAGGTTGATCAGCGGCGTGCTGTGCATGCGCTCGCGGCCAAAGACTTTGGGCACCATGTGATAGGTCGCGCCGAAGGTGATCATCGCCACCCAGCCGAGCGCGCCGGCGTGGACGTGGCCGATGGTCCAGTCGGTGTAGTGGGAGAGGGCGTTGACGGTCTTGATCGCCATCATCGGACCTTCGAAGGTCGACATGCCGTAGAACGCCAGCGACAGGACGAGAAAGCGCAGGATCGGGTCAGTGCGCAACTTATGCCAGGCGCCCGACAGGGTCATCATCCCGTTGATCATCCCGCCCCAGCTCGGCGCCAGCAGGATCAGCGACATCGCCATGCCCAGCGACTGCGCCCAGTCCGGCAGCGCGGTGTAGTGCAAGTGGTGCGGGCCGGCCCAGATGTACAGGGTGATCAGCGCCCAGAAGTGCACGATCGACAACCGGTACGAATACACCGGCCGATTCACTTGTTTGGGCACGAAGTAATACATCATCCCGAGGAACCCGGTGGTCAGGAAGAACCCCACCGCGTTGTGCCCGTACCACCACTGCACCATCGCGTCGGTGGCGCCGGAATACACCGGATAGGACTTGAACCAGTCCACCGGAATCGACAGGTGATTGACCACGTGCAGCATGGCGATCACCAGAATGAACGCGCCGAAGAACCAGTTGCCGACGTAGATGTGCTTGGTTTTGCGCTGCACCACGGTGGTGAAGAACACGATGGCGTACGCGACCCAGACCACCGCCATCCAAACGGCGCCGGAGAATTCGATCTCGGCGTATTCCTTGGTGGTGGTGTAGCCCATCGGCAGGGTGACCAGCATGATCACGATGACCGATTGCCAGCCCCAGAAAGTGAAGGCGGCGAGTTTGTCCGAGAACAGCCGCACCTGGCAGGTACGCTGCACCGCGTAGTAACTGGCGGCGAATTGCGCGCTGCCGGCGAAACCGAAAATCACAAGGCTGGTGTGCAACGGTCGCAAGCGGCCGAAGGTTGTCCACGGCAGGTCCAGATTCATCTCCGGCCATACCAGTTGCGAGGCGATCCATACCCCCATCGCCATGCCCACGACACCCCAGAAAACAGTCGCGATGACGAATTGGCGGACGACCTTGTAGTTATAAGCCTGTCCGATTGTTGCTGTGCTCATGGTCAGTTCATCCACGGTTGCAAAGTCTTGCCAGGCCACCCGGTCTGGCACGAGCTGCACTGTAGAAACCCCACCGGAAACAAAACAGGCTCAGGAATTGTTCATTTATGCGGATCAGATCAAGGCGCTGCCTGCGGCCATCTGACGCGCCCTGATACGGTTTTTATGGCTTCAGGTGAATCTGTTGCGTGCTGCGCCGCTCGTCCATAGTCAGGGAAAATACTGTGGGAACGGGCGAACCCGAGATAGCGCCAGACGCGAACTGGCGCTATCTCGGGTTCGCCCGTTCCCACAGGAATTCATGTAATCCCTGATGAGGTAGTAGGCCGATGTATCAATACGATGATTACGACCGGGCGCTGGTGTTCGAGCGCGTTGCGCAGTTTCGCGATCAGGTCGAGCGCTTCATGGCCGGGGAGTTGAGCGAAGAAGAGTTCCTGCCGCTGCGCCTGCAGAACGGCCTGTACATGCAAAAGCACGCTTACATGCTGCGGGTGGCGATTCCCTACGGCACGCTGAGCGCCGGGCAGATGCGCACACTGGCGAGCATCGCCCGGGATTACGACCGGGGTTACGGCCACTTCACCACCCGGCAGAACATGCAGTTCAACTGGATCGAGCTGCACGAGGTGCCGGACATTCTCGAACGTCTGGCGCAGGTCAACATGCATGCGATCCAGACCTCGGGCAACTGCGTGCGCAACATCACCACCGAAGCCTTCGCCGGGGTCGCGGCAGACGAGCTGATCGACCCGCGTCCGCTGGCGGAGATCCTGCGGCAATGGTCGACGATCAACCCGGAATTCCTGTTCCTGCCGCGCAAGTTCAAGATCGCCATCTGCTCGGCGAAGCAGGATCGCGCGGCGATCATGATGCACGACATCGGCCTCTACCTTTACCCCGGTCGCGACGGCCAGATGCTGCTGCGGGTGATCGTCGGCGGCGGTCTGGGGCGCACGCCGATTCTCGGTCTGCAAATTCGCGATGGCCTGCCGTGGCAGCATTTGCTGTCCTATGTCGAGGCGGTGTTGCGGGTCTACAACCGCCACGGCCGGCGCGACAACAAGTACAAGGCGCGGATCAAGATTCTGGTGAAGGCGCTGGGTATTGAAGCGTTCGCCAAAGAGGTCGAGGAGGAATGGCAACACCTCAAGGACGGCCCGGCGCAACTGACCGAGGATGAATACCAGCGGGTCGCCAGTGCTTTCGTACCGCCGAGCTATCGCACATTGGCGGGCACCGATCTGGATTTCGGCACGCACCTGACGGAGAACCCGGCGTTCGCCCGTTGGGTCGCGCGCAACGTGCAACCGCATAAAGTGCCGGGCTACACCAGCGTGGTGCTGTCGACCAAACCGGGCCTGGCTTCACCGCCGGGGGACGTGACTGATGCGCAGATGCAGGCCGTGGCCGACTGGTCCGAGCGTTTCGGCTTCGGCGAAATCCGCATCGCCCACGAGCAGAACATCGTCCTGCCGGATGTGCCCAAGTCCGAGCTGTTCTCGTTGTGGCAACTGGCGAAAGAGCAGGGGCTGGGCGCCGCCAACGTCGGTCTGCTGACCGACATCATTGCCTGCCCCGGCGGTGATTTCTGCGCGCTGGCCAATGCCAAATCGATCCCGATTGCCCAAGCGATTCAGGCGCGCTTCGACAACCTCGATTACCTGCATGATCTGGGCGACATCAGCCTGAACATCTCCGGCTGCATGAACGCCTGCGGCCATCACCACATTGGCAATATCGGGATTCTCGGCGTCGATAAAAACGGCAGCGAGTGGTACCAGATCACCCTCGGCGGCGCGCAGGGCAAAAACAGCGCACTGGGCAAAGTCATCGGCCCGTCGTTCAGCGCCGCCGAAGTGCCGCAGGTGATCGAGCGGATCATCGGCACTTTCGTCCGTTATCGCGAGGCCGAAGAACTGTTCGTCGATACCGTGGCGCGCATCGGACTGGAGCCGTTCAAGGAGCGGGTCTACCCGAAAGCGCTGGAGGTGCCGGCATGAACAATTTGCTGAGAATGGAGGAGAGCGGGGCGCGGATCGTGCTGGATGATCCGTGGACGTTGATTCGCTCGCCAGAAACGGCTGACAGCACTGAAATGCTGATTCTGCCGCTGGCCCACTGGCTCGAATCGCCCTCGACCCATGCGGTCTGGCTCGGCCCGGACGACGGCGTCGAAAGCCTGTTGCCATGGCTGACCTCACTGCCACTGATCGCCCTCGACTTCCCGAGCTTTCGCGACGGCCGCGCCTACAGCCAGGCCTATCTGCTGCGCAGTCGTTTCGGCTGGAAAGGCGAGTTGCGCGCCATCGGCGATGTACTGCGCGACCAGCTCAGCCACATGCGCCAGTGCGGTTTCGACAGCTTCGCCGTGCGCGAGGACAAATCCGCCGAGGATGCGCTCAAGGGCCTGGCCGGGATGAGCGTGTTGTACGGGCGCTCGGTGATCGAGCCGCGACCGTTGTTCCGGCGCCGGTGATGCAGGGGAAACCCTTAGAACCCTGATGAATCGGGGATTTTTCCTTGGGTCGATGGTGGCCTTTTGGTAGAGTCCCCGTCGCCAGCGGGTTTTCGGCTGGACGACGGAACGAAGAAGGGAGTCTGATCAGTGAGTCCGGGCAAAAAAATTCTGGGCATCACCGCGTTGCTGTTGATGGTGACGCTGTGGGCCGGTTACATCTACGTATTCAACGAAAACCGTGGCGGTCAGCTCGGTGGCGTCGGCGAAAGCACCGCGTGGTGCGGCACGCCGCCGAACACCGAAGCGGCGCTGCTGGGCAAGGATCAGCTGACCCTGCGCATCACCAACAACCTGCGCGGCGAGTTCATGCTCAGCGGCGCGGTAGTGGTCTCCGAACGCACCTTCAACCGCTATGACCTGGGCCGCAACGAACTGCGTCTGCGCCTGGAGCCGTTGCAGTGGTCTTTTGGCGTCACGCCGATCTTCCTCGAACAGGTGAAAGTCCTGCCCCTGAGCCGCAACCTGGCCTCGACTGACAAGAGCGCCTTCGCCGAACTAGAATCGCGCCCGATCAGCGTCCAGGGCCGGGTCACCGAGTTTCCCTTCGACACCTATCGCTACGGCTACAAACCGGTGCTGTATTACCTCAAGGGCAGCGAGCGCATCGACCTGCGTTTCAAGAACATCACCACGCTGATGGAGATGTCCAACACCTTCACGCCGATCCAGAAATACAACCGCGCCGACTACATCAACGAGAAAAACTCGATGATCCGCGACGAGGATTACAAGGCCTACGGCCCCCACGAATGCGCATTCAGCGTCGAGCGCAAAGGCTCGTTCAAGGTTGTGGTGCTGTTGATGCTGCTGGTGCTGTGCCTGCCGTTGCTGCTGGTGTTCTACCGCGATGAACCGGGGATCGACTTCCTCGCCACGCTGGTGGGAATCGGCGTGGTGCGCACGGTGCTGGTGGGGCCGGTGCAGGATTTCCAGCTGTACAACATTGATTTTCTGTTCGGTGCGGCGATTTTGCTGGTGGGCACGGTGTCGCTGATCAAGGCGATGCGGGCCAACAGCCGGCGGGAAATGGCGTTGAGGAGTGGCGAGACTTCGAGCTGGTAGTCGGAAGTCTTAAACACCTGTGATGGACCGGACCTTTCAAAGGTCCGGAACTGACGTTGTGCAATATTGGGGTTTCTGATCGCAAACGGCGCGAATTTAGCTATACCTGTAACTCCCCCGACGCAATAAATTCGGCCTTCCGACAGGAGTTACAGCATGAAGCTAGCCGTAATGATGAGCACCCTGTGCATTGCCACGCTGGGCGTGGTGGGTTGCTCCAGCAAAACCGTCGCACCCGACGAGTACTCAGGCTTCCTCAAGGACTACAGCCAGCTGAGGGAGGCCAAATCCCCGTCGGGGGCCGAAGTGATGCGCTGGATCGACCCGAAAGTCGACATCGGCAAATTCACCAGCTTCTACGTCGAACCGACCCAGCTCTATCCCAAACCGCAACCCACCGTGAAGATTCCGCAGCAGACCCTCAACGGCATCACCAGCTACTACGATCAGGCGCTCAAGCGTGAACTGGGCAAATCCCTGCCGCTGGCCTCAGGCCCCGGGCCGGGCGTGATTGTGGTGCGCGCGGCCATCACCGCCGTCAGCAGCAAGACCGAAGGCCTGCATGCCTATGAAGTGATTCCGGTGGCGTTGGTGGCGGCAGCGGTCAGCACCGCCAGCGGCATTCGCGATCAGGAAACCACGCTGGCGACCGAAGCGGTGTTCCTCGATGGCGGCACCAACAAGGTGGCGGCGCAGGTGGTGCGCAAGGGCACCGGCAAACCGCTTGAAAACGATTCGCAGGTGATGAAGGCCGATGACGTGAAAAGCGTGATCGATGGCTGGGCCTCGGATCTGCATCAGTCCTACCTCAAGCTCAAGGCCAAGTAAGGCTGGCTGCCGGATCGCTCATGGCGGGCGATCCGGCTGGCTGTCATCAGAACTCGGCTCTGGCTCGGCGGTTGTAGTAGCTGAGCAGTCCATCGTAGCGGCGGTTGATGGCGTAGAAATCATCACTCAGCCGTTTTGGCTCGGCGTGATTCCGCCAGTCCTTTTGCAGGGTATACAGCGCGTCGAGGTATTCGGTCCCGGGCTTGCCAATGTACAACCACAGGTTCCGCGCAGCATCGGTCTTGTTCTGGAAACCGCTCGTTTGCGAGCTCAGGAAGGGCTCCCGACGATTCCAGGCCTGTTGCAGCTTCGCGGTGGTGTCCGCCAGCAATTGCGGGGTCAGCGTGCGATTTTTCATAGCCGCTTCGAGCACATCGACAGTTTCCCGGGCCTGGATCATATAGGCCAGCAAATACCAATGAACGTCCCGGCCCTGGCGTGCTTCCAGCAGCCTGAGCTGTTCGGGCCGCTGCGCGGCGTCCAGCGGCAGGAGGGCTTGCCTGAGGCGTGTCGAGGCACTGGCGTAATCCTGAGAGACGCGCTCGATCATTGCCTTTTCTTCAGCGGACGGCTGTTGCGATGAGGAGATGAAGCTCGCTTCCCGGTAAAACCGTTGAGGCGGAAGCGTTGTCGTCACACGATTCAGCGCCAACGCATATTCATTGGCTACTTGCGCCAGCTCGGGTTGATAAGCCAGCAGTTCGAGTTTTTCGGTAAAACCTTGGGAGCAGACATCGCGCTGGATGTCTCGCACGTTGAGCGCGTCACTGTCCTCGAAATCGCTCAGGCTGGCGAACCATCGTTCATCGACCGGTGGACGTGGCTGGGGATGCTTGTAACGGTCGTAGGCCACTCGCCATTGCACGTCGATCCGGTTGATGCAGGCAATCACCGGGCTCAGCGCATTGGCCTGGGCGGTGATCGGCGCATCGCGCCCGTCCAGCCAGAGATCGAGCTGCAGGAAAGGGCGGGTCGCGCCCGTCAGCCCCATGATCACCAGCGCGAAGAAGATCCCGACGCAAAACATCACTCTGGTGGTCATGGGCGTGCCTCCTTGCCGTACCACTGCTCAACGGTGGCCGGTGCGCTGCATTCGGCGGTGGTGGCCGGCAAGCGACTGCACAGGCGTTCGGTCCAGGGTTGCAGACCCTGATTGCGATTGACCGTGCCCTGGCTTGCGACCACTTTGAACACGCCAAGCACTAGGGCCAGCACCAGAATGCCGAGGATCGTCACGCCGACTTTCATGGCCGGACGGCTCTCCTCCCAGGACACCCGGGGCCTGGACTGCCAGCGGCGCACCAGTCCGAAGGTCGCCAGGGTTAAGGCATACACCCCGCCGGCAATCGGGCCGAAAAACCAGCCGAGCCCGGCCACCATCAGCGCGCCGGGCATGAAGTCGCGCAGTACACCGAACGGCGGCGAGTCTTTGAGAGATCCGGGGCAAAGGCTTGCACTGAGCCGGTCATCCAGCCGCCATACACGATGGGCAACGTTGTGCACCAGCCAATTGAGCCCGGCCACGATCACGCCGAACACCACGGTCGAGATCATGACGATATTGATCAGCCCGCTGAGGCGAATGCCCAGTGGAATGTAATGGGTGAACGCGCCGATCAGACAGGCCAGCACCACGCCCACGTAGGTCGGCCAGTCATTGAAGCTCAGTTCCCAGTCACGCCAGAAAAAAGCCGTACCGCCGGGCATCTGCGCGCAGACTTTGGGGTGATTGGCGTACAACTCCGAACTCAACTTGCGGCACTGCGCCCAGTCGTCCTCGTGCAGGCGTCGGGCCAGTGCGCGGCGGGCGCTGAACGAGCCGGTGCCCAGCAGCAGGCGGGCGGCGCGGTGTTCGGGGGTGACGGCGGGCTCCGTGGCCAGTTGTTGCTGGTGAGCCAGGAAAAGCGGCGCATTCTGGCGAGCCAGCAGGCGTTGCCATTCGCCGTCAGGGCACGGATTTCCGGGGCAGCCGTGCCAGCCTTGACCGGCGCGCACCCGTTCGAAAATCTCGGGAGACCAGACTGGCGCATCCAGCAGTAAATGGCTGAGCATCCGGTTGAACCATTCCTGTTGCAGTGCAATCGCGAGCCAGTTGTGCTCCCCGCAACGCTCGTAGGCCTGGAGGAAACCTTCAACGTCTTGCCGTTCGAGGGCATCGCGCATCGGTTGCGCAATGCGCGCGCGTTGCTGATCCAGCAACAGGTCAATCGATATCTCGTCCAGCTCGAGGCGTTGCCAGGCGCTGAACCAGAAGAAGGTCGGGATGGCCCAGTCCACCAGCGTCTGCGAAGTGTCAGGGTGTTCAATGCAATGATGCAGCACCGTGTCTTCGAAGAAATGCGCGCAACCCTGTTCGAGGGTGACGGCATGGCGATGATTCAGCTCTTCAACGCTGAGCCCGTCCAGCGAGCGGGTCGCCAGTTGCAGGGCATCGACCTCGACCACGGTCAGGCCGCTCAGATCCCAGGATTCTTCAATGCCCGGATCCTGCTCTTCATCCTGATTCTGCTCGTGATACTGCTGCCATTCCTTGTACGCCAGCGCCTGCTCATAGGCATCGCGCAGCCGCTGGAAGCCCTCGGGGTCATCGTCGGGGCGGGTCTGTTTGAGCAGGACGGCATATTGGCGTTTGATAGCGCGCACATCGGCGTCGGCCGACAGGCCAAGGACGGTCCAGCAACTCATTGCGATGACAACTCCATAAAACCCGCGACGCGATCCAGTGGTGGCATTGTGATGTTGCGCACCCTACCTGTTTCGCGTCGAAAAGTCCTCGTGTCTCGCTCAGTCGCCACCGGTCTTACAGAAAATGCGGACGTTTTTCATGCGAGGCTTCAGTGTTTTTTCGCTTGCTCACGTATGCGTTCTTCCTGCTCTCGCAGTTCCGGCGTGAACTCGGCGCCAAAATCTTCCGCGCTGAAGACCTGGCGAATCTCGATTTCCGATTCAGTGCCCGGCATGGGATTCGGGCAGCGCTTGACCCACTCGATGGCTTCCTCTTTGGACTTGACGTCCCAGATCCAGTAACCGGCGATCAGCTCTTTGGTTTCGGCGAACGGGCCGTCGATCACGCTGCGGTTTTCGCCACTGAAGCGCACGCGGGCGCCTTTGCTGCTGGGGTGAAGGCCGTCGGCAGAAACCAGGATGCCGGCCTTGGCCAGTTGTTCGTTGTAGTTGCCCATATCGGTCAGCAGTTGCTCGCTGGGCATCACGCCGGCTTCGGAGTCGTGGCTGGCTTTGACAATGATCATGAAGCGCATGGTGTTTCTCCGCAGGTGAGTGAAGGATTCATGGCTTAGTCGAACGGCCGGGGTCTGAATCGACAGGTCGTTAAAGAAAAGCCGCAGATTGTCGCTTTCACAAGCTTCACTTCCTTTGGACACACGGCTGTGGCCGGCACTGGAGAGCGTGTATCCAGTTTTGTGTGCCAACACATGACAATTTCGGTTCAGGCATAGGTCGTCGGACAATTTCGTGGTTAACTTCTGCCTCTTGCATGCTTTCCCAATAACGTTAAGAAGGACTCCGTTCATGGCTCAAGTCACGCTCAAAGGCAACCCGGTTCAAGTCAACGGCCAACTGCCACAAGCCGGTTCCAAGGCGCCAGCCTTTTCCCTGGTAGCCGGCAATCTGTCCGACGTCACCCTGAAAGACTTCGCCGGCAAGCGCAAAGTGCTGAACATCTTCCCAAGCGTCGACACCCCGACCTGCGCCACTTCCGTGCGCAAGTTCAACGCCCAGGCCAACGAGCTGGCCAACACCGTGGTGCTGTGCATCTCGGCTGACCTGCCGTTCGCCCAGGCTCGCTTCTGCGGTGCCGAAGGCCTGGAAAACGTACAAAACCTGTCGACCCTGCGTGGCGCCGAGTTCATTCAGAACTACGGTGTGGCCATCGCTGACGGCCCGCTGAAAGGCCTGACCGCCCGTGCGGTGGTTGTTCTGGACGAAAACGACAACGTCCTGCACAGCGAACTGGTCAAGGAAATTGCAGAAGAGCCTGACTACGATGCGGCACTGGCTGTATTGAAATAAGTGTTCTGAAACAAGCGCTTTACAATTGTTAACGGCCTGGCCCTGTCCAGGCCGTTTTCATTTGTGTATCAGTGTTTTGCCTCACACCTTGAAACGTAAGTGGAAGGTAAATTGCCGGTAAAGCTGCTTTGCTAAATCCCGGCCAGTGCTTATCGTTCAGCCTCCCGTAAAAGAAGCCCACGCGCCCAATGGTTAATCAGTCCATGCAATCGTCTTCCCGAAACTCCCGTCGCTGGCTGTTGAGCCTGCTTGTCCTGCTGGTCATTGCCGGTCTGTGCTGGAAATTCTGGCCGTCCGGTTCGACCCACAAGGAGGGCGGCGAGAAGGCGCAGGCCGGCCACACCGGTCGTTCGGGGATGATGCGTCCGGGCTTCGGCGGCGCTGCGGGGCCGATTCCGGTGCGCGTGGCGCCGGCGGTCACCGGGGACTTCCCGCTGTACTACAAGGCCCTGGGCACGGTGACGGCGCTCAACACCATCAATGTGCGCAGCCGGGTCGGTGGCGAACTGGTGAAGATTTATTTCGAGGAAGGGCAGATGGTCAAGGCCGGCGACCTGCTGGCGGAGATCGACCCGCGCCCGTACCAGAACGCCTTGCTCCAGGCCGAAGGCACCTTGCTGCAGAATCAGGCGCAATTGAAAAACGCTCAGGTCGACGTCGAGCGCTATCGCGGCCTGTACAAGGAAGACAGCATCGCCAAGCAGACGCTGGACACCGCCGAAGCGCTGGTCGGCCAATACCTCGGCACCGTGAAGACCAATCAGGCGGCGGTCAACGACGCCAAGCTCAATCTCGAATTCACCAAGATCCGCGCACCGATTGCCGGTCGCGTCGGCCTGCGTCAACTTGACGTCGGCAACCTTGTGGCGGCCAACGACACGACCTCCCTGGCGGTCATCACTCAGACCCAGCCGATCAGTGTCGCCTTCACCCTGCCGGAAAACAGTCTGGACACCGTGCTCGCCCGCTATCGCAGCGGCGCCAAACTGCCGGCCGAAGCCTGGGATCGCGGCGACACCAAACTGCAGGCCACTGGCGTGCTGCAAAGCCTCGACAACCAGATCGACGTGACCACCGGCACCCTGAAATTCAAGGCGCGCTACGAAAACCGCGATCAGTCGCTGTTTCCCAACCAGTTCGTCAACGTTCACTTGCTGGCTGACACCTTGAAAGGTGTGGTGCTGGCGCCGTCTGCCGCCATTCAGTTCGGCACCAACGGCACTTTCGTCTACGCGCTGGACGGCGACAAGAAAGTCACCATCCGCCAATTGAAGATCGGTGCCAGCGACGGCGAAAACACGGTGGTCACCGAAGGCCTCGCGGCCGGCGACCGGGTGGTGCTGGAAGGCACCGACCGCCTGAAGGAAGGCAGCGAAGTGGAAGTGGTCAACGAGAGCAAGGATGTGCCGACCACCCCGACCGAACACCTGCAAGGCAAGTCCGCCGCCACCGCGCCTGACGCCACGGTCACTGACAAGGCCAAGAAGGGCGCATGAACATTTCGCGCCTGTTCATCCTCCGTCCGGTCGCCACCACGCTGAGCATGCTGGCCATCGTGCTGGCCGGTCTGATCGCGTATCGCCTGCTGCCGGTTTCGGCCTTGCCGCAGGTCGATTATCCGACCATCCGGGTCATGACCCTGTATCCGGGCGCCAGTCCGGACGTGATGACCAGTGCCGTCACCGCGCCGCTTGAGCGCCAGTTCGGGCAGATGCCGGGCCTGACGCAAATGGCCTCGACCAGCTCCGGCGGAGCGTCGGTGCTGACCTTGCGTTTCAGCCTCGACATCAACATGGACGTCGCCGAGCAGCAAGTGCAAGCCGCGATCAACGCCGCGACCAACCTGTTGCCGACCGACTTGCCGGCGCCGCCGGTGTACAACAAGGTCAATCCGGCGGACACCCCGGTGCTGACCCTGGCCATCACCTCGAAAACCATGTTGCTGCCCAAACTCAATGATCTGGTCGATACGCGCATGGCGCAGAAAATCGCCCAGATAAGCGGCGTCGGCATGGTCAGCATCGCCGGCGGTCAGCGTCAGGCGGTGCGGATCAAGGTCAATCCGGAGGCGCTTGCGGCCAACGGTCTGAACCTGTCGGACGTGCGCACGCTGATCAGCGCGTCCAACGTCAATCAGCCCAAGGGCAACTTCGACGGCCCGACCCGGGTGTCGATGCTCGACGCCAACGACCAGCTGACGTCGCCCAAGGATTACGCCAACCTGATCCTGGCCTACGCCAACGGCGCGCCGCTGCGGCTCAAGGATGTCGCGCAGATCGTCGACGGCGCCGAGAACGAGCGTCTGGCGGCGTGGGCCAACCAGAATCAGGCCGTGCTGCTGAACATCCAGCGTCAACCGGGCGCCAACGTGATCGAGGTGGTCGACCGGATCAAGGCACTGCTGCCGAGCATCACCGACAACCTGCCGGCCGGTCTCGACGTGGTCGTGCTGACCGACCGCACCCAGACCATCCGCGCCTCCGTCACCGATGTGCAACATGAATTGCTGATCGCCATTGCGCTGGTGGTGATGGTGACGTTCCTGTTCCTGCGCCGCGCCAGTGCGACGATCATTCCGTCGGTGGCCGTGCCGCTGTCGCTGATCGGTACGTTCGGCGTGATGTACCTCGCTGGGTTCTCGGTCAACAACCTGACATTGATGGCGCTGACCATCGCCACCGGTTTCGTGGTCGACGATGCGATCGTGATGCTGGAGAACATCGCGCGTTTCATCGAGGAGGGCGACAGTCCGATGCAGGCCGCTCTCAAGGGCGCGAAGCAGATCGGTTTCACCCTGATTTCCCTGACCCTGTCGCTGATCGCGGTACTGATTCCGCTGCTGTTCATGGCCGACGTAGTGGGGCGGTTGTTCCGTGAGTTCGCCATCACCCTGGCGGTGGCGATCCTGATTTCCCTGGTGGTCTCGCTGACCCTGACGCCGATGATGTGCGCGCGTCTGCTCAAGCGTGAGCCGGAAGCACATGAGCAGGGCCGTTTCTACCGAGCCAGTGGTGCGTTCATCGACTGGATGATCGCCGCTTACGGGCGCAAGTTGCAGTGGGTGCTCAAGCATCAGCCGCTGACCCTGCTGGTGGCCATCGGCACACTGGCCCTGACCGTTTTCCTTTATATGGTGGTGCCCAAGGGCTTCTTCCCGGTGCAGGACACCGGGGTGATCCAGGGCATTTCCGAAGCGCCGCAGTCGATTTCCTTTGCCGCCATGGGCGAGCGTCAGCAGGCGCTGGCCAAGGTGATTCTGGAAGATCCGGCGGTGGAAAGCCTGTCGTCCTACATCGGTGTCGACGGCGACAATGCCACGCTCAACAGCGGTCGGTTGCTGATCAACCTCAAACCCCATGGCCAGCGTGACCTGACGGCGACTGAAGTGATTGCTCGCCTGCAACCACAACTGGACAAGCTTGTCGGCATCCGTCTGTTCATGCAGCCGGTGCAGGATTTGACCATCGAAGACCGCGTCAGCCGTACCCAATACCAGTTCAGCATGTCGTCGCCGGATTCCGAGTTGCTCAGCCTGTGGAGCGGCCGTCTGGTCGAGGCCCTGGCCCAGCGCCCGGAACTGACCGACGTCGCCAGCGACTTGCAGGACAAGGGCTTGCAGGTGTTCCTGGTGATCGACCGCGACGCCGCTTCACGATTGGGCGTGTCGGTGTCGAACATTACCGATGCGCTGTACGACGCGTTCGGCCAGCGGCAGATCTCGACCATCTATACCCAGGCCAGCCAGTACCGCGTGGTGCTGCAGGCTCAGGCCGGGGAGAAGATCGGTCCGCAGGCGCTGGATCAGATTCACGTCAAGACCACCGACGGTGGTCAGGTGCGATTGTCGAGCCTGGCCCATGTCGAGGAACGGCAGGCGCAACTGGCGATCACCCACATCGGCCAGTTCCCGGCGGTGATGATGTCGTTCAACCTCGCACCCGGCGTGGCGCTGGGGCATGCAGTGGACATCATCGAGCAGGTGCAGAAGGACATCGGCATGCCGATCGGCGTGCAGACCCAGTTCCAGGGCGCCGCCGAAGCGTTCCAGGCATCGCTGTCGAGCACCTTGCTGCTGATTCTGGCGGCGGTGGTGACCATGTACATCGTGCTCGGCGTGCTCTACGAGAGCTACATTCACCCGATCACCATTCTCTCGACCTTGCCGTCGGCGGCGGTCGGGGCCTTGCTGGCGTTGCTGCTCAGTGGCAATGATCTGGGCATGATCGCGATCATCGGCATCATCCTGCTGATCGGTATCGTGAAGAAGAACGCGATCATGATGATCGACTTCGCCCTCGACGCCGAACGCACTCAGGGCATGGCGCCGGAGCAGGCGATCTATCAGGCGGCGCTGTTGCGCTTCCGGCCGATTCTGATGACCACGCTGGCGGCGCTGTTCGGCGCGGTGCCGCTGATGCTGGCCACCGGTTCCGGCGCTGAATTGCGTCAGCCGCTGGGTCTGGTGATGGTTGGCGGGTTGCTGGTGAGTCAGGTGCTGACCTTATTCACGACGCCTGTGATTTACCTGGCTTTTGATCGGTTGGGACGGCGTTGGGCGAAGTCCGGCACAGGAGAGGTTGCGTGAAGGGCGACGTGAGTACAGCTGCAAGCGTCAAGCTTCGAGCTGCAAGAGAAGAGCGTACCGAAAGCTTGTTTTCAGCTTGCGGCTTGCAGCTTGCCGCTAGTGGTTGCCACCTATGAATCTTTCGGGTCCTTTCATCAAACGCCCCGTGGCAACCATGCTGCTTTCATTGGCGATCATGCTGCTGGGCGGTGTGAGCTTCGGCCTGCTGCCAGTGTCGCCGCTGCCGCAAATGGACTTCCCGGTGATCGTGGTGCAGGCCAGCCTGCCCGGCGCCAGTCCGGAGGTCATGGCGTCCACCGTGGCCACGCCGCTGGAGCGCTCGTTCGGCGCCATCGCCGGCGTCAACACCATGAGCAGCCGTTCCAGCCAGGGCTCGACCCGGGTCATCCTGCAATTTGACCTCGACCGCGACATCAATGGCGCGGCGCGGGAAGTGCAGGCGGCGATCAACGCCTCGCGCAACCTGCTGCCGAGCGGGATGCGCAGCATGCCGACCTACAAGAAGGTCAACCCGTCGCAGGCACCGATCATGGTGCTGTCGCTGACCTCGGACGTGCTGGAAAAAGGCCAGCTCTATGACCTGGCCTCGACCATCCTGTCCCAGAGCCTGTCTCAGGTGCAGGGCGTCGGTGAAGTGCAGATCGGCGGCAGCTCCTTGCCCGCGGTCCGTATCGAACTCGAACCCCAGGCGCTGAACCAGTACGGCGTGGCGCTGGACGATGTGCGCAAGACCATCGCCGAAGCCAACGTGCGCAGGCCAAAGGGCTCGGTCGAGGACGACCAGCGTCTGTGGCAGATCCAGGCCAACGATCAACTGGAGAAAGCCAAGGATTACGAATCGCTGATCATCCATTACAACGGTGGCGCGGCCCTGCGTCTGAAAGACGTGGCCAAGGTAAGCGACGGCGTGGAAGACCGCTACAACAGTGGTTTTTTCAACGATGACGCGGCGGTGTTGCTGGTGATCAACCGCCAGGCCGGCGCCAACATCATCGAGACGGTCAACGAGATCAAGGCACAGTTGCCGGCGTTGCAGGCGGTGTTGCCGGCCAGTGTCAAACTGAACCTGGCGATGGATCGCTCGCCGGTGATCAAGGCCACCTTGCACGAAGCGGAAATGACCCTGCTGATCGCCGTGGCCCTGGTGATTCTGGTGGTGTTCCTGTTCCTCGGTAATTTCCGTGCGTCCCTGATTCCGACCCTGGCGGTGCCGGTGTCGCTGGTCGGCACTTTTGCGGTGATGTACCTCTACGGATTCTCGCTGAACAACCTGTCGCTGATGGCGCTGATTCTCGCCACCGGGCTGGTGGTGGACGACGCCATCGTGGTGCTGGAGAACATTTCCCGGCACATCGACGAAGGCGTCAAGCCGATGAAGGCCGCGTACCTCGGGGCCAAGGAAGTCGGGTTTACCCTGCTGTCGATGAACGTCTCGCTGGTGGCGGTATTCCTGTCGATCCTGTTCATGGGCGGGATCATCGAAAGCCTGTTCCGCGAATTTTCCATCACCCTGGCGGCGGCCATCGTGGTGTCGCTGGTGGTTTCCCTGACGCTGACGCCGATGCTTTGCGCCCGCTGGCTCAAACCCCATAAGCCGGGTGAGGAAAACCGCCTGCAACGCTGGAGCCGCCGCACCAACGACTGGATGGTCGGCAAGTACGCCACCAGCCTCGACTGGGTATTGCGCCACCGTCGCCTGACCTTGCTCAGCCTGATCATCACCGTCGGAGTGAACGTCGCCCTGTATGTGGTGGTGCCGAAGACCTTCATGCCGCAACAGGACACCGGCCAGTTGATCGGTTTCGTGCGCGGTGACGACGGCCTGTCGTTCAGTGTGATGCAGCCTAAAATGGAGACCTTCCGCCGCGCCGTGCTCAAGGATGACGCGGTCGAGAGTGTGGCCGGGTTCATTGGTGGCACCAACGGCACCAACAATGCCTTCATGCTGGTGCGCCTGAAACCGATCAAGGAGCGCAATATCTCGGCACAGAAGGTCATTGAGCGTCTGCGCAAGGAAATGCCCAAGGTGGCCGGTGCGCAACTGATGCTGATGGCCGACCAGGATCTGCAATTCGGCGGCGGTCGCGAGCAGACCACTTCGCAGTACAGCTACATCCTGCAAAGCGGTGATCTGGGTGAGTTGCGCGAGTGGTACCCGAAAGTGGTCACCGCGCTCAGGGCCTTGCCCGAGCTGACGGCCATCGACGCCCGGGAAGGCGCGGGCGCGCAGCAGGTGACATTGATTGTCGACCGCGATCAGGCCAAACGCCTGGGCGTGGACATGGAAATGGTCACGGCGGTGCTCAACAACGCCTACAGCCAGCGGCAGATTTCCACGATCTACGACAGCCTCAACCAGTATCAGGTGGTGATGGAGGTCAATCCGAAATACGCCCAGGATCCGGTGACGCTCAAGCAGGTTCAGGTGATCACCGCCGACGGTGCGCGGATTCCGCTATCGACCTTCGCTCATTATGAAAACAGCCTGGAAGACGACCGGGTCAGCCATGAAGGCCAGTTTGCTTCCGAGAGCATTTCCTTTGACATGGCCGAAGGCGTGACGGTGGAGCAGGGCAGTGCCGCCATCGAGCGGGCGATTGCCAGGCTTGGTCTGCCGGAAGACGTGATCGTGAAAATGGCCGGCACCGCCGATGCGTTCGCCGCCACCCAGAAGAGCCAGCCGCTCATGATCCTTGGTGCGCTGCTGGCGGTGTATCTGGTGCTGGGCGTGCTGTATGAGAGCTACATTCACCCGCTGACGATTCTGTCGACGCTGCCATCGGCCGGGGTCGGCGCGTTGCTGTCGATCTATGTGCTGGGCGGCGAGTTCAGCCTGATCTCGCTGCTCGGGCTGTTCCTGTTGATCGGGGTGGTGAAGAAGAACGCGATCCTGATGATCGACCTGGCGCTGCAACTGGAACGCCATCAAGGCATGGCGCCGCTGGAATCGATTCGCAGCGCCTGTCTGCAACGCCTGCGGCCGATCCTGATGACCACGCTGGCGGCGATCCTCGGCGCGTTGCCTTTGCTGTTGAGCCGGGCCGAAGGCGCGGAAATGCGCCAACCGCTGGGCCTGACCATCATCGGCGGGCTGATTTTCAGTCAGGTGCTGACCCTTTACACCACGCCTGTGGTTTACCTCTATCTCGACAAGTTGCGCCATCGTTTCAACAGGTGGCGTGGCGTGCGCACCGATGCCGCTCTGGAAACTCCGCTATGAATGACCGTTCGCTTATCCAACTGGCCAGTGTCCGCGGCTCGCGTCTGCTGAGCCTGTCTCTGTGCGTGGCGATGCTCAGTGCCTGCGCCGTCGGCCCGGACTACCAGCGCCCGCAGACCGCCGAAATCGCCCAGTACAAGGAAGCCGAAGGCTGGCGTCAGGCCAACCCGAGCGACTCTCTGGCGCGCGGTGCCTGGTGGGAGCTGTATGGCGATCGTCAGCTCAACCAACTGATCGAGAAGCTCAACAGCTCCAACCAGACCGTCGCCCAGTCCGAGGCCCAGTACCGTCAGGCCCAGGCTTTGGTGCGCAGTGCACGCGGGGCGTTTTATCCGAGCGTTGATCTGAGTGCCGGCAAGACCCGCTCCAGCCAGGGCACCGGCAGCAGCAGTTCGAGCCTGAGCAGTTCCTCCAGCGGCATTCGTGACACGTACAACGCGCAACTGGGCGTGAGTTGGGAAGCCGATGTCTGGGGCAAATTGCGTCGGGGCCTGGAAGCCAATGAAGCCAGTGCCCAGGCGAGCTACGCCGATCTGGCGGCGATGCGTCTGAGCCAGCAGTCGGAGCTGGTGCAGAACTACCTGCAATTGCGGGTGATCGATCAGCAGAAACGCCTGCTCGAATCGACAGTGGCGGCGTACGAGCGCTCGCTGAAAATGACCATGAACCAATACAACGCCGGGGTTTCCGGGCGTGACGCGGTGGCGCAGGCACAGACCCAGCTGAAAACCACCCAGGGCGATCTGGTCGACCTGATCTGGCAACGGGCGCAGTTCGAAAACGCCATCGCGGTACTGACCGGCCAGCCGCCTGCCGAATTCAACATTGCCGAGACTCAGGACATTCCCAAGCTCCCGCAGATCCCGCTGAGCCTGCCGTCGCAGTTGCTCGAACGCCGTCCGGACATTGCCTCGGCGGAGCGCTCGGTGATCGCTGCCAACGCCAACATCGGCGTGGCCAAGGCTGCGTACTACCCGGATTTCAGCCTGAGCCTGAGCGGCGGCTACAGCAGCAGTACCTCGCAGAACCTGATCAGCCTGCCGAACCGCTTCTGGTCGGTGGGGCCGAAAATGACCCTGCCGCTGTTCGATGGCGGCATCCGCTCGGCCGAAGTCGATCGCACCGAGGCAGTGTACGACCAGACCGTGGCCAAATACCGCCAGACCGTGCTCGATGGTTTCCGCGAAGTGGAAAACTATCTGGTGCAGTTGAAGGTTTACGAGGATGAAGCGGCCGTGCGCCAGGAAGCCCTCGATGCGGCACGGGATTCGTTGCGCCTGACCGAAAATCAGTACAAGGCCGGGGTGATTGCTTATCTCGACGTGGTGACGGTGCAGGCCACGGCGTTGAGCAACGAGCGCAGTGTGTTGAACGTGTTGCAGAGCCGTTTGATTGCCAGCGTGCAGTTGATTGCGGCGCTGGGTGGTGGGTGGGATGGGCAGTTGGAAACCACTGATAACCGCTGACGCAGCGCCATGATCGTTCCCACGCTGAGGCGTCGAACCGTCCGCGTGGGAATACCTCAACAGACACTCCGCGTTCGGCTTTGGAAGGGACGCGGAGCGTCCCGGGCTGCATTCCCACGCAGAGCGTGGGAACGATCTGCGGGCGAGGGCGGACGCTCTGTCAAAGCAGCACTCCAGAGTCTTGTCAGACGATCAAACAAGCGTTTCATCGGCTTGATGGCCATTTGATTACTTTGTCAGTGCGTTCTTCCGCGCAATCAGTACAATCGCCGCATTTGGCCCCGCCGAGAACGGACGCAGTACGGCGGGGTGGTCACGAGAATCCTCATGCTCATCGGTAGCTATTCCTTCACGCTGGTTTTCATTTCGCTGTGTGTGGCGATCCTCGCTTCCTACACCGCGCTCGACCTCACCGGGCGCATTGCTACTGCCAAGGGCCGCGCCGTGCATTTGTGGACGGCCGGAGGGGCGTTTGCCATGGGCATCGGCGTCTGGTCGATGCACTTCATTGGCATGCTGGCATTCAAGCTGCCGATCAGCCTCGGTTACGACATTTCAATCACGGCGCTCTCATTGCTGATTGCCGTGCTGTCCTGCGGTTTTGCCCTGTGGCTGGTCAGCCAGCCGAAACTGCCGGCCTGGCAGCTGGCCTTTGGCGCGTTGATCATGGGCGCTGGCATCAGCGCCATGCACTACACCGGCATGGCCGCGATGCGCATGCAACCGGGCATCGACTACGATCCGACGCTGTTTGGCGCCTCGCTGTTGATCGCCGTCGGCGCCTCGGCAGCAGCGTTGTGGATCGCCTTTCGCCTGCGTCAGCATTCGCCTTACGTGCGGTTGTTTCGGGCCGGGGCGGCGATTGTCATGGGCGTGGCGATTGTCGGCATGCACTACACCGGCATGGCGGCGGCGCGGTTTCCGGATGGCAGTTTTTGCGGCGCGGCACTCGGCGGCCTGAACGGCAACGGTCTCGACAATCTGGTGCTGATCACCACGCTGGCGGTACTGGCCATTGCGCTGCTGACTTCGATTCTCGACGCGCGTCTTGAAGCCCGCACGGCTGATCTGGCCCATTCGTTGACCGTGGCCAACCGCGAACTCACCCAACTGGCCCTGCACGACCCCTTGACCGGCCTGCCGAACCGGATGTTGCTGGACGACCGGATCAATCAGGCGATGAAAAAGGTCAATGAGCAGGGTGGCTGCTTTGCGCTGATGTTCATCGATCTGGACGGCTTCAAACCGGTCAATGACGCTTTCGGTCACCACATGGGGGACCAGTTGCTGCGCGAAGTGGCGGTGCGCTTGCGTGAAGATTTGCGCAGCCTCGACACGCTGGCGCGGATCGGCGGCGACGAGTTTGTCCTGCTGGTGCGTCTGGCCGAACCCAACGATGCACTGGGCCTGGCGGCACGTCAGGTCGGCCTGATCGCGCAGTCGTTCCGGGTCGCCGAACATGAGCTGCAGATTTCCGCCAGCGTCGGCATCGCCCTGTACCCCGGCAACGGGGAGAGCGCCCAGGAACTGTTGATGAACGCTGATGCCGCGATGTACCACGCCAAGGGCGGCGGCAAGAATGGTTACAGCTTCTTCGACGTTTCGATGAACAGTAACGCGCGCAAGCAATTGCAACTGTTGCAGGACCTGCGGGCAGCACTGGAGCACAGCGAGTTCTGCCTGCATTACCAACCCAAATTCCACGCCGCTGACGGTCACCCGGTCGGTGCCGAAGCGTTGTTGCGCTGGGAGCATCCGGTTCACGGCATGCTGATGCCGGACACGTTCATCGATCTGGCAGAGAAAACCGGTCTGATCATTCCGATTGGCGAGTGGGTGCTCAACGAAGCCTGCCGGCAGATGCGCGAGTGGTATGTACTGGGCCACACCGAATGGCGGATCGCGGTGAACCTGTCAGCGTTGCAGTTCTGCCACGCCGGACTGGTGCGCAGCGTGGCCAAGGCCCTGGCCACCCATCATTTACCGGCCAACAGCCTGACCCTGGAAATCACCGAAACCACCGCCATGAGCGACGCCGATGCTAGCATGACGGTGTTGCAGGAGCTGTCCGACATGGGCGTCGATCTGTCCATCGACGATTTCGGCACGGGCTATTCCAGCCTGATGTATCTCAAGCGCCTGCCGGCCAACGAGCTGAAGATCGATCGCGGTTTTGTCCGCGATCTGGAGCACGACAGCGATGACGCGGCGATCGTCTCGGCGATCGTCGCCCTCGGTCAGGCACTCGGTCTGCGCATCGTGGCTGAAGGAGTGGAGACCGACTCGCAACAGGACTTCCTCACGCAACTGGGCTGCGATTCACTGCAAGGTTATCTGCTCGGTCACCCGATGCCGGCGGATCGCTTTCTGCAGGATGTCGCGCGCAGCAAACCATTGGCGGTGAGCTGAGCCGCTAATCGCAGGTCATGCAAAACCCTGCAATGACGGTTATTCTTGCCCCGACTGTTACGTGTGCATCGGGGGAAAGGCCAGCATGGATAAAGTCATTGTGATCACCGGCGGTGGTCGTGGAATTGGCGCCGCCACCGCGCTGTTGGCTGCCGAGCAAGGCTATCGGATCTGCATCAATTACCAGACGGACGAACAGGCCGCCCACCATGTGCTCGATCAGGTTCGGGAACGCGGCGCCACGGCCATTGCCGTCCGTGCTGACGTCAGTATCGAAGACGAAGTGATCGCGCTGTTTCATCGGGTCGACACAGAGCTGGGCCGGGTCACTGCCCTGGTGAACAACGCCGGTACCGTGGGGCAAAAATCCCGGGTCGACGAAATGTCCGAATTCCGCATCCTCAAAATCATGAAAACCAACGTGCTGGCGCCCATCCTTTGCGCCAAGCACGCAATCCTGCGTATGTCGCCCAAACACGGCGGGCAGGGCGGCAGCATCGTCAACGTTTCTTCGGTCGCCGCGCGGCTGGGTTCGCCTAACGAATACGTCGATTACGCGGCCTCAAAAGGCGCGCTGGATACGTTCACTATCGGTCTGTCAAAGGAGGTGGCGGGCGAGGGGATTCGGGTGAACGCGGTGCGTCCGGGCTACATCTATACCGATTTCCACGCCTTGAGCGGCGATCCGGATCGGGTCAGCAAGCTGGAGTCGGCGATCCCGATGGCCCGGGGCGGACGGCCGGATGAGGTGGCTGAGGCAATTGTCTGGTTGCTGTCGGACAAGGCCTCGTATGCCACCGGGACTTTCGTCGATCTCGGCGGCGGGCGCTAA
This sequence comes from Pseudomonas sp. 22085, assembly GCF_052045815.1. Classification (NCBI taxonomy): domain Bacteria; kingdom Pseudomonadati; phylum Pseudomonadota; class Gammaproteobacteria; order Pseudomonadales; family Pseudomonadaceae; genus Pseudomonas; species Pseudomonas sp. 22085. The sequence continues at coordinate 123,212 of NZ_JBQEQA010000009.1, forward strand.
ACCTCTCTGATCGTTCCCACGCTCCGCGTGGGAATGCAGCCCGGGACGCTCCGCGTCCCTTCCAGAGCTGGAACGCGGAGCGTCCCTTGAGGCATTCCCACGCGGACGGTTCGACGCCTCGACGTGGGAACGATCATCGTCTAGGCGTTGAACTGGTTGCGTGGGAACGATCAGCGGTCTTTCAGAACGACCGCACAATCCGCCCCAGCGTCTCCATCGCCTTCTCCGCATCCTCGGTCCACGGGCTGCCGTAGTTCAAACGAATGCAATTGCGAAAGCGCTGGGTCGGCGAAAAAATCGGACCCGGCGCGATGCTGATCCCCTGCGCCAACGCCATCTGAAACAACTTCAACGAGTCCATCTGTGGTGGCAGTTCCAGCCACAGGAAGTAGCCGCCCGCCGGTTGGCTCACGCGCGTCTGCGCCGGGAAGTAGCGGGCGATGGCCGCGAGCATCGCGCTTTGCTGTTCTTCGAGGGCGTAGCGCAGTTTGCGCAGGTGGCGGTCGTAGCCACCGTGTTGCAGATAGTCGGCGATGGCCGCTTGGGCCGGCATCGAGGCACAGAGTGAGGTCATCAGTTTCAGTCGTTCGATCTTTTGCGCGTAGCGGCCGGCGGCGACCCAGCCGATGCGATAGCCGGGGGCCAGACTCTTGGCGAACGAGCCGCAATGCATCACCAGCCCTTCGGTGTCGAAGGCCTTGGCCGGTTTCGGCGCCTGCTGGCCGTAATAGAGTTCGGCGTAGACGTCGTCTTCGATCAATGGCACCTGATGCTGTTTCAGCAGTTCCACCAGTTCCTGTTTCTTGGCCTCGGGCATGGTCGCGCCCATCGGGTTCTGGAAACTGGTCATGCACCAACAAGCCTTGATCGGATGCCGCTCAAGCGTCTGTGCGAGCACGCCGAGGTCGATGCCGTCGCGCGGGTGAACAGGGATTTCCACGGCTTTGAGTTTCAGCCGTTCCAGCACTTGCAGGCTGGCGTAGAACGCCGGGGCTTCGATGGCCACCAGATCGCCGGGTTCGGTCACCGCTTGCAGGCACAGGTTGAGCGCTTCGAGGGCGCCGTTGGTGATCAGCAGTTCTTCCATCGGCAGCATCAGGCCGCCGACCATGTAGCGCAGGGCGATCTGCCGACGCAGTTGCGGGTTGCCCGGCGACATGTCGGTGACCACCATGCGCGGGTCCATTTCCCGTGCGGCGCTGGCCAGCGAGCGGGACAGGCGTTGCAGCGGAAACAGGGTCGGGCTGGGGAATGCCGAGCCGAATGGCACGGTGCTTGGGTCTTTGATCGACTCGAGCACCGAGAACACCAGTTCGCTGACGTCGACCTTGGTGGACTCGTTGACCTGGCTGCTGATCACCGGCTCCGAGAACGGGCTCGGGGCGTGCGTGTTGACAAAGTAGCCGGAGCGCGGCCGGGCGCGGATCAGGCCGCGACGTTCCAGCAGGTAGTAGGCCTGGAACACCGTGGACGGGCTGACGCCGTAAGTCTGGCTTGCGTAGCGCACCGACGGCACCCGTTGACCGGGGCCGAGGACGCCGGAGCGGATCAGTTCAGCGATGTCGTCGGCGAATTTTTCGTAGCGTTTCATCGGGGGCCTTGGTACGTGGTGTTTGGTGTTTTTGTGGTGGGTCAGTGGCATCAGCCCTCACCCTAGCCCTCTCCCGGAGGGAGAGGGGACTGATCGTGGGATGCTTAAGAGTTGCGCCGACATGAACATGCTGCAGTGAATCCATAATCGACGCGGTATTTCAGGTCGACGTGTAGCGCCAGATACCTCGGTCGGCTCCCTCTCCCTCCGGGAGAGGGCTGGGGTGAGGGGGGAGATTCTAACGGCTCACCGATTCATCGGCGCAACAAACCGGCTCTTCGCCACGCTATAAATCTCTGGCTCATCACTGTCGGCAATCTTGAAACTCAAGGTCTGCGAGCTGCTGGCCGCACGTTCCGTGGTCATTGCCACCGACACCGGCACATCGACGATCTCGCCCGGCGCCAGGCTCAGCTCGGTCTTGCCTTGCAACTGGAAGCCGTCGCCGTCCACCAGGCTCAGGTTGTAGTCCTGGCGTTGCTGGGTCTTGTTGATGACCTTGAGGGTGTAGATGTTTTCGATCTGGCCCAGACCGTTTTCACGGAACAGACCACGGTCCTTGGTCACGTCCAGCGACACCATTGGCCGTTCGACCAACGCCAGAGCGAGGGCGCCGATCATCACCACCAGTACCGCGACGTAGCCGATCAATCTCGGGCGCAGCAAGTGCGTCTTGCCACCCTGCAATTCACGCTCGGAGGTGTAGCGGATCAGGCCGCGGGGGTAATTCATCTTGTCCATGATCGAGTCGCAGGCGTCGATGCACGCCGCGCAGCCGATGCATTCCATTTGCAGGCCGTCGCGGATGTCGATGCCGGTCGGGCAGACCTGCACGCACAACTGGCAGTCGATGCAATCGCCGAGGCCGGCTTCGGCCGGTTTCACCTCGCGTTTGCGCGGGCCACGGTTTTCGCCACGGGCGGCGTCGTAGGAAATGGTCAGGGTGTCCTTGTCGAACATCACGCTCTGGAACCGCGCATAAGGGCACATGTGCATGCACACCGCTTCGCGCAGCCAACCGGCATTGATGTAGGTGGCGGCGGTGAAAAACAGCACCCAGAACAGACTGACGCCACCGACCTGCAAGGTCAGCAGTTCTTCGGCCAGCGGCCGGATCGGGGTGAAATAGCCGACGAAGGTCAGACCGGTCAGCACGCTGATCGCCAGCCACAGCGTGTGCTTGGCCGCACGCCGTGCGAGTTTGTTCAGGCTCCACGGTGCCGCTTGCAGCTTGATGCGCTGGTTGCGCTCGCCCTCGGTGATCTTCTCGCACCACATGAAGATCCACGTCCACGAACTCTGCGGGCAGGTGTACCCACACCAGACCCGGCCGGCGAACACAGTAATGGCGAACAGGCCGAACGCGGCGATGATCAGCAGCGCCGACAGCAGAATGAAATCCTGCGGCCAGAACGTCGCGCCAAAGATGTGGAATTTGCTTTCGGAAAGGTCCCAGAGCACCGCCTGACGACCGCCCCAGTTCAGCCACACCGTGCCGAAAAACAGCAGGAACAGAAACCCCGCACCGCTCATGCGCAAGGTGCGGAACAGGCCGGTGAAGCTGCGGGTGAAGATCTGGTTGTCGCTGGTGGCGTGTTTCGCCTTCATTGGGCGCGCCGGTACTTTTTTTATCCGGGGAGATGCTTCTACGGTTCGGACGGGGATTCGTTCGCTCATGGTCGTTCGCTCATCAGCCTCCATCAGGCCGATGAACTATGAGCGTCGATCTGTTTGCATAACAGACTCAGGTATTTCAATAAAAAGCGTATCAGATGGCATTTGCACCCACGCCTGCGACAACTTGAAGCAGCCCGCAGGCCAAGGCGCAGATGCCTATCCCAGACGCCTGAGCCGGTTCTTGACCGGGGTCAGTCAAATCACCGAATCACTGTCGTCGGCCTTCAGGTGTCTGCGTCCATCCCGGGCGCCTGCGACGGTCAATGCATCCGCTTCGGCTTCGGTAACGTAGATGCGCCGTCCTTCCACTTCGACGAACGACATGGCTTTTTCGCTATCTGTTCTGACTTCCAGCGTGTCGCAGATCCGGATTTCCTCACCATTTTCCACGGTGAAAAAACAGACTTTCGAGTCCGGATTGCTTTCATCTATACGAAGGGGCATGGGGTAGTCCTTTTTCACAGGGGATCTGAACCTTTAGGGCTTGCGCTGCGCCGATCGTTCTACGCAACCGATTAATGGTCGGCGCTGTCCATCCTTTATCAATTCATTACAAGGACTGGACGATGAACGCCTGGTGGCATGAAGTGTGGGAAACCCTGCAAGCGGAATTCGCCGACATCGGCGACGCCTCGCAGCTGACCCGGATCACCGTGCGCCTGCTGATGGCGGCGATATTGGGCGGGATTCTCGGCTTTGAACGTGAACACAAGGGCAAGGCCGCCGGGGTGCGAACGCACATGCTGGTGGCACTCGGCGCGGCGCTGTTTGTACTGGTGCCGCAATTGTCCGGGTCCCAGGCCGACGCCATGAGCCGGGTGGTACAAGGTGTTATTGCCGGGATCGGCTTTCTCGGCGCCGGCACCATCCTCAAGAACCACGAAGGTGACGAAGGCCACGTCAAGGGCCTGACCACCGCCGCCGGCCTGTGGATGACCGCCGCCATCGGCGTCGCGGCCGGGTTGGGCCGCGAGGCGACGGCGCTGCTCAGTACGTTGCTCGCTTTGGGGATCTTCAGTGTCATGCCACGGATCGTCAGAGTCTTCGAAAAGGATCACATCGAAAAAGACCGCATCGAGAAAGACCACAACGACCCGCGCTGATCAGACGATTACCGGCGGCATGGTCGTCGGCGGTTCTTCCTTGGGCGGGGGCGTGGAGCCAGGCGGTTCCTGTTCGGGAATCGGTTGCGGCTCGGTCTCGGGCAGGGTCGGTTTGTCGATGTTCGGATCGGGTGTTTCGGCTGGAATCGGGATAGTCATCGGGTGAACCTCCGTGTGGCACTTGGCGTGGGAAGTGCTTAAGTGGATTGACCACTTCACTGCGAAATCGATCCGATTTTGTGGCGGGGCAAATCCCTGTGAACTTTTCCCGGCGTCAGTCGCTCGGAACCTGAGAGAGTTCATCATCGGGCGCAGGCCCGGCCGTGACCGCCAAACAGGCAAACGAGCGTCCTTGGGGCGTTAAGGAGAGATGCTCAATGACTGCTGAAAAACCCTCGGAACAGAGCTACAACCCGCATATACCGCTGTCGCAGGCCCTGCTGCTGCCGCGCATCGTCATAGAAAACACCGCGCCGACCCTCGACGGCGGACAGTTTGCCGTCAAGGCAATCGCAGGCCGGGAGATCGTGGTCACCAGCAAGGTGTTCGCTGACGGTCACGACAAACTGGCGGTGCGCATCCGCTGGCGCGAAGAGGGCGATGAAACCTGGCAAACCGAGGTCATGTCCGATCAGGGCAATAACGGCTGGAAAGGCGTTTTCCAGCCACAGCGCGTGGGCCGATATCTGTTTCTGATCGAAGCCTGGATCGACCAGTTCGCCAGTTTTCAATACGAACTTGAGAAGAAACACTCCGCCGCGGTTCCGGTCAGCCTCGAGCTGCAAGAAGGACGCACCATGGTGCAGCAAGCTGCCGAGCGCAGCGAAGGTCAGCTGAGCGAACAACTGGCAGCCTTGCACCACGAATTGTCCGGCCTGCTCGAAACCGAGCAGGTTGCGTTGTTCCTGCACTCGCGCAGTGCGCAACTGATGGCCGAGGCCGATCACCGCGCCTACCTGAGCATCAGTGCGGAATTCCCGGTGGACGTCGAGCGCGAACTGGCGGAATTCGCCAGTTGGTACGAACTGTTTCCCCGCTCGATCACCGACGATCCCGCCCGCCACGGCACCTTCAATGATGTGCACGCGCGCCTGCCGATGATTCAGGACATGGGTTTTGACGTGTTGTACTTCACGCCGATCCACCCGATTGGCCGCAGCCATCGCAAGGGCCGCAACAATTCCCTGACCGCCGGCCCGGACGATCCCGGCAGCCCGTATGCGATCGGCAGCGAGGAGGGCGGCCACGAGGCGATTCACTCGCAGCTCGGCACCCGTGAGGACTTCCGTCGGCTGGTAGCTGCTGCCGCAGACCACGGTCTGGAAATCGCCCTCGACTTCGCCATCCAGTGCTCCCAGGATCACCCGTGGCTCAAGGAGCATCCGGGCTGGTTCAACTGGCGGCCGGACGGCACGATCAAATACGCAGAGAACCCGCCGAAGAAATACCAGGACATCGTCAACGTCGACTTCTATGCGCCGGAAGCAATTCCGAGCCTGTGGGTCGAGTTGCGCGACATTGTGGTCGGCTGGGTGCAGGAGGGCGTGAAGATCTTTCGCGTCGATAACCCGCACACCAAACCGCTGCCGTTCTGGCAATGGTTGATCGCCGATGTACGCACCCTGTACCCGGAAGTGATTTTCCTCGCCGAAGCCTTCACCACCCCGGCGATGATGGCGCGGCTGGGCAAGGTCGGTTACACCCAGAGCTACACCTATTTCACCTGGCGCAACACCAAGACCGAACTGGCGACCTATTTCAGCGAGCTCAATGAATCGCCGTGGCGCGAGTGCTACCGGCCGAATTTCTTCGTTAACACCCCAGACATCAACCCGGCGTTCCTGCATGAATCGGGACGTCCCGGATTTCTCATCCGCGCGGCGCTGGCGACCATGGGCTCGGGCCTGTGGGGCATGTATTCGGGGTTCGAACTGTGCGAGTCGGCGCCGGTGCCGGGCAAGGAGGAATACCTCGATTCCGAGAAGTACGAGATCCGCGTCCGCGACTTCAACCAGCCCGGCAACATCATTGCCGAGATCGCCCAGCTCAACCGCATCCGCCGGCAGAATCCGGCGCTGCACAGTCATCTGGGCCTGAAGATCTACAACGCCTGGAATGACAACATTCTTTATTTCGGCAAGCGCAGCGCAGACGGCAGCAACTTCATTCTGGTCGCCGTCAGCCTCGATCCGCTTAACGTGCAAGAGGCGAATTTCGAGCTGCCGCTGTGGGAAATGGGCTTGCCGGACGATGCCACCACCCACGGCGAAGACCTGATGAACGGCCATCGCTGGGACTGGCACGGCAAGTACCAGTTCATGCGGATCGACCCGGCGTATCAGCCGTTCGGAATCTGGCGGATCACTTCTTCCTGATCGACTTGATCGGTTCCTGATCGTTCCCACGTCGAGGCGTCGAACCGTCCGCGTGGGAATGCCGCCATGGACGCTCTGCGTCCGCTTTGGGACGCGGAGCGTCCCGGTATGCGTTCCCACGCAGAGCGTGGGAACGATCAGCGATCTGCGCAGGACGCCCTTATTGAATTCAACAGGAGTTTCACATGGCGAAGAAACCCAAGGCAGCCACCTTCATCAAGGACCCGCTCTGGTACAAGGACGCGGTCATCTATCAAGTTCACGTCAAATCCTTTTTCGATTCGAATAACGACGGAATCGGCGACTTTCCCGGCCTGATCGCCAAACTCGATTACATTGCCGATCTTGGCGTCAACACCATCTGGCTGTTGCCGTTCTACCCCTCGCCACGCCGCGACGACGGTTACGACATCGCCGAATACCGGGGCGTCCACAGCGATTACGGAACGATGGCCGACGCCAAGCGTTTCATTGCCGAGGCGCATAAACGCGGGTTGCGGGTGATCACCGAGCTGGTCATCAACCACACGTCCGATCAGCACCCGTGGTTCCAGCGCGCGCGCAAGGCCAAGCCCGGTTCGGCCGCGCGGGACTTCTATGTGTGGTCGGATGACGACCAGAAATACGACGGCACCCGGATCATTTTTCTCGACACCGAAAAGTCCAACTGGACCTGGGATCCGGTGGCCGGTCAGTACTTCTGGCACCGCTTCTATTCGCACCAGCCGGATCTCAACTTCGATAACCCGCAAGTCATGAAAGCCGTGCTGTCGGTGATGCGCTACTGGCTGGACATGGGCATCGACGGCCTGCGCCTGGATGCGATTCCGTACCTGATCGAACGCGACGGCACCAACAACGAAAACCTCCCGGAAACCCACGACGTCCTCAAGCAGATCCGTGCCGAGATCGACGCCAACTACCCCGATCGCATGCTGCTGGCCGAAGCCAATCAATGGCCGGAAGACACCCAGCTGTACTTCGGTGACACCGACGCCGAGGGCGTGAATGGTGACGAGTGTCACATGGCGTTCCACTTCCCGTTGATGCCGCGCATGTACATGGCGCTGGCCCAGGAAGATCGCTTCCCGATCACCGACATCCTGCGTCAGACCCCGGAAATCCCGGCCAACTGCCAATGGGCGATTTTCCTGCGCAACCACGATGAGCTGACGCTGGAGATGGTGACCGACAAGGAGCGCGACTACCTGTGGAACTACTACGCCGCTGACCGTCGTGCGCGGATCAACCTTGGCATCCGCCGCCGTCTGGCGCCGTTGATGGAGCGTGACCGCCGCCGCATCGAGCTGCTGAACAGTCTGCTGTTGTCGATGCCCGGCACGCCGACCCTGTATTACGGCGATGAAATCGGCATGGGCGACAACATCTACCTCGGCGACCGCGACGGTGTACGCACGCCGATGCAATGGTCGATCGACCGCAACGGCGGTTTCTCCCGCGCCGATCCGGCCAGTCTGGTACTGCCGCCGATCATGGACCCGCAATACGGTTATCAATCGGTCAACGTCGAAACCCAGGCCGGTGACCCGCATTCGCTGCTGAACTGGACTCGCCGCCTGCTGGCGGTGCGCAAGCAATCCAAGGCATTCGGGCGCGGCACGCTGAAAATGCTTTCGCCGGCCAACCGCCGGGTGCTGGCCTACACCCGTGAATACACCGGGCCGGACGGCAAGCACGAAATCATTCTGTGCGTGGCTAACGTGTCGCGCAGTGCTCAGGCTGTGGAGCTCGACCTGTCGGCCTACGTTGGCATGGTGCCGGTGGAGATGCTCGGCGGGAATGCGTTCCCGCCCATCGGCCAGTTGAGTTTCCTGCTGACCCTGCCGCCTTACGGTTTTTACTGGTTCGGCCTGGCGGCGGAAAACCAGATGCCGAGCTGGCACGTCGAACCGGCGCAGAGCCTGCCGGACTTCACCACGCTGGTACTGAAAAAACGCATGGAAGAGCTGCTCGAAGCGCCGTCCCGGGCCACCCTCGAGCAGGCGATTCTGCCGAGCTGGCTGCAGAACCGCCGCTGGTTCGCCGGCAAGGACACTGCCATCGAACACGTGAAGCTGGCCTACGGCGTGCGCTTCGGCGATGCACAGCATCCGGTGCTGTTCAGCGAAATCGAAGTGCAGAGCGGCGGGCAGACCAGTCGTTATCAATTGCCGTTCGGCTTCATTGCCGAAGATCAGGTCGGGCCGGCGTTGCCGCAACAACTGGCCCTGGCCCGAGTGCGCCGGGTGCGCCAGGTCGGGTTGATCACCGATGCTTTCAGCCTTGAAGCGTTTGTTCGCGCGGTGCTGCAAGGCATGCAGGGCGGCACGGTGCTCGAATCCAGTGACGGCGAGATCCGTTTCGAGGCAACGCCGCATCTGGAAACACTCGGCCTGGGCGCGGAGTCCGAAGTGCGCTACCTGTCTGCCGAGCAATCCAACAGTTCGGTGGTGATCGGCAACAGTCTGGTACTTAAGCTGATCCGAAAAGTCGCGTCCGGCGTACACCCGGAACTGGAGATGAGCGCTTACCTGACCGCTGCCGGATTTGCCAATATTTCTCCGCTGCTGGGCTCAGTGATTCGCCGTGGCACCGATGGCGAGGACAACCTGCTGATGATTGCGCAGGGTTATCTGAGCAATCAGGGCGATGCCTGGGAATGGACGCAGAACAACCTCGAACGGGCGCTGCGCGACGAGCTGGCCGACGCCGTGTCCGAGCAGGCGCAGCACTACAACGCCTTGGGTGAGCTGAAGGATTTCGCCGGGATGCTCGGCCAGCGTCTGGGGGAAATGCATCAGGTGCTGGCAGCGCCGAGCGACAACCGGGACTTCGCGCCGCAAGTCAGTTCGGCCAAGGATGCGCAGGCGACGGGTAAGGATGTTGCGGCGCAGGTCGAGCATGCGTTGAAGCTGCTCAAACAGCATCAGGGCGAACTCGATGCGGCGGATCAGAAGCTTGTGGCTCGGCTGCTCGAGCACAAGAAAACCATCCTGGCCCATGTGCAGGAACTGGCAAAGCGATCGGCTGGCGGCTTGCGGATTCGTGTCCACGGCGATCTGCATTTGGGACAGGTGCTGGTGATCAAGGGTGATGCTTACTTGATCGACTTTGAAGGTGAACCGGCGCGGCCATTGAGCGAGCGCCGAGGCAAGCACAGCCCGTACAAGGATGTCAGCGGGGTGCTGCGTTCCTTCGACTATGCCGCGGCCATGGCCCTGAACGTGCACAACGTCGACAACAGTCCCGAGACTGAAGCCGCGCGTCGCCGGGTCACGGAGCGGTACTTGCGTGAAGCACGGGACGCGTTTCTCCAGGCATATCGCCAAGCGGCAGCTAGTCTTGATCATGCCTGGCAGGATCCTGAAGGTGCCGACGCCGCGCTGGCGTTGTTCGGTCTGGAGAAAGCGGCCTACGAAGTGGCCTATGAAGCCGAAAATCGCCCCACCTGGCTGCCCGTGCCGCTGCACGGTCTGTACGGGTTATTGACGGGGCTAAAACCCTTTTCCGATCTTGGTGGAGAGTAGTCATGAGTTTCTCGAACAAGGAACAGGGTCGCGCTAAAGAAAGATTGCTGCCCACTGCAAAAGACATTGATGCCTTGGTGCGTGCAGAACATCACGACCCGTTTTCCATTCTCGGCCCCCACGGCGATGGTGCCGGCGGGCAATTTATCCGGGCGTATCTGCCTGGTGCGTTGAGTGTTTCGGTGCTGGACAAGAACAGTGGCGAAGAGCTCGGCCCGTTGGACGCCACCGAAACGCCGGGGCTGTTTGTCGGCCATTTCGAGCACGCGCGGCCATACCTGTTGCGTACTCGCTGGGCCGGTGGCGAGCAGGTCGCGGAAGATCCTTACAGCTTTGGTCAGTTGCTCGGTGAAATGGACCTGTACCTGTTTGCCGAAGGCAATCACCGCGACCTCAGCAGTTGCCTCGGTGCGCAGTTGAAAACCGTCGATGGCGTTGATGGCGTGCGTTTCGCGGTGTGGGCACCGAATGCCCGACGGGTGTCGGTGGTCGGCGATTTCAACGTCTGGGACGGGCGGCGGCATCCGATGCGCCTGCGGCATCCGTCTGGCGTGTGGGAATTGTTCATTCCGCGCCTGCAAGCAGGGGAACTGTACAAGTACGAAATCCTCGGCGCCCACGGCATTCTGCCGCTGAAGGCCGACCCGATGGCACTGGCCACCAGTCTGCCGCCGGACACTGCGTCAAAAGTCGCCGCACCGTTGCAGATCGACTGGCAGGATCACGACTGGATGAGCGGCCGCCGCGAACATCAGCAGCACAATGCGCCGCTGTCGATCTATGAGTTGCACGCCGGTTCCTGGCAATGCGAACTCGACGATCTGGGCGAAGTGGCGCGCCAGTACACCTGGCCGGAGCTGGCCGAGCGGCTGATTCCCTATGTGAAGGAACTGGGCTTCACACATATCGAACTGATGCCGATCATGGAGCACCCGTTTGGCGGCTCATGGGGCTATCAGTTGCTGTCGCAGTTCGCTCCGAGTGCGCGATACGGCACGCCCGAGCAGTTCGGCGAGTTCGTCAATGCCTGCCACCAGGCCGGCATCGGTGTGATTCTCGACTGGGTGCCGGCGCATTTCCCGACCGATACCCATGGCCTTGCGCAATTCGACGGCACCGCGCTCTACGAATACGGTAATCCACTGGAAGGCTTCCACCAGGATTGGGACACGCTGATCTACAACCTTGGCCGCACCGAAGTGCACGGCTACATGCTGGCGTCGGCGTTGCACTGGCTCAAGCATTTCCATATCGACGGGCTGCGGGTCGATGCTGTGGCGTCGATGCTCTATCGTGATTATTCGCGCAAGGCCGGTGAGTGGGTGCCGAACCGTCATGGCGGTCGCGAGAACCTGGAAGCCATCGATTTCCTGCGGCACTTGAACGACGTGGTGGCATTGGAAGCGCCGGGCGCGCTGGTGATCGCCGAAGAGTCCACGGCGTGGCCGGGCGTCAGCCAGAGCACCCAACAGGGCGGTCTCGGTTTTGCCTACAAATGGAACATGGGCTGGATGCACGACTCGCTGCACTACATTCAGCAGGATCCGGTGTACCGCGCCCATCACCACAATGAGTTGAGTTTTGGTCTGGTCTACGCCTGGTCCGAGCGGTTCATCCTGCCGATTTCCCACGACGAAGTGGTGCACGGCAAGCATTCGCTGATCGACAAAATGCCCGGCGATCGCTGGCAGAAGTTCGCCAATCTGCGCGCGTACCTGAGTTTCATGTGGACCCATCCGGGCAAGAAGCTGCTGTTCATGGGCTGCGAGTTCGGCCAGTGGCGCGAGTGGAACCATGACCAGCAGCTGGACTGGTATCTGCTGCAATATTCGGAACACAAAGGCGTACAGAAACTGGTCAGCGACCTCAATCGGTTGTACCGCGAAGAGCCGGCGCTGCATGAGCAGGACGATGCGCCGCAAGGCTTCCAGTGGTTGATCGGTGACGATGCGATCAACAGCGTTTACGCATGGCTGCGCTGGAGCAAGGACGGCACGCCAGTGCTGGTGGTGGCCAACTTCACCCCGGTGCCACGCCAGTCGTATCGCGTCGGTGTACCGTTTGCCGGTCGCTGGAAGGAGTTGCTCAACAGTGACGCCGACACCTACGCCGGTTCCAACTACGGCAACGGGGGCGGGGCGTTCACCGAAGAGGTCGCGAGCCATGGGCAGGCGCTGTCGCTGGAACTGAATTTGCCGCCATTGGCAGTTTTGATCCTCAAGCCCGAGGGCTGACCCACGCGAGATCGTTCCCACGCAGAGCGTGGGAACGATCATGCAGAAGAAGTCACCAGCGCATCCGGACCCCCAGGCTGCCAATCAACCCGTTCAGGTCGTTGTCGTCCACATCACTGCTGTAGTCGGCACTGACATACAGGCTCACTGTCGGCGTCATTCTGGCCACCAGTCCCAGTCCGACTTCCACCGTCGAGGACTTGCGGCTGCTGCTGATCTTGTCCACCTGATCCAGCGTCACCGTATCGCCGGTGTACACCGTGTGCCACAGGTTCGTGCGCACGTAGGGCTCAACGGGCAACCCGTTCAGATCGTAGCTGCCTTTCAAGCGCGCACCGACCCGGCCGCTCCACGATGTAATGTCACTGGAAGAGGCGTTGCCCGAGCCTGCGTACGGCGTATCCAGAGTGATGCGCTGGTTGATCAATTGCGCTTGCGGTTCAACCACCCAGTTTTCACCCAGACCGATCGGGAAGCCACCTTCCACCGACAGCGTCATTGCGTTGCCCTCAGTGGCCAGGCGTGCACCTTGCTCGTTACGACTGAAACCGCTGACCCGACCGCCACTGGCCGACAAGTCAACGTGCCAGCCCTGTGGGCCACTCAAGCTGTAGTAGGCGCCCAGGCTCTGACCTTGCAGGTTGAGGGTGTCGGTGTTCGGATCGGCGAGGGCGCGGCTGGTGATCAGTCCGCTGCCATTGGCCTTGATCTGAGTGACCCCGCCGATCAGGCCGACCTGCTGGGTGTGGCCGCTGCTGCTTTTCAGGGTCAGCACGGCGGGGCCTTTGAAGTCGCCAGTGCCGGGCATGACGAAGCCTTGGCTGAGTGCATCGGTTTGCGCCTGGCGGGAGGTCTCTCCGTAGAGCTGCTCCCAGGCGGAAGGGGCGAGGTCTTCGGTGATCAGCTTCGCGCCTCGCAGGTCCGGCTGCGGGCCCAGACGTTGCGGCCCCGGCGTCACGACCGTGGCGGGAAGAGTCATGACCGGAATGTCCTGGCGATACCAGGACGTGGTCTCGTCCTCCGCAGGACCCGCCTGCGCCTCCATGGACGAGCACAGCAAGATAGAACTTGAAACGGTGCAAAAGGTAACTTTGATCTCTTGTGAGGTGAGTGAGGTTTTCATGGAGGTCTACCTTGCTAGCGCATGCAGTATCTCGCCTTGGCGTCTCTCCTACCCCGAACGAGGGGCGACCGAATGGAGCGTGGCGAGCCCGAGGCCGCCCGTTTTGACGAGTGACCTGAGGCTCGCCCCGAGTAGTATTTCCGGGGGTAGTAAGGTAGAGCTAAGAAGACATGAGTCGTTGCGTCAAGAAATTGAACGATGAGCGGTCGAGTCAAATCGGATGATGCAAGCTTCTGTTTTTGCGCATTTATCTAAGTTCTTGTTTGTAGGCCTAATCGCTGCGCAAGCCGCGAGGCAGAGACGTTTTGTAACCGACAGTCGGTCTGCCAGACCGGGATCGGCAACCGGTTTCGCATCGCTGTACGGGTGAGGACGGCTGTCAGTATTGCGCTATAAATGCACTTCGACAGCCAGCGGCAAATGATCCGACAGATGTGTCCACGGTTTGCTGCCGAGGATCCGCGGGTCGTGGCTGCTGGCATTGCGCAGGTAGACCCGGTCCAGTCGCAGTAACGGGAAACGCGCGGGGTAAGTCTTGGCCGGGCGGCCGTGATGGCGTTCGAAGGCTTCGTGCAAGTAGTCGCGACGGGCGAGGGCGACATTGCCCTGCAACTGCCAGTCATTGAAGTCGCCGGCAATGATCACCGGGGCATCCTCGGGCAGGGATTCGAGCAACTGGCAGAGCAGCTGCAACTGCAATTGCCGATGGCTTTCGAGCAGGCTCAGGTGCACGCAGATGGCATGTACTTCGGCATGACCCGGCACATCCAGGACGCAGTGCAACAGCCCGCGCCGTTCGGGACCGGTGATCGAAACATCGAGGTTGCGGTACTCGCGGATCGGGTATTTCGAGAGCAGGGCGTTGCCGTGATGGCCATCGGGATACACCGCATTGCGGCCGTAGGCAAAATCGCTCCACATGCTGTCGGCGAGGAATTCGTACTGCGAGGTTTGCGGCCATTCGTGGTAGCGACTGGAATGGCGCTCGTGTTCCCCCACCACTTCCTGCAGAAACACCAGATCGGCCGAGGTGCTGCGCACCGCTTCACGCAGCTCCGGAAGGATGAAACGTCGATTGAGCGCGGTGAAACCCTTGTGCGTGTTGACCGTGAGCACCCGCAGGCGATGGATGTCGGACGGCGTGGAGGTCTGTGCGTCGACGGCATGACGCTTGGGATTGCTGGACACGTTCACTCCTCTGAATCATGACGGCCTGTTCATGCGACTGATCCTGACGCGGGCAGTTCACTTTGAGTGGCTGCCCGCGTCCGCCGTCAATCGACCAGGACGATCTCGTAAGGCAGGCGCATGCGTTCCAGAATCGACTTGGGCAGAAGGGGCGCAATACCGATCGCCGGTTCGCCGTTGAGCTGGCTGGCGTAGGCATGGGTGGCGTGGCTCTTGCGCGCGACCGTCCAGGTGTCGAGCCGCAGCTTGCGCGCGCGATGCCACGGGATCTGCGCCTGGTCCCGTTCCGGCCAGTGCCAGGCCCAGACCGGCACATCATGATAGGTCGCGCCGGCCAGTTGCGCAGCCTTGGCACTGGCCCGGCCGACCACTTCATGATCGGCGGTGCCATCTTCGCGCCAGGTGCTGAAAACCACATCACCGGGGCGCAGGTAGCGGGCGATGAAATCGGTCATCTGATGTTCCTGATCGAGCAGGGCGTTGTCAGTGAACCCGCCGCGCACCCATTTCAGGCTGTGCATCGGCAAACCGAGACGGCGCAAGGCTTCGACGCTTTCCTGGGGGCGGAACACACTCAGGCGTTTCTCCGACCACTGTCGTGAGCCCGGATGACTGGCGCTGCCATCGGTGATCGACAGCAGTTGCAAGGGATGCCCTAGGCTGGAAAGCAGTTGCAGCAGGCCGCCGCAGGTCACCACTTCATCGCCGGGGTGCGGGGCAATGACCACGGCGCGGGCGCCGGGTGGCACTAATGTGTGAGTGTTGATGACGGGAATATTGTCGAGCTGCGGGGCGCTGTTCCAGATCTGCGCCGGCAGGCCGTTTTCGCTGAGGGATAACGGTTTCATGAGTGATACGTCCTTGTTGTGTCTCGCCCTCAGTCGTGCGCGCCATGCGATGCGTGTACGACCCGTGAAGGCTGGTGGATAGCCCGGCAGCGCTCCGAACCCTGGATTGCTGCGCAGCAGAGTATTGCTCAAGACGGGCGGTTCGTCGCGTCACAGATCAATCTGATCCGCTTTTTTTTATTCAGTCTGTGCCAACTGTCGCAGATAGTCGCCAAAACCACCCCGTGCACGACTATCCAGACGGGCGCTGGTGATGACTTGCGGGCGATGGCTCCAGGCGATGCTGGCCCCTGAACGCTCCAGTTGGCGCACCAGCTGCACATCTTCGTCACAGGACAACGGTTCGAAGCCGCCGGCGCGCACGTAGGCTTGCGCACTGACGCCCAGGTTGGCGCCATGGATGTGTCGGTGTTCTTCGCAGGCCTGGTAATGACCGTGATAGCGAATCTGCGCCGCTTCATCGAACGTGTCATGCCACTGCTCGACCGTCACCGTGCCGCATACGGCATCGGTGCCCAGCCCCAGTTGCTGCACCAGCCAGTCCTCGGCGACGCGGCTGTCGGCATCCGAGCAGGAGATCCAGCGCGCGCCGCGCTCAAGCAATTGTTGAGCGCCGATGGCCCGCGCCTGGCCGACGTTGCGCGCCTCGATGCTCAGCGCCCGCACGGGGTACTGGCTGACGATGAGCGCCGAGCGGTCGGTGCAACTGTCGAGCACCACCAGGACCTCCACCGGTTCACCGGCCAGCATCGGATGCCCGGCGGCGCGCAAGGCGGCGTGCAGGCAGTCATCGAGCCAGTCTTCTTCGTTGTGTGCCGGGATCAGGATGCCAATCATCGCAAGCCCTCCAGTGCGGCCACCGAACGCGGTTCGCGACTCCAGACTTCCAGCAGAAAATCCGCTTCCTGATGCAGGACCAGTCGCGGCAGGTGCAACTGTTCGTGAATCAGGTCGTGAACCTGTCGTGCATTGAGCGGGCAGCCTTCGATGGGCGGGCGCCAGTGACAGGCCAGTAATTGACCGTCCGCCGCCAACGAATCGCTGATGCAACGGATGACCTCCGTCAGATCCTCCCGGTCAAGGTAGTAGCCGATTTCGCTGAATACGATCAGGTCGTATTTTTCCGCCGGCCAATCGCCAGGCAACCGACATTGACGGACTTCGGCGTGGTCGAACAGGCTCAGCCGGGTGCGCGCCAGATTGACCGCGGCGGCGCTGGTGTCGCAGCACAACAGCCGATCACAGCGTTCGGCCAGCGCGGCGCTCAGTTCGCCGTTGGCGCAACCGGGTTCGAAGATCGTCCGGTAATGCGGGCGGGGCAGGGCTGCCAGGGTCACCAGGCGTTTGCGCTGCTCGTACCAGCGCTGACGGAATCCCCAGGGGTCGTTATTGCCCGCGAACAGGCCTTCGAAGTAGCGATCCTCGACACTCATAGAAAGACCACCTCGAACGGTTGCAGCAGTCGCTCGATCACATAGGGCGCGAGCACCGGTGGCAGGCCGGCGTCGGGATCGCCCTCCAGCTGGCTGGCAAACGCATGCACCGCGTGACGCTTGCGTGCGATTTGCTCCGGGCTGAGCAGAATCTTGCGCGCCCGCTCCCAGGGCACGAGGGCGTCTTCCGGGGTTGCCCAGTGCCAGGTCCAGACCGGCAGTTCGTGGCAAATCGCGCCCACGCGCCGAGCCGCTTCGACGCTGGCGCGGCCTACGGCTTCGTGGTCGCTGTGGCCGTCTTCGCGCCAGGTGGTGAAGATCACGTCATCGGCTTGCAGGTAGCGGGTCAGGTAGTCACACAACATCGACTCGCGCGCGGCGACCCGGGTGTCGGGGAAGCCGCCGCGCAGCCACTGCAACTGGTGCATGGGCAGTCCGAGGCGGCGCAGGGCTTCGGCGGATTCCTGCGGGCGCACGACGCTCAGGCGCTCCACCGGCCAGCGATCCGAGCCCGGATGACTGGCGCTGCCATCGGTGACCGAAATCAGTTGCAGGGTGCGTCCCGCCGCTGCGAGCCCTTGCAACAGTCCGCCGCAACCGAGCACTTCATCGTCGGGGTGCGGCGCAATCACCACCGCTCGCGATCCCGGCGGTACCAGATCAAGAATGTCGATACTGTCCACTGCTGCCAGATGGCGTGAGCCATGCCATTCGTGGAGGGAGGTTCCTTCGCCGACGATCGGATTGCGCTTCATAGGGCCCAACCCTCGCGTGGGTGCTGCGCAATCAATCGGCCCAGTGCTGCCAGATCGCGTTCAGCGTGGCTCTGACGCAGATACACCGGCAAGTCGGCCGCCAGGCGGGCAAAGTGCGGATCCTTGCAGAATGGCCCGGCACCGAGCGCCCGACCTGTCTCGCGAATGACCTGTTCGGCGGCATCCTCGACCACGGCGCGAACACGGCGGGCCAGCAACTCGGCATTGCCGTGGGGATTGCTGTCGATGTCCAGGGCACTGACGCGCAGCGCTTGAGCTGCGGCGTGCAAGGCGCTGTCGACGGCGCCGAGACTGGCCAGCGAATGGGGTTCTTCACGTCGGGCACATTGCTGGCGCAGCTGTTCACCGATTTCCCTCGCGGCGCCGTACCAGCACGCGGCAATCCCGATCCCGCCGTGCCAGAATCCCGGCCGTTGCAGGTAGTCGCCAGGCTCACCGATCGCCTGAGCCTCGACCTCGTCAAACAGCACCTCGACACTGCCGGTGGCCGCCATGCCGACCGCTTGCCAGCCTTGATCGGTGACGGTGACGCCAGGTTGATCGAGGGCCACTGCGACCAGTTGCTGACGATCCTCCTCATCCCATGCCGTCAGCAGGGCGTGACTGAGCACCGCCGCCCCGGAACACCAGGCCTTGCGCCCGTTCAACCGCACCAGTTGCCCCGAACGGCTGACCCGAACCCGCGCCTGCGGTGGTTCGGCCGCCCACATGCCCCACGTACTGCCGGGCGTCGGCGAGCCACCGAGTTGCTCGATGATCGCCAAGGCATCGGTATGGCCTTCGTAGAGTTTGCACAGCCCCAGATCATGCCCGCCGACCTCGGACAGCCGTTGCCAGCGCTCCAGCGTACGACCGCTGCCGGGCAACGGCAGGCGGTCGAGGCCGGCTTCGACCATTTGCCGCAAACACAGACCAAGAGCAGCCGTGTCGCGGTAGTCCCTGGCGTGCCGTGAGAGATAGGCGGACAAGTCCATGTCAGTCCTCTTCTTCGCGTTGCAGTTCAAACAGCAGCAGCGAGCGCCCGGTGACCGAGTACTCATGACCGAACTCGAAACGCTCCTGGCCACGGATCGATGGCTGGTTGGTATCGATCATGCACGTCCAGAAACTGCCTTCAGGCACTTCCGGCAAGGTGAAGTTGACGATGTCGTGATGGGCGTTGGCTACCAGCAGCAGCGTGGCGTCGCCACCCTTGCGGCGAATCCCGGTTTCCTGGGCACGACCGTCGAGCAGCATGCCCATGCAGCGGTTCTGCGCATCATGCCAGTGCTCGGTGGTCATTTCGGTGGCGTCCGGCGCAAGCCAGGTCACGTCCTTGACGCCGATGTCTTCGTTGTATTCGCCGACCAGGAAACGCCCGCGGCGCAGGATCGGATACGCCAGGCGCAACTTGATCAGGCGTTTGACGAATTTCAGCAGCGCCTTGCCGTCCTCGCTCAGGTCCCAGTTGACCCAGCCGATTTCGCTGTCCTGGCAGTAGGCATTGTTGTTGCCGTCCTGGGTGCGGGCAAATTCGTCGCCGGCCACGATCATCGGTGTGCCCTGTGACAACAGCAGGGTGGCGAAGAAATTGCGCATCTGCCGGTGGCGCAGCGCATTGATTTCCGGGTCGTCGGTGGGCCCTTCGACGCCGTGGTTCCAGGACAGGTTGTTGTTGCTGCCGTCCTGATTGTTTTCGTCGTTGGCCTCGTTGTGCTTGTCGTTGTAGGACACCAGGTCGTTGAGGGTAAAACCGTCGTGAGCAGTGACGAAATTCACCGACGAATAAGGCCGGCGACCGCGCTGGTTGAACATTTCCCCGGAGGCGGTCATGCGGCTGGCGAAGTCGGCGAGCTGGCCGTCGTCGCCTTTCCAGAAGGCGCGCACCGTGTCGCGGAACTTGTCGTTCCACTCGACCCAGCCCGGCGGGAACTTGCCCACCTGATAGCCGCCGGGACCACAGTCCCAAGGCTCGGCGATCATTTTCACCTGGCGCAGGACCGGGTCCTGGCGGCAGGCCACGAGGAAGCTGTGGCGTTCATCGAATCCGTCGTGATAGCGGCCGAGGATGGTCGCCAGGTCGAAGCGGAAGCCGTCGACATGCATTTCGCTGGCCCAGTAGCGCAGCGAGTCGGTGACCATTTGCAGTACGCAGGGGTGGCTCAGGTCGAGGGTGTTGCCGGTGCCGGAATCGTTGATGTAGAAGCGCTTGTCGTCCGGCATCAAGCGGTAGTACGAGGCGTTGTCGATCCCGCGCATCGACAGGGTCGGGCCTTGCTCGTTGCCTTCGGCGGTGTGGTTGTAGACCACGTCGAGAATCACTTCGAGATTGGCGTCGTGCAGGTGCGCGACCATTTCCTTGAACTCGGCAATCTTGCCGCTGGCCAGGTAGCGCGGATCCGGGGCGAAGAACGCGATGCTGTTGTAGCCCCAGTAATTGGTCATGCCTTTGTGCAGCAGGTGCTGGTCGTTGACGAACGCGTGGATCGGCAACAGTTCGACGGTCGACACACCCAGTTTGCGGATGTGTTCAAGCACATCGTCGACCATCAGCCCGGCAAACGTGCCACGCACATTTTCCGGCACCGAAGGGTGGCGCATGCTGATGCCGCGCACATGGGTCTCGTAAATGATGGTCTTGTCCCACGGCACGCTGACGCGGTGGTCGTGGCCCCAGGTGTGGGCCGGGTCGATGACCTTGCACTTGGGAACGAAAGGCGCGCTGTCGCGCTCGTCGAAGCTGAGATCGGCGTCCGGATGGCCGATGGTGTAGCCGAACAGCGCCTCGGACCATTTCAACTCGCCCACTAACTGCTTGGCGTAGGGGTCGATCAGCAACTTGTTGTGATTGAAGCGGTGGCCGTTGGCCGGGTCGTACGGGCCGTAGACCCGGTAGCCGTAGATCAGGCCCGGATGTGCATCGGGCAGATAGCCGTGGTAGATCTCGTCGGTGTATTCCGGCAGCTCGATGCGCTCGAGTTCGACTTCGCCGGCATCGTCGAAAATGCACAGTTCAACGCGGGTGGCGTTGGCGGAAAACAGCGCGAAGTTCACCCCCAGACCATCCCAGGTCGCGCCGAGCGGGAAGGGCAGGCCTTCACGGATGCGCGAGGGTTCGGCGTGCGCGGCGGGCTCGGCTTTCTTTGGACGGGTCATAGGTGCTCCTGCAAAAAATCGGGGGGTAGAAGTTTTTCGAGGACGAGTAAGCCCTCGGTGGCGAG
Source organism: Pseudomonas sp. 22085 (assembly GCF_052045815.1). Lineage (NCBI taxonomy): Bacteria > Pseudomonadati > Pseudomonadota > Gammaproteobacteria > Pseudomonadales > Pseudomonadaceae > Pseudomonas > Pseudomonas sp. 22085. Next base: position 144,287 of record NZ_JBQEQA010000009.1, read on the forward strand.
CGAACCCGCCACACGGTTATTCAAATCAATGGTTCGGGGAGCGTCAGACCGCAGGCGGCTTGCGCGGCGCGCGGGGCTTTTTCTCGGCGGCTTTTTCGCCCGGGGGAATCACTTTGGCGGCACCGGCAGGCTTGGCCTTGGCCGTCGTGGCCTTGGGTTTGGCGGCAGTTGCCTTGCCCTCGACAGCTTTGCTGGTGGTGGTCTTGCCGGCGGTTTTACTGCCGGCAGCCTTCGGCGATTTTTTCGGCGCCAATGCCTCGGCTTCGGCCAGTTTGCGCGCCATCTCCCAGTGGCGGGCGTCCTGGCCCTCGGGTTTACCTTCCGATTCCCAGATCTGATAGGCGAATTCGCGGATGCGTTTATCGTCGGTACTCATCGCAATGCTCCTGAACTGAACTCATGCTGCTAGACGTGTTGGATAAGCAGATTGACCGGGAAATCCCCCAGCGCGGCGCTGACCTGCAGCTCCCTGTTTTTTGTGACTGCGGTGCTCGAAAAAAGTCCCTTCAGATTTTCGTCAGAGGCGTCGAACGGTAAAACCACCCGTGTATCGCCCCAGCGCAGCGCATCAACCATCGGCACAGCACTGTTTTCCAACAATGTTGCGCAACGGATCGGCACGATCACGATGATCCGTCGCTCCCCATGCTCGCGGGCAAACGCGAGCACGTTGTGCGCCTGGCTGCCCAGTACCTCGAGGGCCTGGTACGAACCACGGCGAAACAACTCGGTGTCGTCGGCGCGCAGGCGCAGCACCTCGGCGATCAATGCTTGCTTGATTCGCCCGTCGCGCCAGTTCTCCAACAGTTCCTGAACCGGCCCTGGTGCCTCCAGCGCCTGCTGCCTGGCGGCATAGTCGACTGGCCGCCGATTGTCCGGATCGACCAGGCTGAAATCCCAGAACTCGTTGCCCTGATAAAGATCCGGCACCCCCGGCACGGTCATGCGCAGCAAGGTTTGCGCCAGACCGTTGAGGGCGCCGGCCGCCGCGATGCTGTTGACGGTCTTGGCCAGCGCCCCGCGCAGCAGTTCTCCTTCGGGAGCCAGCAGCAATTGTTCGGTGAACGCTTGAGCGGCGTTTTCGTAAGCCTCGTTCGGCGCACTCCAGCTGCTTTGCAGCTTGGCTTCGCGCAGGGCTTTCTGCTGCCACTGCCAGACACGTTTGGCGTAATCGGCAAACCCGGCCTGATCGTCGTCATGCAAGTCCAGCGGCCAGCTGCCGAGCAGCGCCTGATAGAGGATCAATTCGTCCGCCGACGACGGCAACTGATCGTCATGGCGCAGCGGCCGGGCGAGGGCGCGCCACAGCTCGATCTGCTCGGCGTACCAGTGGCTGCGTTCGCTGAGTACGGCCAGTCGCGCGCGGGTGTCTTCGCCGCGTTTGTGGTCGTGGGTGGCGGTGGCCAGCAGGTTGTCCGGGAAGCTCGCCAGACGTTGCTGGTTCACCGCGTGAAAGTCACTGACCGGCGCGCTGAACTGCTCGGTGTTGTAACCGACGTCATTGCGCGACAGCAGCACCGCGGAGCGATACAGCGCGGTGTCTTCCACCGCTTTGGCGGCGGCCGGGGACGTGAGCTGCTGAAAGCGCACGCAGGCGTGCTTCAGAATCTTGCGCGAGCGACCACGAGGTTTGCGCCGCCACGGCTGGCCACCAAGCCAACCGGCGACGGAGTCCAGCACTGGCCAATCGGCTTCGCTCAATGTCTGCCGTGCACCGTCCATGGCCTGCTGGAAAAACACCTCGTCGCGCGCCGAGCGACCCATCGGGGTGATGTAGGTGCGATACACCGGGAAGTGCACGATCAACGCCTGCAACACACGGCGGATCGAGCCGAGCGTGAGGTCGCGGGTCATCAGGTCGTCGCGCGCCACTTGCAGCAGGGCCTGAGCAACGCTTTCGCAATCGCTGGCCAGCGAACCGTTGAGGATCTGCTGGCGCGCCAGTTGCGCTTCTTCGATGAACGCGGCCGGGCGCTCGGTGCGGCGTTGCCACAAGTCGCCGAGCACATGTTCACCGTCCGGGTCGTGTTGCAACAGCGACAACTGGTTCATGAATTCATAACCGGTGCTGCCGTCCACGGACCAGTCGGTGGGCAGGGTTTCGCCGTCACCGAGAATCTTCTCGACGTAAATCGGCAAGTGCCGGCCCGGCGCCAGATGGTCAAGACGACGGCGCAGCTTGCGGCAGTAGCCGCGCGGGTCGGCGAGGCCGTCAATGTGGTCGATGCGCAGGCCGTCGATCAGGCCTTCGCCGATCAACTGGAAGATCTTGCCGTGGGTGGCCTCGAACACTGCCGGACGCTCGACCCTTAAACCGCCGAGTTCGTTGATGTCGAAGAAGCGCCGCCAATTGATGTCATCCGCCGCCGTGCGCCAGCTCGCCAGGCGATAGCTTTGCCGTTCCAGCAATTGGTGCAGGCGCTGAAAACCTTCTCCGGTCTTCGAATCGTAGTGCGTCAGGTTGCGCTCAATGGCTTGCAGAATGTGCGGGTCGCTGGCCAGTTGCTGGAGTTCTTCCTTGAGCGGCAGGGCCAGTGAGCGGGCGTCGGTCTGATAGCCGAGCGCGCTGAAACGGTCGGCGAGGGCCTTGAGCGCGTCGTTCGGGCTGTCATCGGATCTGAGCAGTTCGCCGTAATCAGTAGGGCAGATCGGGAAGTGATGCTCGTAATGCTCGACATGGAAAGTGCCGCTCTCGGCATTGAACAGCAGCGGCAGAGTCGCGTCCTGCAATGCGACACCGTAATCGCTGCCGAGAAACGGCAGCAGCAACTGGCCTTCCATCAGCGGGTCGGGCGAGTGCCACTGAATGTCGAAGAACTCGCCGTAGGGGCTCAGTCGGCCCCATTCCAGCAAGTCGAGCCACCACGGGTTGTCACCGCCACCGACCGCCATGTGATTGGAGACGATGTCGAGGATCAGCCCCATGCCGTGCTCGCGCAGGCTGGCGACCAGACGACGCAAGGCTGGTTCGCCGCCGAGTTCCGGATTGACCCGGGTCGGATCGACCACGTCGTAGCCATGCATGGAGCCGGCGCGCGCGGCGAGCAGCGGCGAGGCATAAATGTGGCTGATGCCGAGTCGAGAGAAATACGGCACCAGCGGCACCGCCTGATCAAGGGTGAAGCCTCGGTGAAATTGCAGGCGAACCGTGGCGCGCAGGGTCTGGACGGGCAATGCACTCATTGGTCACGCTCGGCTGCCTGAAGGCGGGCACACGCCAATAGTTCCAGGCGTCTTGCGGCGTCGACACCGTCGAGCAGCGTCTCACTGGTGGCCGGCAAGCGGCGCGACCAGTTGGGGTGGGTGTCGATGGTGCCGGGCAGGTTGGCCTGCTCGTCGAGCCCCAGCGCATCTTCCAACGGCAGCAGAACCAGCGGCGCACGGGTGTGGCCGAGGAAACGCACAGCGGCGTCGACCACCTGATCGGCCTCGTGGGATTCCTCGCGAAAGTTTTGCGGGTCCTGGCTCAGGGCGTTGCGCAGGCCTTCACGCTCCCGTTCGCGGTAACGGCGCCAGTCGATTTCGCCGTTGGCGTCGATCAGTCCCAGTCGCGCATTCCAGTCGATGTCGCGGCCGTGCCACCAGCCGTTGAGGGTCGGCAGATCGTGGGTGCTGGTGGTGGCCAGGGCGTTGTCCGGCCAGTCGAGGATCGGTTTGAAATGGGTGTTGTCCTGCTCGAACAACAGCACGCGCATGCCGAGCATGGCCCGGGCGATGAGTTTTTCCCGCAGGCCATCGGGCACGGTGCCGAGGTCTTCGCCAAGCACGATCGCTTGATGACGATGGGATTCGAGGGTCAGCAGACGCAGCAGGTCATCCACCGGGTAATACAGGTAGGCGCCGTCCGCCGGGACCGCGCCGTTGGGGATTACCCACAGCCGTTGCAGGCCCATGACATGGTCGATGCGCAGCCCGCCGGCGTGAGCGAAGTTGGCGCGCAGCATGTCGATGAACGCACGAAAGCCGTTGCGCACCAGTCCTTCCGGGGAAAACGCGGAAATGCCCCAGCCCTGGCCTGAGCGATTGAGGATGTCCGGCGGCGCGCCGACGGTCAGCGAGGCGAGCAACTCGTCCTGAAAGCTCCAGGCCTGACTGCCGGCACCGTCGGCACCCACCGCCAGGTCGGCGATCAGGCCGATACCCATGCCGGCGCTGCGGGCGGCGGTCTGGGCGCGCTCCAGGCAGCGGTGGATCAACCATTGGCAGAACGCGAAGTAGCTGATGCGCTCGGCGTATTCCTCGGCAAATGCGCCGAGGGCAGAGCCGCGCGGGTCGTGCCAGTGCTCCGGCCATTGGCGCCAGTCGAGGCTCTCGCCACGGGCCGCGCGCATTTCCTGGATGGCTTCGAAGCGGCAGTGGTTTTCCAGCGCTTCGCCGCCGGCATCACGAAAGCTGGAGAAGTCGGCGTGCAACGGGTGTTCGCCGCTGATGAAGCCGTCGTACAAGGCTTGCAGCAGTTTCAGTTTGGCGTCGGCCGCTTTCGGCCAGTCGATCAGTTTCAGGTTTTCCAGTTGCTCGAACTGCTCGGTCAGCCCGGCCGCGTCAATCGCATCGCGCAGCGCGCGCTCGCCGAGGATCGCGCCGGGTGCGGTGTACAGCGGGTTGAGAAACAGCCGACTGGACGGCGAGTAAGGGCTGTAGCGCCCGGTGTCGGCGCTGAACATCGCGTGCAGTGGGCTGATCGCCAAGGCATCGGCGCCGCGCTCACCGGCCACCCGGGCCAGTTCTTCCAGGGCCTGGGTGTCGCCGAAACCGCCATCGCCGGGGCGGCGCAGGCCATAAAGCTGCACGCTCAGGCCCCATGCGCGCGGGATCGGGCTGTCCACGGCATCACCTACGCTGAAGCAGCGTTCCGGTGCCACGGCCAGGGTGAATTGCTGATCGGCGATGTGCACTTGCTGATAGCCGACCGGTATCTCGCCGGGCAATACGGACTCGGCATCCAGCTTGAGGCTCAGGCGCGAGCCATCTTCCAGGTGAATCTCGCAAGGGGTCTCGGGTTCGAAATAGCGGGCCAGATCCACGCCCACGCCGACATCGGCAGTGAGCAGCGGGGGCAACTGGCGATTTTCCTGTACCTGTTGCAGTTCGAGCAGGCTGGCGTCGATTTCCTGAGCCGTTCCGGCCGGGTGACCGAGGCTGATCAGCACATTGCGCAGCACCGCCGGGGCGACTTTTTGCGCTCGTCCGTTGGCGTCGATCCAGTCGACGGCAAGGCCGGCTCGGCTGGCGAGAATTTCCAGTTGCGCATCACTCATAGGCGCTCTCCATCCAAGGGGGGCAAAGGGGTTGCGGCCGTGAGGCTGACGAGCGCGCAATACGGGGGCAGTTGCCCCTCATCCAACAGGCCGGCGTCGGATGGCTGGCGAAACAGCCACACCGACTCGGTCTGTGGAAGGTTGACCACTGGCGTATCGCTGAGGTTCAGGTCGATTCGCAGCTCGCTGCCATCGCCCAGGCGCCAGCGTGCGCTGACGGCGCCAGGCCCCAGCACTTGGGCGCCGAGGGCTTGAGTGCCGGACAGGTTGGGAATGATGTATTGATGGCGCAGTTGCAGAAGCTGGCGATACAACGCCAGCGTCGCCTGTTGCCGAGGCGTGCCGTTACCCTTCAGGCGCGGTTGTGAGGCGTGAAAGGTCTGCTCGGCGTTGGGGTCGGGAATCTGTTCACGCTTGTGCGGATCCGAGAAGGCACTGAATGCCGCGAACTCATTACGCCGACCTTCGCGCACCAGTTTCGCCAGTTCGCCATGGTGGCTGGTGAAGAACAGAAATGGCTGTTGGGCGGCGTATTCATCACCCATGAACATCAGGGGAATCATCGGCGACAGCAACACCAACGCTGTCGCAGCATCCACCGCGCGCGGGTCGGCCAATTGATGCAGGCGCTCGCCGAAGGCGCGATTGCCGATCTGGTCGTGATTTTGCAGGAACAACACGAAAGCAGTGGATGGCAGATGCTCGCTTGGCTCGCCACGGGGTTCGCCGTGGCGGGTGATATGACCCTGAAACACAAAACCCTGGCTCAGGCAGCGGGCCAGTTGTTCGGTGGGTTGCAGTGCATAGTCCGCGTAGTAGGCGTCGGTTTCACCGGTCAGTAATACATGCAGGGCGTTGTGGCCATCGTCGTTCCACTGCGCGTCGTAATTTTCCTCAAGCAGGCTGGACTGGTTGAGTTCGTTTTCGATGGTCAGCCACACATGCCGGGACGGGTCGATCTGCTGACGTATGCGACGTGCGAGTTCCGGCAAAAAGTCGGGGCTCTCGATGGCATGCACCGCATCCAGGCGCAAGCCGTCGAAACGGTATTCCAGCAGCCACATCAAGGCGTTTTCGACGAAGAAGTCCCGCACTTCGCGACGGCGAAAGTCGATGGCTGCGCCCCACGGCGTGTGTTTGTCTTCGCGGAAAAAACCCTTGGCGTAGCGGTGCAGGTAATTGCCGTCGGGGCCGAAGTGGTTGTAGACCACATCAAGAATCACCGCCAGACCATAACCGTGGGCGCTGTCGATCAGATGTTTGAGTTGTTCCGGCGTGCCGTAGCTGGCTTGTGGCGCGTAATGCAACACGCCGTCGTAGCCCCAATTGCGATCGCCGGGAAACTGCGCGATCGGCATCAGTTCAATGGCGGTGATGCCGAGCTCCGCGAGGCGTGAGAGATGCTGCTCGACTTCGGCAAATCCGCCGAGCGCGCCGACATGCAGTTCATAAATGACCGCTTCATTCCAGGGGCGCCCTTGCCACGTGGTGTTGCGCCAGGAATAACGGTGCGGATCGACCACCACGCTGTGGCGGTCGAGATCACCGTCCTGCGCCCTGGAGGCCGGGTCGGGGACCTCCAGTTCACCGTCGATGTTGAAGCGGTAGCGGCTGCCGGCAGGGCAGCGGGTCTTGATGACAAACCAGCCCTCGCCCTGGGGCAGCATGGGCAGGGACTGGCCGTTGTCCAGCTCGACGCTGACGTAAAATGCATCCGGCGCCCACAGCGCGAATTGGGTGTGCTCGGCATCCAGCATGATCGCGCCGTGGGGCCAGCTTTCAGGTGTCCGTGACGGCATCGTTGAAAACCTCCCTGGTTATTTGTGGTGCGTTTTACCCAGCGCCTTGGCCACCAGTCGTTCGTAGAGTTCGGCGTAAGGTTCGACTGCCTTGCACCAGTTGAAGGGGGCGGCCATCGCCCGGCAACGCATGGCGTTGAGCAGTTCGGGAAAGGCAAACACCTTGAACGCTCGGCTCAGGGCCTCGCGGTAGCTTTCGGCGGTGGATTCATTGAACAGGAAACCGGTAACACCGTTTTCGATGGTGTCGGCCAGCCCGCCGGTGTTGCGCGCCACCGGCAGCGAGCCGAAACGCTGGGCGTACATCTGGCTCAGACCGCACGGTTCATAACGCGATGGCATCAGCAGGAAATCGCTGCCGGCGAACATGCGTCGGGCGTCGGTTTCATTGAAGCCGATGCGCACGCCGATCTGGCCGGGGAAGCGCAGCGCCAGTTCACGCATGGCCTGTTCTTCTTCAGGCTCGCCACGGCCGATGATCGCGATCTGGCCACCGTTCTGCACGATGTATTCCGACACCGCTTCGGTCAGGTCCAGGCCTTTTTGATAGACCAGTCGCGAGACCACTGCAAACAGAGGACCTTCGGACTCGTTCAGGCCGAACAGTTCGCGCACGTGGGCGGCGTTGATGGCCTTGCCTTCCCAGTCGCCGATGGCAAATGGCGCGAACAGATGCGGGTCGGTGGCAGCGTCCCAGCTCTCATCGATGCCGTTGGGAATGCCGCTGAGCAAGCCTTGCTGGGTCTTGGCGGCGAGAAAACCGTCGAGACCGCAGCCGAAATCCGGGGTAGTGATTTCTTGCGCGTAGGTGGCACTGACCGTGGTGATGTGGCTCGAATAAGCCATGCCGGCCTTGAGGAACGACATCTTGCCGTAGAACTCCATGCCTTCCTGTTGCAGGGCATGGGCGGGAATCCCGAGTTCCGGGCACGAGCCCAGGCTGGTGACGCCTTGATAGGCCAGGTTGTGAATGGTGAACAGGGTCGGCGTGCGTTGCCCGCGCCAGTGCATGTAGGCAGGCGCGAGACCGGCCGGCCAGTCGTGGGCGTGCACCAGATCCGGGCACCAGTGGATTTGTGCGAGGTTGGCGGCGATATCGGCGGCGGCCAGACCCAGACGGGCGAAACGGATATGGTTGTCCGGCCAGTCGCGACCATTGTTGGCGCCGTACGGGCCACCGTCACGGGCGTACAGTTCAGGGCAGATCAACACATAAATGACCAGACCGTCGGGCATGTCCATGCGCCCGATCTTGCAGGGTGGCAGCGCGGCGTGGCCACCCAGTTCGCCGATGATGTGGATCGGATTCTCGCTGTTCATGACTTGCGGGTAACCCGGGATCAACACCCGGACGTCGTGCAGATGCGCCATTGCACGGGGCAGGGCGGCAGAAACGTCTCCCAGACCGCCGGTCTTCACCAGGTCGGCGATTTCCGAGGTCACGAACAATACTTTTTTCTTGTTGGGGTTCTGACTGGCTATCGGCGTCAGTGTCTTGGTGATCGGGACGCTGATCGATCGGCTGCCGGGAACGCTTAAAGTGCTCGATTCACCCATCGGCTGATGAGCCCGTTCTCCCTGAATTTCCAATGCCGCACTGATCATATGAATCTCCCGTCTTTTTGATCTGATTCTTGTCTTGAACATGCGATGTCCATGGCCAGGTCCTGTGGCCGGGCGCAAACACGCCACGCATCGGTAAGCAAACGCTACCCGACACGTGCAAGCAGAATGGGTGAGGTGGCCATTGCAAGACTTGAACCAGTCGCTTTGGCCCTGCCTATCAGATGACCCGCCGCGATCTGCAAAAGTTTCGACGAATTTTTGACTTTGTGACCGGCCGGTTTTACCCCGCGAAATCCAGTCTAGGCCAGATCCTAGAGCGGGCCAGGGCGATCGGATGAATTGTTCGACAATCTGTTGCAGGCTCACGAAATCCGCGGCTTCGGGAGGGGGGGCGCCCCGACGAAGTGCATGTCAGGCGTCGTCGATGATGCAAAATGGTGACCGGCCGGTCACGATTTCGGGCGCCGGAAACGTGCGAATGCACTGTTGCGGTGCGGACACTTGTGTTGGCAGGTGGTCAGCGGGTGCTGCCTCGCGGGCAGGAATTGCCCGCGAAGGTGAGGAGGCTCAGTTGAGCAGGCGCACGGGTTCTCCGGTTGACCAGGCCTGAATGTCTTCGATCATCTGCGAAAAGAACAGCTCATAGTTCTGACGGCTGACATACCCGACATGGGGCGTGGCCAGCACGTTGTCGAGGGTGCGAAACGGATGCAGCGCCGGCAACGGTTCCTGATCGAACACGTCGAGGGCCGCCCCGCCGATGCGCTGTTTCTGCAAGGCCTTGATCAGCGCCGCTTCATCGACAATCGGCCCGCGCGCCGTGTTGACCAGCAGCGCGGTCGGCTTCATCCAGTCCAGCGCCTGGGCATCGACCAGACCCCGGCTGCGATCGCTGAGCACCAGGTGGACCGACAGCACGTCAGCCTGTTCGAACAACTGCTGCTTGCTGACATAGGTGACACCGGCCTTTTCAGCGCGCTCGGCGGTGAGATTTTCACTCCAGGCGATCACACGCATGCCGAACACCTGACCGAACTGCGCCACCCGTTGACCGATGCTGCCGAGCCCGAGAATGCCGAGGGTCTTGCCGTGCAGGTCGTTGCCCAGACCTTGCTGCCACTGACCGGCGCGCAGAGCGTTGGCCTCGTTCACCAGATTGCGGGTGGCAGCCATGATCAGCGCCCAGGTCAGTTCCGGCGCCGCGTGCTTGTAGCTGTCGGTGCCGCAGACCTTGATCCCGAGACGGGCGGCGGCCGGCATATCCAGCGCCGCGTTGCGCATGCCGCCGGTGACCAGCAGCTTCAGGTTCGGCAAGCGTTTGAGCAGGTCTTCATCGAAGCGCGTGCGTTCGCGCATCACGCAGATCACCTCGAACCGGTCCAGACGCTCGGCCAGCGTGGCGTTGTCCGCCGGGTACTCATGGACGAAGGTGACTTCGCCGAGACTGTCGAGCATCGACCAGTCGACTACGCCCCGCGCGACGTCCTGCCAGTCATCGATCACCGCAATCTGCACCGCCATCAGCGTCACCTCTTCAACGAACGGGATTGGTTTTGTCCAGCCAGCCCAGCAGTGCTTCGTGGAATTTCGCCGGTTCTTCCATCTGCGGGGCGTGGCCCATGCCGGGGAATTCCACCAGCGTGGACTGAGGAATCAGTTTCGCTACCTGCTTGCCCAGCACCTCGTAGTGACCGATTTTGGCCTTCACTTCCGGCGGCGCAATGTCCTTGCCGATGGCGGTGGTGTCGGAGGTGCCGATCAGCAGCAGGGTCGGCATCTTCAGGTCCTTGAACTCGTAGTACACCGGCTGGGTGAAGATCATGTCGTAGATCAGCGCCGAGTTCCATGCGACCTGAGTCTTGCCCGGGCCGTTGCTCAGGCCGGCGAGCATGTCCACCCAACGGTCGAATTCGGGTTTCCAGCGACCGTCGTAATAAGTCGTGCGTTCATAGTCACGGATGCTCTGCGCGGTGACTTTCAGTTCGCGCTGATACCACTGATCGACGCTGCGATACGGCACGCCGAGGGCTTTCCAGTCTTCCAGGCCGATCGGGTTGACCAGCGCCAGTTGCTCGACCTGATCCGGATATTGCAGCGCATAACGGGTGGCGAGCATACCGCCGGTGGAGTGGCCGAGCAGGGTGGCTTTCTGGATGCCCAGCGCCTTGAGCAGCTGCTGAGTGTTGGCTGCCAGTTGCTGGAAGGTGTACTGGTAATGATCGGGTTTGCTGGAGGTACAGAAACCGATCTGATCCGGGGCGACCACCCGATAACCGGCTTCGCTCAGGGCCTTGATCGAACTGTCCCAGGTCGCGCCGCAAAAATTCTTGCCGTGCATCAGCACCACGGTGCGCCCGTTGGCCTTGCCGTGGGCGGCGACGTCCATGTAACCCATCTGCAGCGACTTGCCCTGGGACTGAAAGGCAAAGTGCTTGAGGGTGTAGGGATAATCGAAACCTTGCAGTTCCGGGCCGTATTGCGGCCCTTCGGCGTGAGCAAGCAGGGGCAGGGCGGCGGTCAGCAACAGGCCGGGCAGCCAGCGGGTCAGCGATACAGACATAGGACAACTCCACAAGAAATCGGCCGATGCTGGAACGGCCGGATTAGGGCGACGTTAAACACAGGCAATCCCCGGGCCCGATCGTTCAACCGAGCCAGCCCAGGGTGAGCATCGCCAGCACCCCGTAGCGGGCGCCTTTGGCGAGAGTGACGATCAACAGGAATCGCCCGAGAGGTTCGCGCATGACCCCGGCGATCAACGTCAGCGGATCGCCGATCACCGGCAACCAACTGAGCAGCAGCGACCAGTGACCGTAACGCTGATAGTGAGCACGGGCGCGCTCCATATGCCTGGGGCTGACCGGAAACCAGCGCCGATCCTGAAATCGTTCCAGACCGCGCCCCAGCCACCAGTTCACCAGCGAACCGAGGACATTGCCCAGCGTCGCCACGGCCAGCAGGCCCCAAAGCCAGTAACGATCGCTGACCAGCAGCCCGACCAGCACGGCTTCCGATTGCAGTGGCAACAGGGTCGCCGCACCAAACGCGGCCAGGAACAGCCCGAGATAACCCGCCGTCATCAATGGGCCGGGTAATCCGCCACCACCACATCGACGCCGTCTTTCTTCAGGCCGATCACTTGATACGCGTCGCTCATGCCGTCCATTTCCATGCCCGGCGAGCCCATCGGCATGCCCGGCGCGGCAACGCCGAGCAGGTCGTCACGCTTGCTCAGGGCCAGCACCTGTTCCGCCGGAACATGGCCTTCGACGAATTTGCCGTTGATGATCGCGGTGTGGCAGGACGCCAGACGCGGCGGCACGCCGTGCTGCTGCTTGAAGCTGCTCATGTCGCTTTCGACGTGGTCTTCGACCTTGAAGCCATTGGCTTCCAGATGGCTGATCCATTTTTTGCAGCAGCCACAGTTGGCGTCGCGGTGGACTTCGATCGGGATAAGGTCGGCGGCTTGCGCCAGGGAGGAAATGAACAGCGCGCTCAGGGCGGCCAGACGCAGATGGTTTCGCATGGAGGGCTCTCGGCTCAGAGGAAGAACGGTCAAAAAGGAAGGCATTTTGACCGGTTTTTCCTGCCTGGCATCAACGGAGTGTTTCCAAGTGATACGAGGCAGGCCTGCCAACATGATCGTAGATCAAAGCTGACAGGCCACTGAGTACAAGATGACAAAACGGTCAGCGAACCTTGAAGCGGCCCATGATCGCGCTCACCCGGCTATTGGCTTCCAGCAACTGGCGGGTGTTGAGTTCGCTGGCCTGGCCGCTTTCCACCAGTTCATCGACCATGTGGCGGATCTGCACCATGCTGCGGTTGATCTCTTCGGTGACTGCGCTTTGCTGCTCGGCGGCGGTGGCGATCTGGGTGCTGAGGCTGTTGATGTGGCTGACCGCGCCGGCCATTTCGTCCAGCCCGCTGTTGACCCGGGTGGTGGCATCGGCGGCCGACTGGCAACTGGCCTGGGTGTTTTCCATGGCGCTGACCGACGAGCTCACACCTTGGGTCAAGCGGGTCAACATTTCGTTGATTTCCGAGGTGCTGGCCTGGGTGCGGGCGGCGAGGGCACGCACTTCGTCCGCCACCACGGCAAAACCGCGACCCTGTTCACCGGCCCGCGCTGCTTCGATGGCGGCATTGAGTGCCAGCAGGTTGGTCTGGCCGGCAATGGCGCCGATCACGCCGAGGATTTCGGTGATGCGCTGGGCATCCTGCTGCATGCTTTCGACCTTGTGGGTGGCGCTGGCCACTTCGTCGATCAACGCCACCACGCTGCCTGACGCTTCACCGACCACGATGCGGGAACGGTCGGCGTTTTCATTGGCGCGCTGGGTGAAGGCAGCGGTTTCAGCAGCATTTTGCGCGACGCTTTCGGCGGTCGAACTCATTTCGTTGATCGCGGTAACGGTCTGGTCGGTTTCCGAAGCGTGGCGCAGCAGAATCTGGCTGGTGTGCGCCGAGGTGCGTTGCAGGCTGTCGAGGCTCGAGGCCATCGCGCCGGTGGCCTGGGTCACTTCGCCGATCATGTTCTGCAGGTAGGCGATAAAGGTGTTGACCGAGTGCCCGATGGCACCGAGTTCGTCTTCAGCACGAATGGTGATGCGCCGGGTCAGGTCGGCATCGCCGCTGGACAGCGAATCGATGTTGGCTTTCAGCGCTTTCATGCGCGAAACCAGTTGGCGGATTGCGTAGACCTGCAACAGTACCAGCAGGATCACCAGCGGGATCTGCAGCATACTCAGGCTGCTGAGCACATCGTCACGCTGGGCGGTGAGCATTTTGGTTGGCAGGGCGGTGGCGAGGAACCACGGGGTGCCTTCGATCGGGCGCATGAAGAAGGTGCTGGCTTCACCGTGGTTGTCGAACTCGACGCGCTGCGCCTGATCGCGGTTTTGCAGCCCGGCCTTGACCTGGCTGGCGAAGGTCGAGCCACCGGCGAGTTCACTGATGTTCTTCAGCACAATCGGCCCGCTGATGCGCGAGCTGTTGCTGATGATCTTGCCGTCGGCCTCGACGATCAGCATTTCGGCGTTGAGGTCTTTTTCCTTGCGCGCCACCAGATCGTTGAAGAAGCCCAGGGTCACGTCGATGGTCGACACGCCCCAGGCGCTGCCGTTTTTCTGGATGGCCATGGCGCAGTTGGTGCGCGGCTCGGCGCTGGCATCATCTTTATAAGCAGCGGCCCAGGCGCATTGGCCGCGCGGGGTCTGCATGCCGCCCTTGTACCAGCTCTGGTCGTAATAGTTGGGCGCAGCGTCGCTGTTCCAGAAGGTGTTCACCGCCAGTTTGCCGGAGGCATCACGGTGCCAGAACGTACTGAACTTGTTGCGTCCGGCCTCACGCTGGCCGGGCAATGGCCAGATGCCGCCGCCGAATACTTTGAGCTCGCCGTATTGATCCACCAGCCCCGGCAATACGGTGTCGATGGCTGCGCTGTCGAGCAGCGGGATGGTCTGGGTGATGCTGCGCTGTTGCGCCTGGACCTTGTTCAATTCGCCCTGAATCTGTTCGGCCACTTCAGCAATGCGGTTGAGCACGACCTGCTCTTCGGTATGGCGCAGCTTGGGTGCGACCAACTGGCTGATGCCGACCACGGTCAGCACCGACAACAACAGAATGAACAGAACCAGAAACAGCGTGTAGCGAGCCTGAATGGTGCGGAATGCGGGCATGGAAACCGGTCCTTGAGCAGGGATTCTTATTGTGGGCAGGGAAAAAACAGCGCGGGTTTCCTAACGTATCGTCGCGACTTCGGGAAGCTTTAGGTACTTGCGTCCTAAAAGCTGCAATCCCGACCGGTGGAACGTATCCGGCCTGATACACGAGAACTAACTGTCCCGAACATTAGAGCGATAAACCCACTGTCATCACATTGTCATGAACGCTCTGGTCCCATATTTCCGGAGCTTTTATCGGTTTGTATCGTGAATGTACAAAATTTGTAAAAAGGTGCAGAAATGAGTTGGAGCCATCAGGTTGCCGGCCGATACTCCGGGCAACTCAAAAGTCGTTCATCAAGGAATTTTTCATGTTTTCCTCGCAAGGAGCTTGCTCATGACTATCGGCTATACCGGTGCCTGGCAACCCAAGGCGGGTTTGCTGGTTCGAGATACAGGAAGCTCGAGCAAACCGGTTTCTCAAAGTGTCAAGGTCAAGCAGATGCTGGCCCAGGTTGGCAAGGACCCCAACGCAATCAGCATCGCGGAGATGGACAAGCAGGGGCTGCACAAGAACATCAAGGGTTTCGATCCCACCAATGTTTCGGCCAAACAATTGGGCAGCCTCAGTGCAATGCTGCGCAGCCGTGGCCTGATTTCCGAAGTCACGTCCATTACTCTGCTCAACGCCGGCGACAAGTTTGATCGCTTCGGCATTCAGAAGGATCCGGACGCCAAGTTCAATGCGCTGGAGTATTTCGCGACGCAACTGGATACCATCCAGACCAACAATCTCAAGGGCAACAAGTACGCCAATACGTTGATCCCCGAGTACAAGAAAGCCATTTATGTACTGCAGAACCTGCAGACCTACGGGCAGGGCGGCGAGCGCAAGCCTCCGACCGACGCTGGCGTCAGCGCCAAGGCGTGACCAGAAGGCCCGCACCGGTAACGGAGCGGGCCTTTTCGTTTATGGGCGGTTGCCGCAAATCTGAAAATCCGCAAGCGGGGCGATCCGTTGCTGCATGTCGTCATGCAGCCGCTGCATTTGCGGACAATGCAGTGTCAGTGATTTTGGCTGGAACCCTCTATGAAACAACGCCAGCCATCCCTCACCTTTGTCATCGGGCGCCAGTCCGCTGAACACGAAACCCGTCGTTGATAACCGGCGCCAGGCAGTGTCGAAACCCTGGGCCAGCCTGAGCCGGATCGATATCAGCCAATGGGTGGGCAGTTGCTGCAGCTGTTTGAGCAAGCTCTCATCCACTTCGCTGAAAACCCCGTCATATCGCCCCCAGCGCTGTTCCAGCTGCGCTGGAGCGCCGATCCACGGCGCCACGTTCAATTGCGTTCCGAACACGTCGCACAACTGCTGCATGAACTCCCGGCATTCGTCTGGCCAGGTCAAGGCCGGCAGCGGCCGCTGAAAGCCGTCGACAGGAACGTAACCCAGCACGAGCGATTCGGTCAGCACGCCGCCAAAGGGTGACGGTGCATGATCGGGCAACAAGCCGGTATTTTGAAAACCAAGGCGGGCGGCCATTTTTTGCGAATAGGGGTGATGGGTCACTTGCTTGATCGTGACACCCCGATAGCCAAGCGCCTGCGCATGCGTCAGCAAGCGTCGGCTCAGTTGCGTTGCAATGTTCTGGCCACGGTTCTGAGGATCCACCACGCTCAGCGCCAGTTCGGCGATGGATGATTGCTTGTCGAGAATCAACGTGGCGTGGCCCGCCACCTGATCGTTCGCCACCGCCACCAACGAGTGCCAGCGGCCGTCGGCATGGTTCTGGCTGATCATGCGGGGCAGGTAAACATGCGGCTGGGCGTAGTGGTCACCATAGATAGTTCTGAACAGGCGACTGACCGCCTGGGCGTCACTGGTGCGATATCCGCGCAGGGTGATCGTTTCCATCAGCAACGCTCCTGGCCGGAGCCGTTATAGATGCGCCGGTCCAGCACGCGCTGCCGTTTGCCGGAGCGTGGATGGCATACCAGTTCCTGAACCGTACAGCAGCGAATCCGCAACGCCATCAGGCGATCGGCGCTCAGTTGTTCGATCAACGGATAGTCTTCGATCAAGGCTCTGTGCAGCGTCTGTTCGGCTTCAGCGTTTGCCGGTGACAGGGCGTCCGGTGCCCAGTGCAGGCTGAGGATATCCATGGCGCCGTCCTGTTCGATCAGCAGTTGCCAATCGTCGCTGCCGGTAACGCGCCGCACGGTTTCGCCGATCGATTGCGGCAGCAGAGTCAGAATGCCCACGCGCACTCTTTGGCTGTCGGCGCAGCGGCCCATCAGCGCGAACTTGCGCCGGGGCGCGCCGCACGACTCTCGCCAGCACGCGCGATCACCGACGGGGTAGCGGATCAACGGCATCAACCGGCGCGTGAGGTTGGTCATCACCAGGCGTCCGACACGACCGCATTCTTCGATCGGTTCACCGGTCTGCTCGTCGAGAATTTCCAGCACTGCGTGACATTCGGGAACCCGATGTTCGCCGATGGCGCAGTCACGATGACTGGCACCGATGAATCCGGCGTCCACGCTGGCGTATCCGATCGAGGCTACGCCGGCGCTGGGGAAAACCCGCGCCAGCCGTTGCAACTGGGCGTCAAACAGGCTTTCACCGGCGTAGAGCAGGGCGGTGACGCCTGCCAGGAACCGGTCATGTTGCTCAAGCCACGCCGCGAAACTCAGCAGATGTGCCGGCAGACCCGCCAGCACGTTGATCCGGTGCCGGGCAATCGCATCGGCCAGGATGTTCGAGTCGACATGGCCGGTGAAGGGAAACTCGACGACCTCGGTTTGCACATGTGCCAGCGCATCGTGGGTGAAGATGAAGCTGGCATACAGATCACCGACAAAAAACAGGTTGGCGACCCGGTCTCCGGCGCTCAACCGGGCGCCGAGACTGCGGCCGAAGTCCGTTACCAGCGTCCGCCATTCCTCACGCCGGAACAGTGAAAACTTGCCGGCGCTGGTGGTGCCTCCGGTCTTGAAAACCAGTGCGTCATTCAGCGGTGCCGTCAGTACAGGCCACTGGTCGAGGTCATGACTGCCTTTCCAGTATTCCACGGGGTCGATCACCGGCAGTTGTTCCAGTGATGTGATCGGCTGGGGAAGTTCGGCGAAGTGACGCGCATAAAAACCGGAATGCTGTCGGGCAAACGTGACCAGCTCTTGCAGTTCAAACCGTGTGTTCATGTTCCGCTCCTTGCCTGTCTGCGCTGGGGCCAATGCCCCGGTTGTCGATCAGCAGAGGCGTCTTGCCGCTGTGCTTGTTGCGGGTGAACCGGTCGCTGCCGCAGACCTCCACTTCCACGCTAAGCAGCCCTGTCTGGATGAGCGTGGCCAAGGTCGGATAGTCCAGCAGGCGACGCTGTACATCATCAGGTTGCCGTGGGCAGCGAAAGCGCATGCGCTCCAGGCCGTCCGGGGCATGTTCGAGAATCAACTGAAATTCGGTCTGCAGATGCTCTGCCAATTGCGACAGGCAGATAAAATCCGTGCCGATGCGCATCAGCCTGCCATGACGTTGCAGCAGCTCGAAACGTGGCGTGGGCAGCCCGCACTCACACACACCGGGAATCCAGCGACCGCTGTCACCGACGTCGTAGCGCTGAATGTTCTGTCCTTCGCGCTCGATGGAAGTGAACACCAGACGCCCGGTTTCGCCGTCGGTCACCGGTCGATCAGCCTCGAATTCGACGATCTCCAGATGCTGGATATCGCTCATCAGATGAAACACGCCATCGCCGGTGGCGGGGCAGGCATGGCCGAGCGGTCCGGCGTCGACACTGCCGTAAATGGCCGAGCGGATCAGCCTGACGCCGCAGCTGCGCATCAGTGCGAGGCTTTGCTTGCCGGGGTGTTCGCCACCGAGGAAGACCTTTTCGATCCCGCCATAGGCACTCAGCCGTGCCTGCTCGTTGAGGAACAAACGATGCAGCGTGCTGGGCATGCCGACCAGTACGGTGACACGCTGATCGATGATCAACCGGGCGATCTCGCTGTAATCGTCATCGGCCGGCGCGCCCATCGGCAGGTGCGTGGCCCCCAGCATCTCCAGTACTTTGGAAAAACTGAAGAAACCGCCGTACAGCCCGCCGCTGAAGAACAGATTCATTACCCGGTCGCGTTTCGGATCAAGGCCCGCTGCGAACAGTCCGTCGGCGCTGGCGCGCATCTGTCGATCAAAATCGCGGTAGCTGTAACCGGCCAACGCCGGGGCGCCGCTGCTGCCGCCGGAGCGGAAATACAACCGCGCCGCCGGGTGGATGGGGCGGGTGATAAAGGCGTCTTTGCTCATGATCGGCAGATTGGCCACCGAGGGTGGTGTCGGCAGAGGATCGAGCGTGGCACGGGTTGCCAGCGCCGTGGCCGGCAGGCTGACCGATACGCGACGGCTCAGGCGCTGCAGCGCATACACGCCGTCGTGGGGTTCGCCTTCGTAGCCGTCGTGAATCGCTTGCACCGGAGTGATCCTCGTGACACCCGCGGCGATCAGTGTTTGAGCCAGTTCAGCCGTTTCGTGTTCTGTACACATCAGCCCGGCGCTTTGCAGTACGTTGCGCCAGGGCAACAGCTGCTCGCTGACCTGCGCCCGTGGCAGTGGCTTGAGCAACAGGCTGCGAAACAGCGGCGAGGGCGCAAGTTGCTGGTCGTGGGTCCAGATGACGCGCCAGTCCGGTGCCTGCCAGACCTGGCCGTTGACCTCGGAGAAGCTCTGGGCCAGTCGCGCCATCGCCGTGCGGGTGGTGATTTCCGAGGCCTCCTGAATCGAAGGCAGCAGGACCGGCCAGTGTCGGGATCGACGCTCGAATGCCTCGGCCAGGTCATCGCCGATGGCGCGCAGGATGTTTTCGTCGTTGCTGTCCACCAGCAGCCATTGCGGACTGGAACAGGCCTGCTGGTTCAGACGGCAGACTTCATCGGCCACGGCGTCCAGCGCTTCTGGCGTGACCGCTGCCGGCGTCAGGTAGATGAAGCTGATGCGATGGCCCCAGTCGATCCAGCGACAGCCGGGCGCCAGTTGCTGGCGGATCGCTTGGAGCGCGGATTCACCACCCCACGCGGAGACGCCGTTGGCCCGTCGGCACAATTGACCCATCTGTGCGGTGCCTGCCGGAATGACGGCGACATGTCCGGCAATCTGACCGGTCGAATCACTCTGTGCCAGTCCATGAAGCAATTGGGCCGTCAGCCCCTGATCGCTGCTGCTGGGACGCAACCAGTTGACGTTGCCGGCCAGCAGGCCTTCGATCACCGCGCAAAAGGCCAGCAACGGTGCGTTGCCGGGGGTGATGTGAACCACAAGTCCCAGCGGGCTCCAGCGTTCAAAGCGTAACGGGTGATAGTCGAGGCGACGCAGGCTGCCCGGTTGCTCGCCGAGTTCGCGCTCAAGCTTGCGCCGCAACGCATCCGGCTGGCAGAACTCGATCAGTGTCTGGCGTTGCTCGGGACCGATGGGCATTGCCATGCCCGGGTCTTGCAGACGCTCGGCAAAAGTGGCTGCTGCACCAAGCACGGTCGCTGTATCGAGCGCCTTGGCCAATCGTTGTGGCAAATCCAGGTCCAGCTCTTGCAGTGCGGCGTCGAGGGTGCAGTCGTCGTGAAGTTTTCCGTTGATCAGGTACATATCAGTGCGTCCCCAATAATTCAGAGGCAGCCATCGCGCAGCTTCGGCCGGCCGTGGTGGCCGCTCGGCCATGCAGTTCGAACCAGTCGGTGGATAGACCACAGCCACAGCTGGCGCCAGGATGCAGGGTGGCGAGATCGCTCATGACCACCGCGTGTGCCGGGCTTGATGAAATGTAGGGCGAGACAAAGCTCAGCAAGCCCTGACGCCCATAGGGCTGAACTGAAAAATCGGAGGGATGACGCACGAAAACCTTCGAATAGACCGGTACATGGAAATGATGGTGAGCACACTCGAGATACGGCACTGCATGCTCGACGGCGCCATAACCGTCACGACAGCGAGATATCTCGATGCCCAATTGGCGATGAATGCGTTCATACAGTTGCTGACGGGGAATTTCGTGTGCCATTTGGGTTTTCCAGCCGCCGCCAAACAGCGTCAGCGAGCCTTCTGCCAGTTGCAGGTTCGCCACCCCGGTGGCCTGCATGCGTTGCAGGGTCTGCCAGAGAAAGGCCGGGAAGCCGAAGATGCGCACCGGCAAGCCTTCTTCGGCGAAGGATTGCAAGGCGGCAATCACGCCGAAGCCGTCGAATTCATGTCCGCCGCCTGTGCGGCGCAGTGCGTAGGCCACGCGATTGACGGGCGCAAACCGGCACAGAAACTGATCGGTAAACGATGTGCCCAGGCTGATACTGCCTTCGGGTTCATAGCTCAGCAGCAGGTAATTGCATGGGGTGTGCGGGGTGTCCCAGTCATAGTGCCGGAAGATCTGCCCGACCATGTTCTGGGCCGCGCCCAGACTGCGCTGGTCATAACGCATGCGGCTTTTCTCGCCACTGGTCCCGGAAGAAGTGAGTTCCAGTGCGTCCACTCCGGTGGCACTGAGCAAGGGCTGTCGCTTGAAGAAACTGGCAAAAACGGGCGCAAGCCGAGACCAGTCATCAAGGTGCTCGAGGTCGTCCACGATCAAGCCATTGGCGTTCAGCCAGTGTTCGTAGCCGGGGGTGTGCTGGCTATGAAACCGGCTGATCTCGGCCATGGCCTGGTTAAACAGCCCGTCCGGCACGGAATCCGGGCAATAGGGTTGCGTCAACGCGCAGAGCGCGTCGCTGTAGGGGAAAGGGTTCATCATGCGTCCTTGGCGTTATGTTGAAGAAGCGGAGTCTGTCGGGACGTTTGGCAGAAACCGGTACAGCAGAGGCAGGCTGAGCAGGCCGCCCAGCGCCGCCCAAATGGCGAAGGATTCGAGGCGGGTACCGCCGCCAATGGCGGCAATCAATGAACCGCCGACACCCATCACCGCAATCGAAATCATGCCGATCGAGGCAGAAACCAGGCCTTTGCTGTCATCGCTGGAAAACAGTGCCAGGCGGTACAGCGCGGCGTTGCTCATGCCCAGTCCCACGGCATACAGCGCAAGGCCGGTCATCAATCCGGCAAGGGAAAGGCTGGTCAGTGCCGCGGCGATCAATGTCAGCAAACCCAGGCAGAATGGCCAGAGCGCCAGACGAATCAATTGCGGCAGATCCCGCGAAGCCAGCAATCGATCTAGGATCAGATTGCCGACAATGACCGCCGAGAACACGGGAATCTGCCACAGCGCGTATTCGCGAGTAGTCAGGCCCAGCAACTGGACGAGCAACAGCGGCGCCAGTCCGATCCAGGCAATCAGTGGCAGGCTCATCAGCCCGAGAGCCAGGCAGATGCCGACGAACCGGTGATTGCGCAGCAGTGCGAGATAACGGCTGCTCAGCTGGCCGAACGAGAATGGGATCGGCGCTTGTTGGCCGCCGTCGTGACGGACAACGCCGATCGTCTCCGGCATGCAGGCATACAGCCCGATCCAGGTCAGTGTTGCGATCAGGCCCAGACCGAGGAACAGCTCGCGCCAGCTCAGCCATTCCAGCAGCAGGCTGCCGAGCAGTGGACCGAGCAGGGGCGAAAGCAGTGCGACATTACCCAGCAATGCCATCAGTCGCACCGCATCCGCCTCGCAGAAGACTTCCTGTAACGCGGGGTAGCTGACCGCCACGACAAATCCCAGGCCCATGCCTTGCAACAGTCGCAGGGCGTTGAACACTTCGATGCCGGGCGTGGCGACAGCCGCTGCACAGGTCACGCCGAACAACGCACAACCGGCCAGCAACAGCGGGCGTCGGCCGAACCGGTCGGACAACGGGCCGATCAGCCATTGCAGGCAGACCCCACCGATCAGATAGAGATTGAATGCGTTGGGGATATGAGCGGTATCGGCTCCAAGATCCTGAGTGACGTTCAGCATGGCCGGCATGACCATGTCGCTGGCCATATAGGTCAGCCATTCGAACAGCGTGATGGCGAGACAGAAACCGAGCGCCTGGAGTGGCGGGAGGGGGATGAGAGTTCTTTGCATGCGCTTTCACGATCGTCGAGAGGGAGCGCAAAGGGTAGGGAGGAGCAGGGAATGTTCCTACGCCATTGGTGTGACGGTCTATGACGCGGTTATGCGTGATGTTGCGGAGGGCGTTATTCCCGCTTGAACAGGCGAAATCCCCTACATCAGAAATCGCCGATCCATAAAAAAGCCCACATTCCTGTGGGCAATTTTCCTGACGCTAAAATCCGTTGTTGCATTTGAACGGATGGACGCTGGCATCCTTTCCGCGAGATGACTTAACGATGGTAGTAATAGCCCGGGCCAGGCGCATAGTGGCGATGATCGCCATGCCAGCCGCCGTGGGGGAAGATGATGCAGCCGCTCAGCGTCAGCAGTGCAAGGACAGGAATCAGCCAGGTGATTCGACGTAGCATTTCAAGGATCCTCATGGTTAACGCCGTTTGAAGCCAAAGCTCTTCATCGGCTGTAACATGAGACCCCGTTTACAGCGGCGCATCCCCGTCAAACGGTATGTGCATGGCATCAACGCCGATACAAACCCGATACATTCCAACGGTTCAGGAACCTGTAATGACCCATAAGCAACGCTTGATATATTCGATTCTGATCGCCGTCGCCGTACTGCTGATCATGCTCGGCCTGTCCTGGCTGCAAAACGCCGGCAAGCTCAGCGAGCAAACGTTCCAGTACATTGCCATTGGCGTGGCAGTGGTGGTGGTCGTGATCAACGGCGTGATGCGCCGCAAGGTCAAGCCCTGACGGCGTGTGCCGGGCGCGTCAATCGTTGTTGAGCACCGCAGCAGCCTGGGGATGGAGGCTGTAGCTCTTGTCGTCGTTGAACGTGATCACGCCTTCGGCGCACAGGCGCTTGAGCACTTCACGTACGCTGAGGAAGGACAATGGAATGTCCAGATCCAGCAACTGGCTGTGTACACCACGAACACCCAGGCGACGGTCTTCCTCGGCGGCGACCAGCAGGGTGTCGATGACTTTGAGGCGAATCAGGCTGGTGCGCAGGCCGAAACTCTTGAGCAGCAAACGGATGCGTTCGTTGCCGTGACGCTCGACCCGTTGCCCGAATACGTCGACGTGCGAACCCATGGGCGCTCCTTGTTGGGTCTGGCTACCTTCCGATGGTAGAGGTGGGTGGTACATGCGATTTCTCCTTTCAGAGCCTGATCAGGAAAGGTTTTTCGTGCTCTCTCTAAACAAGACGTTTCAGCTCGACAAATCATGAAGCGAAAAATGTAGAAAATTTGTCGTCGTTTCGTCTTTTCCCCGTGATTGCGGCACGAAACGGGTGTGTGACCGACTAAATTTTTTTCCCGCGGCTTCGTTTTCTGGACAGGCTCATTGCGCGTGACGCATGGGTGATTTCAGAGCGAGCCGGGTCCGACGTGTTCACGGTGGCGGGCGGTTCGCTCTTCGATTTTTCGATCAGGAGCGAGCGTGACTATTTCCAGGCAATTCACCGGACTGACCCTTGCCGGCCTGTTTCTCGGGCTGAGTCTGTCGGCGCAGGCCTTCAGCCCGTCCGTTCAGACCGGCGCGGATATCCGTCGCACAGGCTTTGGCGTACCGCACATTCGCGCGGAAAACGAACGCGGTCTCGGGTTCGGCATCGGTTACGCCTATGCGCAGGACAACCTGTGCCTGCTGGCCAACGAAATCGTGACAGTCAATGGCGAGCGGTCGCGGTACTTCGGGCCGGAGCAATTGACGGTCGAAGAACGCGAGAACCGCATCAGCGATGTGTTCTTCCAGTGGCTCAACACCCCGCAGGCCGTGAATGCCTTCTGGCAGGCGCAGCCGGTCGCAGTCCGTGATCTGGTGGAAGGTTATGCCGCCGGCTACAACCGTTACTTGGCCGAGCGTCGCCAGCAGGGGCTGCCGCAACAGTGCCAGGGTGAATGGGTACGCGATATCGCCGCCGAAGACCTGGTGAAGTTGACCCGTCGCTTGCTGGTCGAGGGCGGTGTCGGTCAGTTCGCCGAAGCCTTGGCAGGTGCTACACCCCCGCAGGCCACTGCGCAGATTGGAAACGATGCCCGGGCTTACCAACTGGCTGAAACGCGCCAGCAACGCTTCGCACTGGACCGCGGCAGCAACGCGGTGGCGGTGGGTAGCGAGCGCTCGTTCAATGGCCGCGGCATGTTGCTGGCCAACCCGCATTTCCCGTGGATCGGTGGCATGCGCTTCTATCAGATGCACCTGACCATTCCGGGCAAGCTCGATGTGATGGGCGCGGCGCTGCCGGGTCTGCCGATGATCAACATCGGTTTCAACCAGCACTTGGCCTGGACCCACACCGTCGACTCGTCCAAGCATTTCACCCTGTATCGCCTGCAACTCGATCCGAAGGATCCGACCCGTTACCTGCTCGACGGCCAGTCGTTGCCGCTGAGCAAACAGACCGTCACGGTGCAGGTCAAACAGGCGGACGGCCAGGTCGTGCCGGTTTCCCGTGACGTCTACAGCTCACAGTTCGGCCCGATCGTGCAGTGGCCCGGCAAGCTCGACTGGGACAACCAGTACGCCTATAGCCTGCGCGATGCGAACCTGGACAACGACCGGGTGCTGAAGCAGTGGTACGCCATGAATCGCGCCGGCAGTCTCAAGGATCTGCAGGATTCGGTGCACACGATCCAGGGCATCCCGTGGGTCAACACCCTGGCGGTGGATGACAAAGGCCAGACGCTGTACATGAACCTGTCGGTGGTACCAAACGTCAGTACCGACAAACTGGCCAAGTGCAGCGACCCGCGCGCCGGTCTGGAAATGATCGTGCTCGATGGTTCCAACAGCGCTTGCGCCTGGGACATCGACCCGCAAGCCGCGCAAAAGGGCATCTACGCGTCCAGCCAACTACCGCAGCTGTTGCGCAAGGACTTCGTCCAGCACTCCAACGACTCGGCCTGGCTGGCCAACCCGGCGCAACCGCTGACCGGTTTCTCGCCGCTGATCAGTCAGGACGGTCAGCCTCTGGGCCTGCGCTCGCGCTTTGCGCTGGATCGTCTGGCGACCCTGAGCAAGAAAGGCCAGGTGTCGGTGCAGGACCTGCAACACATGGTGATGGACGATCAGGTGTTCCTGGCGACTCAGGTAGTACCGGATCTGTTGAAGTTCTGCGCTTCCCAGTCTGAAGCCGCGTTGAAATCGGTGTGCAGCAGCCTGAAAGCGTGGGACGGCCGGGCGAATCTGGAGTCGGGCGTTGGCCTGGTGTATTTCCAGAGCATCATGCAAGCGATGCAGCAATCGCCGCAGGCCTGGCGCGTGGCATTCGATCCGAAGGATGCGCAACACACACCGCGCGGGCTGGCTATTGAAAAGCCGGAAGTGGCCAAGGCATTGCGCGAGGCAATGCTGGCGTCGGCCGCGACGGCCGCCAAAATGGGCCTGACCAAGAAAACCCGTTGGGGCGATGTGCAGGTGGTCAGCAGTGGCGGTCAGCAAACGCCGATCCACGGTGGTCCCGGAACGCTGGGCATTTACAACGCCATTCAGAGCGTGCCCCGTGAAGATGGCAGGCTCGAAGTGGTCAGCGGCACCAGTTACCTGCAAGTCGTGACGTTCGATGACAAAGGGCCGCATGCCCAGGGTCTGCTGGCGTTCTCGCTGTCCAGCGATCCGGCGTCGAAATATTCTCGTGACCAGACCGAGGCCTTCTCGAAAAAACAGTGGAGCGTTTTGCCATTCACCGAGCAGCAGATCAAGGCCGATCCGCAGTATCAGGTGCAGACCGTACGCGATGAGCTGGAAAAAACGGGGAAAGTGGCGGCGCAGTAAACAGCTGTTCAACTCGTCTACAGCCGCTAAAGCAGAAGGCCGCTCCCTCACGGGAACGGCCTTCAGTTTTTTGGCGGCTGTTGCGGCATCGGATTGATGACCGGGTTGCCGTCCTTGTTGCGGGTCAGGAAGACCGGCAAGACTTTGGGCAGGGTACTGGCGAAGCTGTTCAGTTCCTTGATGTTGTAGATCCCGCCGACCCGGATCGAGCCGGTCGAGTTGTCGGCGAGCATCAGGGGTTTGTCCAGATAGCGATTGATCTGCGGCAACGCTTCGTTCAGCGACAGGTTGTCGAGCACCAGTCTGCCGCTGCGCCAGGCCAGCGAATTATCGTTGGCGTAGGTCTGACTGATTTGCGGCATGTCGTCGCCGTGCTTGTAGCGAGCCTGCATCGAGGGGCCCAGGCGCAAGCCGTCGCCGCTCAGGCGGGCGTTGCTGGTGACCAGCACGGAGCCCTCAATCAGGTTCACCTTGACCTGATCCTCATACATCCAGACGTTGAAGCGGGTGCCGGTGACGCGAATCCTGCCTTCGGCCGCCCTGACGATGAAGGGGTGGCCAAGGTCATGGCTGACTTCGAAGAACGCCTCACCCTTTTTCAGCGTGACGCGACGCTCGTCCTTGTAATTGCTGTAGGTCAGCTCGGTGTTGAGGTTCAGCTCGACCTGACTGCCATCGCCCAGGGTGACATGGCGGACATTGTCGGTCGCTGCAAAATGCTGATAGCTGTTGGGGAGCCAGCCGAGGTTCCATCCGGCCCAAGCGGCCAGCGGCAATGCCAGGGCACAGACCGAAGCCCCCACTGCGTACCGGCGCCATGAGCTGGCGGGTTGGCGAATCGGCACGACCGGTGCGGGTTCCGGGCGCGGCAAGTGCTCGGCCACCTCCCAGATTTCCAGCATCGCCTCATACTCGAACGCGTGAAGCGGGTGCGCATCACGCCATTGTTCGAACGCCTGGCGCTCTTCAGCAGTGCAGTCGACGGCATGCAGACGCATGCACCAATGCGCGGCGGCATCGGTGATCGCATCGTATTCGGCTTCCGAGAGGGTGTTCTGGGTCATTGACTCATCCTGATTTCGCGCATTCTAACCTTCAGGGGAAGGTGCCGAGAACATCGTCATGGCATTTACCCATCAAAACGTGGAACTTTTTTGCGCGCAGGCGCCCCAAAAAACCAGGACTTGCCCGTGAACAGTATCTACAAATGGAGTGAAAAATGATCAAACGAACCCTCGCCGCTTGCGTCGCGACTGCCAGTCTTCTGAGCGCCGGAGCAGCCCTGGCCGACCGCCCGGGCGCTGGATGGATCACCATTGAAAAAGCCATCGAGATCGTGAAAACCAAGGCCGGTTATGTCGAAGTCTACGAAATCGGGGCCGACAACGACGGTTATTGGAAAGGGGAAGGGCGCAAGGCCGATGGCGTTGTGTACGAATTCCGTATCGATGGGGCTTCGGGCAATGTGCTGCGGGATCAGAAGGACTGATTCGGCTCCCAAAGGCATTAAATGCGCAGGTGTTGCACCTGCGCATTTTTTTCGTCTGTTTCAGGGCGATTGCATGGGGTCGAGTTGCCGCCCGATTTCGCAGATCAGCCGGGTGACGGAGTCGGCATTGCGCAGGATCACCTTGATGCGAACGTCGGGATTTTGTCGATCAAGGAAGGCGTTGCGCGCTTCAGGAAGGTTTTTGGCGCCGGTCAGTTGCAGGACTTCATCGTAGATCAGTTGCATGTCCGCAATCTTGTCGATCCCCATCCAGGTTTTGAGGGTGGTGTTCCATTCGGCAAACAGTTGCTCTCGTGGCGTACGCAGTGACAAGGCAGAGCTCTGATCGAACTCCAGATCCTCGTACAACCTCAAGCCATCCGGAGTGAGGGTCGATATCAGGTCGCAGAACGGCTCACGTGCACGCAATGTTGCGATATCCATCGTCTTGCTGAATTGATGGGAAAACTCGTGAATCAAGGTGGATGCCTGGGCATGCCCGTCGACATCGAATGGCACCTGCATAAAAGGTTTGAATGCGTCCAATTGCTGGTCGAAAAAGTGTTCGGTGAAGTGCACCAATCGCTTCTGGTCGCCATCCAGGACAAACGCGATCACATCGGGCAGATACTTGTTGGAACCGACGACGAAGCGCTCTGTTTCCAACAACTCATCAGCGGGGTCAACCAGGGCTTTGCAGATGGGGATGATGGCGGTGCCGATTTTTTTGAGCATTTCGCCGGTAATCTTCGGCGCATCAAAAAAGCCTTCGAGAAAAAGGCTGACCCGGGGGTTGGCTATACCCTTGGTGAGCGGAACCAGGTTATGCAGGCAGTAAAAGGCATAGCGTCGGGCGAGGTCGATTGCATGCACCAACTCCTGGGCTTTTTGCGGGTATTTGAGGCGAATCTCATTCATCCCGTGGGCTTCGATGTTCAACATGTTGCGGCGCAAGCGGGTAATGGTCGTGCGTTCGGCGAGTTTCCTGATGGCCTGGCCGTAGTGAACGGTCTGACCAGGTGAAATGATGACCTGGCGTGATTCGCTGATCTGAATCATCGGGCCGGATTGATCCGGGCTGCGCAGTTGCCAGGCTTCACCCTTCTGAACGACCGGGTAGACCTTGCCTTCAATCACGGCGTAATGGCGGTTGTTCGACACATCCCGGTAGGTGTTCAGCCTGGGGCTGAAGACGAGATCCTCCAGCGCAACCTCCCTCGCCTCGAAAGGACCCAGCTGCGTGCGTCGAGGCGAAGTGGGTTCGATGTCGGCCCTATCCGGCGTGGTCGTTTCTTCCATGTTTTTCGCCATGGTTTCGGCTGCGTCTGTGCTTTGCTGCTCGACGGCATCACTGGCGATGGAGGTTTCGGCCGACATCTGCGGCAAAAGCCCCATCATCACCATTTGCGCCGCCCCCCCGATAAAAGACTGCAGCGCGCGTTTCCAGTGGTGATCCTGCAGTGCTTCGGCCGAGTCCTTGAACTCGTCGTACGCTTTCCAGAGAAAAGGGATGACGGCAAGCTTGCCCGGCAGCAAACCGGGAACCTGTTTGATTTCATCGCTGAGCAGAACTTTTGCTGTCTCCCAGTCAGTCTGCGCTTCGCTCTGTTTCTGGGTCCCCAGCAGTTGGGTGAGCAACTTGAGATTGTCGGTGTACAGGTACTCCAGCAGGTTGCCGGTGATTGCTCGCAAGTCCAGGCTCATTTCACTGGTCTGACCCAGTGTGGATTCCAGCAGGCTGCGAAACAGCGCGCGCTCGGCTTCTGGCAGGCGGCGCAGCAAGAGGTTCTGCAAATGTCCGGGGATGTTCAACGCCGCTATCAGCGATTTTTCGTCATCGAATTCGTGAAAGACCTGTTCGTCATAGGGGGCGTAGAGCACCAGTGGCTCTCTGTTCTCGCCGCCGGCCGTGAACACATGCATTCCGGGAACGATGACCGCTGGCGTGCCTTCGGTCTTGATCAGCGAAAGCGGGCAGGCAATGGCCGGCGCCTCTGCGGCGGCCCGGGCAATACCGTCGGGCATGTCCAGCACCTGGCGTACGTAATCGAAGGCGGTGTCACACAGCCGTTGCTGCAGTTTCAGGGCATGGGCCTGTTGCATCAGTTGCCAGGGCAGCTGACGGAAAAAGCGCTGCTTGCGCTCACGACCTTCGGCCGTGTCGATCGACAGTGAACCGGCCACTTTTGCGCTGAAGCTTGTCGGTATAGCCAGTGAAAGCAGCAATTGCGTCACCGCTCCCTGATCCAGCCCGGCCGGCATCGTCTGCCGGTTTTTCGATGACACCCGAAAGCCCGTTCCCTGGGCGACGTTGATGTGGTTCAGGGCGAATTCCACCAGCGTCTGCGGGGGGCCGGCCAACGCCAGGTGAGGGGTGATTTCCATTTCTCGCGGATCGAGCCGATGCCCCGCAAAGCGCTGGCCGAGCAAGGTCTCGAGCGTCTGTTCGACGTGGCTGACCAAAGTCGGCACGCCCGTCAGGTAATCCTGATCGTTCGAAACGCTCTGGTACCACTGTTCCAGCAATTCAACGTGCCTTTTCTGTTCCATTACCGGCGCCATTCCCAGCCAGGCGGGCAATGTCTGTGCGGTGGCGATGGCTTGCGCATGGCTGGCTGCCAGAGGCAGGTTGGTGTTGATCGTCGTCCCGCGCAGTTGTTCCAGAGCCCTTTCCAGGCGGGTCTGGTCCGTGATCCGTGAGCGCACCTGTTCGCATCGATCCAGGTAATGCTCGATGCTCGACTCCATGCGATCAAGCAGCACGTTGCCGCCAATGAAAAGCAGCGGTCCCAGGGTATATCGCTGATGGGTCTGGAACTGTGATGCAAGGATGTTTTC
The DNA here is from genome assembly GCF_052045815.1 of Pseudomonas sp. 22085. Classification (NCBI taxonomy): domain Bacteria; kingdom Pseudomonadati; phylum Pseudomonadota; class Gammaproteobacteria; order Pseudomonadales; family Pseudomonadaceae; genus Pseudomonas; species Pseudomonas sp. 22085. The sequence goes on from NZ_JBQEQA010000009.1 coordinate 174,707, forward strand.
CAGCAAAGCAAGGCGTTGTGTACCGTCGAGGAGTCGCCGGTTCAACTGCCTGCGGACACTGGCCACGCTGTCGAAAACCTCCAGCCCCTGTGAAGGCGTCCATAGCACTGCAAACCCCGAGTGTTGTTCGTCGAGGCCTCCACGTTCGGTTAACAGGATGCAATGTGCCAGGCGCACCAGATGGCGTTCACCGGGACTTTCGAGTGTGAGCGAATAGGCATCCGGGCGGAAACCGTTGAGCGCCTCGCGCTGCGTGCGGGTGGGGCGGTCGGCGCTGATCACAGTATTGACGATCGCTTCAGCCCAGGCCGGCAGGGTTGCATTCAATCGGCGGAGCCTGGCCTCACCGTTCAGGCCGACAAACCAGGCGTGTGCCAGATCCGGTTTCATGGTTTCCAGCCAGTAACGCTGGATGGCCCGATTCTTCATGGGTTGACTGGCAAGCCGGTTGACCAGGGGACCCTCAACCGAACGGAAGGTCTTCACCGCCGCAAGGGCTTTCTCCGCGAGCACAGCAGAGGGTTGCCGGTCGCCGGCGATCACCGGGTGTGTGCTCCAGCGTCCCCTCGTGTCCAGCTGCAACAACCGTTCATGGATCATCGAGCGGATATCCAGACTTTTGTCGAACAGCGCATGAAGGTTCACGGCACCGTCGCTGTGTCGAAACACCTGCAACGCGTATTCGATGTTCTGTCGTTGCTTGGTGATGATCGATTCGAACAGGATTTTGAAGATTTCCCCGACGATCCGTTCTCCCGATACCTTGGGTTGATCGAAACCGAGAAAGCGATTTTGCTCATCCAGGTTCAACAATCCGAAGAGCTCGTCTTCGTGACCCCTGGCGAGAAATTTGTCCTGCAGCGTCTGCTTGAGATCTTCGTAATCCTCGAGCAATTGCAGGCCCTGGGCGGGCGTATAAAGAAACGCGTGAGGTTCGCTGATCATCAGCGAACCCGCCAGTTCCACGTAATTGGCGGCGTGTTCCCACAGCCGTACGCTCTCCACCACAGGAAAACGGGCGGCGGACGAAACCGGGCGTATGAGTTGATGCACGGTGTTGAACTGCTCGCGATCGAGGATCCCGGCTTCGCGCTTGAGCATCCATTCGCAGCGTGCCTGGTCTTCCAGCACTCGAGCGAAGAAGACACGACGGGTGGTGCCAACGGCGGAGGGGGCGTCCCAGAAACCTTCCAGTTCGCGAAACAGCAGCACCGGCAACCGTCCCGAAGTGTTCTTGACGACGTCTTCCCAGACGGTCTGATCGTCAATTGCCGGTTTTCTGCCCGGATTGGAAAACACCGGTTGCCGGCCCGCCGGCCAGTGCTGATGTCGGTAATACGCCAGTACGGCCTCACTCAGGCTCATGGATTCGGGCCAGTGCCTGTCGGTCAATTCCAAGGGGCGGGCGCTGTCACTGGCAAGCGGACGGAAACTGACACGTGTATGTGTTTGTCGCAAATTCCCGAAATGAGGCTTGAGCACGTTATCGAGTATGGCTTCGAGCATGTCCGTGAGCGTGGCGATGGCTTGCAGTTCGGCGCACAGGGCTTCGGTGTTCAATGCCTGGCCTTGCTCGAGGCTTGCGCGCTGCTCTTCGAATATATCCCCGTCGATAACGCTGAAGCTCACCGAAAGGGGCCCGGCGTCGAGTAGACGCTTGCGTTGGGGCTCGGCCAGAAATGCCAAAAGAGGCTCCTGCTCATCGGCGTCGTTGAGGCGTCGTTCGAGTTGCACCTTCAGGGATTGCTGACTGTGGTGTTTTTTGAGGCCGTCGTACGGGGTGTAGAGCATCACACCCTTGTCATCTGGCGTCTCCCCGAGCATGAAGGCGCCGGGCAGCGGTTGGGGAGTCTGGTTAGCGACATTCAGCAGCAGGCGTTCGGCACGCATGGGTGGCGTCTGCTGGCTGCGCAGGGCAGCCGACGTCAGCCGGGCATGGGCGAGCCAGCGAAAATCCTTTTCGCGCAGGCCGTGTGCCTTGCCCAGTTCGGGCCAGAGTCCCGGTGAATCAATGGCTTCGGGGAATAACAAGGGAGGGGTTGGGGCTGACATCGTCGAGTCTCGCTGAGGGCGTTTGCACGCACGGAAGGTTTGAGGCTCAAGATTGAAAGGCGGCCGGGATCGGCAGGTGGTACATGGATATTGCGCCAGGTTCGATGCGCATCACGGGGTTGACAGGTTGCCGGCTGCATGTGGTTAATCCGGTTGCGGGTTGTTCGTTCGCTGTTGTTCCCTCCAATAATTACTCTGGAGCTTCAGATGTCTGCGCCACACGATCATGCGGTCTCGTCCACGGTGTCCCTGGACGAGCTGACTCAACTGCTGGAAAGGATTTTCACCCGTCACGGCACCTCGGCCGAAGTCGCCAGAACCCTGGCCACCAATTGCGCCAATGCCGAGCGGGACGGTGCGCACAGTCACGGCGTATTCCGGATCCCCGGCTATGTCTCAACGCTCAACAGCGGCTGGGTCAACGGCAAGGCTGTACCGAAAGTCGAGGATGTGGCTTCCGGGTTTGTCAGTGTCGATGCCGACAACGGTTTTGCCCAGCCTGCGCTGGCGGCGGCGCGTCCACTGTTGGTGGAGAAGGCCCGCAGCGCCGGGATCGCGGTGTTGGCGATCCGCAATTCCCATCACTTTGCCGCGCTGTGGCCGGACGTCGAGCCTTTCGCCGACGAAGGTCTGGTGGCGCTGAGCGTGGTCAACAGCATGACCTGCGTGGTGCCCCACGGCGCCGACCGGCCATTGTTCGGCACCAACCCGATCGCCTTCGCCGCGCCACGGGCCGACGGTGCGCCGATCGTGTTCGACCTGGCCACCAGCGCCATTGCCCATGGCGATGTGCAGATTGCTGCACGCAAGGGCGAAAAACTGCCGGCAGGCATGGGCGTCGACAGCCTCGGCCAGCCGACCTGCGACCCTAAGGCGATTCTGGAAGGCGGCGCCTTGCTGCCGTTTGGCGGACACAAGGGGTCAGCGCTGTCGATGATGGTCGAGCTGCTCGCCGCTGCGCTGACTGGCGGCAATTTCTCGTTCGAATTCGACTGGAAAAACCATCCGGGGGCCAAGACACCGTGGACCGGTCAGCTTTTGATCGTGATCGACCCGAGCAAGACCGCCGGACAAAGCTTCGCCGAACGCAGTCAGGAACTGGTGCGGCAGATGCACGGGGTAGGGCTCAAGCGTTTGCCGGGTGATCGGCGGCATTTGCAGCGGGCCAAGTCATTGGCCAAAGGGATTGAGCTGGATCAACAGACCCTGTCGCAGTTGCGTGAACTGGCCGGCGAGTAAGTTTTTGCCGGGCATGAAAAAGGCGAGCCCAAGGGCTCGCCTTTTTTGTTCGCGCTCAGCGGCGACCGAGCAGCAATCCGACCACCAGACCGAAACCGGCGGAAATCGCCACGGTCTGCCACGGATGCCCGCCGATGTAGCTCTCGGTGGCGTCCACCGCCGGTTTGGTGCGGTCTCGCACGCTGGTGACCGAATCGAGCGCCTGCTGCAATTTCTGGGCGATTTGCCCGCGCAGGGTCTCCGCTTCCTCGCCGACCAGCGAGGCACTGCTCTTGAGCAGTTTTTCCGACTCTTCGATCAGCGCCTGAAGTTCGCTGAAGGCCTGGTCCTTGATTTGGTCTTCGGCGGCTTGAACGGCGGTTTTCCGGGCCATTGGGTGACTCCTTGCAGGTGAATGGACAGTGAACAATGGAGTGTGGCGCGCCTTGAAAAGTTGCAGCGATTTTCCATCCGGAGCAAAAACCAGCGTCAGAGGTTTCCGTCCAGCGTGTAAGATGTCGCCATTTCATGCAGCAGGTAATTCCCGATGAGTTTCAATCTGGCCGACAAATCCCTCGCAGAGCGCGCCGCGCTGGAAGATGAAAAATCCCGACTGTTCGAACTCTGGCAGAACAATCTGGGCAAAGCCAAGGGCGAAGCCGCACGATTGTTTGGCGAGCGCTCCAAGCGCAAGGGTAAATGGGCCGAATTCGTGCGCGCCGAACTGGACGGCATGTCGCCGCCGGAATTTGCCAACATGGTGCGCAGTGAAGTCAATCGCCTGATGGCGGCCAACAAGTAATCACTCGGTTCTGAAACTGGCGCCTATCGCTTCGCGCACCGTCAGTACCACCGGATCGATCTGGGTGCTGGTGCGCCAGCCCAGTTCGATCGGGTAGCGCGGCAGCGCCAGCGGGCAGGGCAGCAGCGCCAGCCCGCTCATTGAAGCAATGGCCTGCGCGGCGTGGGTCGGAATGGTCGCCACCGCATCGCTGCCCTTGAGCAGGTGCGGCAACGCGGCGAAATGCGTGGTCGAGGCGCAGACCCGGCGAGTCCGGCCCAGCGCTGCCAGCCCTTCATCGGTGATCCCGATAAAACCGCCCGACGACACCAGCAGGTGCTCGCGAGTGACGAACTCCTCCAGATCGATCTGCTGCTGGCCCGGCGCCAGGCTCGCCGGATCCACCAGACACGCATAACCCCCTTCACCCAACACCTGACGGCTGAGCAGCCGTTCGGCGAATCCGCCGGCGGTGATTGCCAGATCGATGCTGCGCTCCATCAGCGCCCGGGCGACGATCTGGCTGTGGGTCTGGCGAAAGATCAGCCGCAGTTTCGGCGCGTGGCGGGCGATTTCCTCGATCAGCCGCCGGCCGTAAGCGATCTCGAAGTCGTCCGAGAGGCCCACAGTGACCGAGCGTCCGTCGTAGTGATTGGCGGTCGGGTCGACCATGGCCAGGCTTTGCCGACATTTGTTCAGCGCATCGCTGACCACCGGTTTCAACTGGTTGGCCTTGAGCGTCGGGGCCAAACCCCGTCCGGTACGCACGAACAATTGATCGCCATACACCTCGCGCAACCGGCGCAAGGCTGCGCTGACTGCCGATTGGGTCACGCCCAGACGCAACGCCGCGCGGCTGGCACTGGACTCTTCATGCAGGGCTTCGAAGACTTTCAGCAGGTTGAGGTCAACGGTTGCGATATTCATCTGGCTCATATCATTCAGCAGTGGATCGGTCTTTATTCATGATCCCGTGGCGTCGGAGAATCAGCAACACCTGAACTTCACGGAGTGACCGCCATGCCCAAATCAATCGTTGCCGCCCTGCAGATCGGCGCCTTGCCCGGTGGCAAGGCTGAAACCCTGGAACAGATCCTGAGCTGGGAAACCGCGATCATCGAATCCGGTGCCGCGCTGGTGGTAATGCCCGAAGCCTTGCTCGGTGGTTACCCGAAAGGCGAGGGCTTCGGCACGCAGCTGGGTTATCGCTTGCCGGAAGGCCGCGAGGCCTACGCCCGTTACTTCGCCAACGCCATCGATGTGCCGGGTGCGGAAACCGAAACGCTGGCCGGTCTGTCGGCACGTACCGGGGCCAACCTGGTGATCGGCGTGATCGAGCGGGCCGGCAGCACCTTGCATTGCACGGCGCTGTATTTCGATCCGCAGGCAGGCCTGGTGGCCAAGCACCGCAAATTGATGCCGACCGGCACCGAACGGCTGATCTGGGGCAAGGGCGACGGTTCGACGCTGCCGGTGCTCGACACTCAGGTCGGCAAGCTCGGCGCGGTGATCTGCTGGGAAAACATGATGCCGCTGATGCGCACGGCGATGTACGCCAAGGGCATTGAAGTGTGGTGTGCGCCGACTGTGGATGAGCGCGAGATGTGGCAGGTCAGCATGCGTCACATCGCCCATGAAGGGCGCTGCTTCGTGGTCAGCGCCTGTCAGGTCCAGGCCTCGCCGAATGAACTGGGTGTGGAGATCGCCAACTGGCCGGGGGATCGACCGCTGATCGCCGGTGGCAGCGTGATCGTCGGGCCGATGGGCGACGTATTGGCCGGGCCGTTGCGCGGCGAGGCCGGCTTGCTCACCGCCGAGATCGACACCGAAGAACTGGTGCGCGCCCGCTACGACTACGACGTGGTCGGCCACTATGCACGGCCGGATGTGTTCGAGTTGAGCGTCGACGAGCGGGCGAAACCGGGCGTGCGTTTCACCGCTTGACGACGGTGCGGTTTACCAGGTGGCAGCACTGGCCCTCGGCAGACTGAGCTTGCCGGTGTCGACAAAGCGCATCGTGCCAAACAACCCGCCGGCCAGTTTGCCGCGCAGTACATAGGGCAGGTTGTCGAGGGTTTGGGTCTGGCTCAGGCCGAGGGTCTGGCGTAGCACCGAGAACGCGGAAATGCTCACCGGGACGCTGACGATGGTTTCGGAAAACCGTGGAATCGAGCCGGTCTGATCGCTCACACCCGACGCCAGCGAGTGACCGTTGACCTCCAGATCCAGCGCGATGCCGTTGTAGTCGATGGGCGTTTCGTTAGGGTTCTGCACCCGCAGCTTGATCGCGAAGCGCACTTCCAGATCCTGGCTCGGCAGCGGTTCGAGGCCGACCACGTTGATGTTCACCGGGTCGCGGTTGGGGAACAGCGCACAGGCGCTGAGGGAGAGCAGAAGCAGGGACAGGATGACGGCGTGGAGGCGGCGCATTGATGCTCTCTCATTGAAAAAGGGCTGAACCGTCGTCGGTATCAGCCCTTTTTTCATGGAGCGGACAGGATCAACGGTTCAACTGTGCGACAGCGGCCGGCGCGGCGGGTTCAGCTTTGGCCGGCAGGTCGGGGTTTTCCATGACCTGAAGGATAGAGGCTTCCGGGTCGAAGTCATCTTCTTCCAGTTCGATGAATTCTTCCGGCAGGAAGATATTCAGCACGATGGCACACAGCGCGCCGACGGTGATCGGCGATTCGAAGATGTTGCGCAGCGCCTGCGGCAGTTCGCGCAGCACTTCCGGCACGGCGGCGATGCCCAGGCCCATGCCGACGGAAATCGCCACGATCAGCATGTTGCGCCGATGCAGGCCGGCCTCGGCGAGGATCTTGATCCCGGCCACCGCCACGGTGCCGAACATCACCAGCTCTGCGCCGCCGAGCACCGGTTTCGGCATCAGTTGCAGCACCGCGCCGATCATCGGGAACAGCCCCAGCAGCACCAGCAGACCGGCAATGAAAAACGCAACGTAACGGCTGGCCACGCCAGTCAGCTGAATCACCCCGTTGTTCTGGGCGAAAGTCACCATCGGCATGCTGTTGAACACGGCCGCCATCGCGGAGTTGAGGCCATCGGCGAGCAGTCCGGACTTGATCCGGCGAATGTACAGCGGGCCTTTCACCGGTTGCCGGGAAATCATCGAGTTGGCAGTCAGGTCACCGGCCGCTTCCAGCGGCGACACCAGGAAAATCACCGCCACCGGCACGAACGCCACCCAGTCGAAGTTGAAACCGTACTTGAACGGCACCGGCACGCTGACCACCGGCACTTGCGGCAGATTGGCGAAGTCCACGGTGCCCATCAGCCACGCCACCACGTAGCCGAGGGTCAGGCCGATGACGATCGCGCCCAAGCGCAGGAACGGCACGTCAACCCGGTTCAACACCACGATGGTGCCCAGCACCAGCGCTGCCAGGAACACATGGCTGGCCGCGCCCAGATCCGCCGCGCCGAAGCCGCCGGCAATGTCGGTCATCGCCACCTTGATCAGCGACAGGCCCATCAGGGTGATGATGGTACCGGTCACCACCGGGGTGATCAGCATGCGCAATTTGCCGATGAACTGGCTCAGCACCACTTCGATGAAGGCGGCAAAGAAGCACACGCCGAAGATCGTCGACAGAATCTCATCGGTGCCGCCGCCCCGGGCCTTGACCATGAAACCGGCGCTGAGAATCACGCTGATAAAGGAAAAACTGGTGCCTTGCAGGCACAGCAGCCCCGAACCGACCGGGCCGAAGCGCTTGGCCTGAACAAAGGTGCCAAGGCCCGAGACGAACAGCGCCATGCTGATCAGGTACGGGATTTCGCTTTGCAGGCCGAGGGCGCCGCCCATGATCAGGGTCGGGGTGATGATGCCGACGAAGCTGGCCAGCACATGTTGCAGGGCGGCAAACACCGTTGCGGTGAAGTGCGGACGGTCGTTGAGGCCGTAGATCAGATCGTTGTTGCGCGGGGCTTTTTCAGAGACGGTCATGGTGGTTTGCGTGCCGCAATGCGGGGCCGGGTCGGAAAATGGGTGCGCAGGATGCCGTAAGAGGGGAGCGAGGGCAACGCATGATCGTTCCCACGCTCTGCGTGGGAATGCAGCCGGGGACGCTCCGCGTTCCAAAAAATGATCAGGTTCGACCAAAGGCTGACAGCAGATCTTCTTCAAAAGCCTTCTGCGCATCGCCGGGCACCTGCGCCCGATGGCGGGCCAGATGGAACGCCACGTCAAAGCTCAATTCGCCTTCGCGCACCGGTCGCAACAGGCCCTTGTCCTGCCATTGGCGGGCGTAATGGTTGGGCAGATAACCGACGTGTTTGCCGGACAGAATGAAGGCGAGGGTGCCTTCGACCTGTTCCGAGCGTGCCGAACAGAGCTTGCCCTGAAACGGCTCGTCACTGCGCAGAAACCTGTACGGGTGATCGACCCGGTCGCAGGCCTGCAACGCCGCATCATCGGGCTCCTCGTCGGCGAACAGCGGATGGCCGGGCGCGCAGTACAGATGCTGGGTTTCGCTGAACAATTCGCGGTAGTCGAACGCGCTCTGCACCTGGGAGAAATAGCCGATGGCCAGGTCCAGCCGCTGTTGCAACAGCAGGCGCTCCATTTCGCCGGGCATGGCGCTGATCAGCTCGATCCGTACCGATTCGTCCCGTTCGCGAAAACGCCGGATCGCATCGGCCACCCGGTGCAGCACCGATTGGTCCACCGCTTCCGACAGACCCAGCCGCACTTCGCCGATCAAGCGCCCGGCGACGCCGTTGGATTGATGGCGGAAGGTTTCGATCGAATCGAACAGTGCCCGTGCGGCAATCAACAGTTGCTCGCCCTTGGGCGTCAGGCTGAAGCCGCCCTTGCCCCGGTTGCACACCCGGTAGCCGAGGCGGGTTTCCAGCTTGGCCATTTGCTGGCTGATGCTCGACTGGCTCAGCCCCAGTTCACCCTGCGCCGCGCTGAAGCCATTGGCTTCGACCACGCCGAGAAACAGCCGCAGAAGCTGAAGATCGACATCGTGGAGTTGACCGAGCATCACATTACTCCGGGATAAAGTCAGGTTAACAAACTTGATATTTCTCGAATGTATCCGACGGCGCATCCTGCCACTACTTCCTTCGGTCAGGTGTTCGTCATGGCTCCCGTCTTCAAGCTGTGTTTGCCCGCGTTGTTGCTTACCGTCTCCATCGCCGCCCAGGCCGAAGAGAAGACGCTCAATCTTTACAGCTGGGCCGATTACGTGGCACCGGAAACCTTGCAGCGCTTCGAAAAGGAAACCGGCATTCACGTGCGCTACGACACCTTCGATACGTCCGAGGTGTTGGAAACCAAGCTGCTCACCGGCGGCAGCGGTTACGACGTGGTGGTGCCTTCGTCCAGCGTGTTGGCCCGAGGTCTGGCCGCCGGCGCGCTGAAGGAAATCCCTCACGAAGGGCTCAAGGGTTACGCCAATCTCGATCCGGATCTGCTGGAAAAACTGGCGGCGGTCGATCCCGGCAACCGCTACGGCGTGCCGTACACCTGGGGCACCCTCGGCCTGGGCATGAACGTCGAAGCGGTCAAACAGCGGCTGCCGGATGTGCCGCTCAACAGCCTCGATCTGCTGTTCAAGCCTGAATACGCCAGCAAACTCAAGGATTGCGGGATCGCCATTCTCGACTCGCCGCAGGAAGTGATCGGCCTCGCGCTGCACTATCTCGGTAAAGATCCCTACAGCACCGACAAGGCCGATCTGGCCGCCGCCGAAGCCTTGTTGCAGCAGTTGCAGCCCTCGGTGCTGTACGTCGCCACCGGCCGGCAGATCAATGATCTGGCCAATGGCAGCGTGTGCCTGGCGTTGACCTACAACGGTGACGCAAGCATGGCCGCCGATCAGGCGCGCAAGGCCAACAAGCCGTTTGAGGTTGCTTACCGGATTCCCAAGGAAGGCACGCTGGTGTGGCAGGACAACCTCGCCATTCCCAAAGACGCGCCGCATCCCGAGGCCGCGCGCACCTTCATCGAGTTCATGTTGCGCCCCGAATCCGTTGCGGCGCTGACCAATACGCTGTTCTTCGCCACCGCCAACCAGGCCGCCACGCCGCTGGTGGATGAAGCGGTGCGCAAAGACCCGGACATCTACCCGAAACCCGACGTGCGCGAGCGGCTGTACGCCGACCACAGCATGAGCCTCAAGGACATGCGCCAGCGCACGCGCTTGTGGACCACTTTCCGTAGCCGCCAATAGCCCTTCATAACAACAGGAACACACCGATGGACGTGCCCATGCAAAACGATCAGGCCCTGACCCGTGACAGCCTCTACGGCACCGCTGCCGAAAGTACCTATGCCGGGATCACCAGTTTCATGCGCCGGCGCTACAGCCGCGACCTGCGCGGCGTGGACGTGGCGGTCAGCGGTGTGCCGTTCGACACCGCGACCAGCAACCGTCCGGGCGCGCGTTTCGGGCCGCGCGGGATTCGTGCAGCGTCCACCGGGATTGCCTGGGAACGGCACTGGCCATGGGCGTTCGACCCGTTCGATCATCTGGCGGTGATCGACTACGGCGACTGCGACTTCGATTACGGCTCGCCGCACACCATCCCGGAAAGCATCGAGGCCCACGCCGAGCACATTCTCCGCTCCGGCAGCGCGATGCTCACCTTCGGCGGCGACCACTTCATCAGTTATCCGCTGCTCAAGGCGCATGCGCGCAAGCACGGCACGCTGTCGCTGATCCACTTCGATGCCCACAGCGACACCTGGCCGGACGAGGGCGGTAAACGGGTCGATCACGGCACCATGTTCTGGCATGCGGCGCGGGAAGGGCTGGTGGATCCGGCGCGTTCGGTGCAGATCGGCTTGCGCACCACCAATGACGATCATCAGGGCTTTCAGGTGCTGGACGCGCGGCAAGTGCATCGGCGCGGCTGCGAAGCGATCGTCGAGGCCATTCGTGCGCGAGTCGGGGATAACCCGGTGTACCTGACGTTCGACATCGATTGCCTGGATCCGGCCTTCGCACCGGGCACCGGTACGCCAGTCTGCGGCGGGTTGAGCACGGTGCAAGCGCTGGAGATCCTTGGCGGCCTGCGCGGGATCAATCTGGTGGGCATGGATGTGGTGGAAGTGGCCCCGGCTTACGACCACGCGGACGTGACGTCGCTGGCGGCGGCAACCCTGGCCATGGAGATGCTTTGCCTGTACGCGGCCCGGCACAAAGTCGACGCGTGATCCCCTCCGAGTCTGGTGAAAACTCCTGACAATTTCTGACACCAGGCTCTGCTAAGCTCCGGCAAACTTTTGTCCGGAGCCTCTCACCGTGTCGCGAACCACTCGCCTGTTGACCCTGCTGCAAGTGCTGCGTGGCAAGAAACGCCCGGTGACCGCCGCGACGCTGGCGTCCGAGCTGGAAATCTCCGAACGCACGCTCTATCGCGACATCGCCGAACTGACCGCACTCGGTGCACCGATCCACGGCGAGGCGGGCATCGGTTATGTGTTGCGCAGCGGCCTGTTTCTACCCCCGCTGATGCTCAACGCCGACGAGACCGAAGCCATCGTGCTGGGCCTGCGTTATGTCGATCAGCGTGGGGATGAGGTGCTGAGCAAAGCCGCCGCTGACGCGCTGGCGAAAATCGCTGCCGTGCTGGACCCGCAGGCCCAGGAGGCGCTGCGCAATCCGACGGTCATGCCCGGGCCGCCGGGCTACGGCTTTCCGCAGAACGCGGTGCCGTTGAACGTTTTCCGCCATGCGATCCGCGATCAGGCCAAGCTGCACATCGATTACGCCGATGCGCAGCAGGTGCAGAGCCAGCGCTTGATCTGGCCGCTGGCGCTGGGCTTTCTCAACGAGGTGCGGATCATCGTCGCGTGGTGCGAGTTGCGCGGCGCCTATCGCACCTTTCGCACCGACCGGATTGCCGCCGCCAGCCTGCAGGGCGAGCGCTATCCGGGGCGTCGCAGCGACCTGTTGCGCATCTGGCAACGGCAGATGCAACTGGACGAAAACGGCCGTTTCACTCCTGACAGGAATTGACGCAGGGCTGTTCTAGGATGGCGACAGAACCCGAAAAAAGGAGCTGTAACCATGTTCCACCCCACCTCGATACTCGCCCCGGCCATCGTTGAGTACATCAACGCCGCCAATGCTCGCGATACGTCCCGGGTCGGCAGTTTTTTTGCCGAGGATGCCCATGTGTTCGATGAAGGCCATCATCAGGTCGGCCCGCAGGCCATTGCCAATTGGATGCAGGACACCGCCCAGCGCTATCAGCCACGGGTCGAAGTACTCGGCGTCCAGCAGCGCACCGGTAAAGTGCTGGTGCAGGGGCTGATCTCCGGAACGTTCCCCGGCAGCCCGCTGGAGCTGCGCTACACGTTCCGCCTCAACGAACAGGGCAAAATCGCTCGGCTGGATATTTCCCTGTAGCCATCGTGGCATACTGCCGCGCATGACTTTCGACTCCCCTTTGAGCGCCTGGCAATACGCCGTCGACCACAAGGGCTTCATCCAGGATGAAGCCCAGGAACACGCGGTCTGGGCCTTGCAAAAATGCCATGAAGCCCTGCATGCCGGTGCCCGTTCGGTCACCGGCGTTTACCTGTGGGGCCCGGTCGGGCGCGGCAAGACCTGGCTGATGGATCAATTCCATCAAAGCCTGCGGGTGCCGGCGCGGCGGCAGCACTTTCATCACTTCATGGGCTGGGTGCATCAACGCTCCTTTCAGTTGACCGGAATCGCCGATCCGTTGCGGGCGCTGGCCCGTGAGCTGGCGGCCGAGGTGCGGGTGCTGTGTTTCGACGAGTTGTTCGTCAATGACATCGGTGACGCGATCATTCTCGGGCGCTTGTTTCAGGTGATGTTCGACGAAGGCGTGGTGGTGGTCTGTACCTCCAACCTGCCGCCGGATCAGCTGTATGCCGACGGCTTCAACCGCGACCGCTTCCTGCCGGCGATCACCGCGATCAAACAGCACATGCAAGTGGTTGCGGTGAATGGCGCCGAAGATCACCGATTGCACCCCGGCGCCATCGAGCAGCGTTACTGGGTCGCATCACCGGGGCAGGGCAGCGCACTAAGCCAGGTGTTCGACGCGTTGGCCGCCGGGCAAACCGTCAGTGCCGAACCGGTGCCGGTGGGTTACCGCGCCCTGAACGTAGTGCAGGCCAGCGATTCGGTGCTGTGGTGCCGTTACGCCGACCTGTGCGAGCAACCGTTCGCCGCCATGGATTTCATCGCGCTGTGCGACACCTACCGGGCTATCCTGTTGAGCGAGGTGCCGAACCTCAGCGCGAAAAAACGCGAAGGGCGGATCGCCCGTGGCACCGAGGATGGCGCGGAGCGGGTGATGGCCGGTGATCGCGAATTGCCGCAACTGTCGGTGCATGACGACGGCGTGCGCCGGTTCATCGCGCTGGTCGACGAGTGCTACGACCGCAAGGTGCCGCTGTACATCGAGGCCGAAGTGCCGATGGACGCGCTGTACACCGAGGGCTACCTGGAATTCCCGTTCCGCCGGACCCTCAGCCGCTTGCAGGAGATGCAGCTGCAACGCTTCGCCGAGATCTGAAAACACGGAGGGCGCGACATGACTCAGCCACTGTCCCACCATTTGCTGACCATGGCCTATCAGAATGCCTGGGCCAACCATCGACTGGCCAAGGCCTGGAGCCAGCTTGATGACGCGGAGCTGGCGGCGCCACGGGTCAGTTTCTTCCCGAGCATCCGCCTGACCCTCAATCACATCCTGACCTGCGACTGGTTCTACGTCGATGCGCTGGAACGTGAGTTGCGCGGTGACGAACCGCATCCCGATTGCTACGTGTTCTTCAACGCTGACGAACCCTTCACCGATGCGCAGGCCTTGCGGCATGAGCAGGCGCATGTCGACCGCCGACTGATCGCCTACTGCGAGCAACTGCGCGATGCCGATCTTGGGCGCATCGTTACCATCGCCCGCGACACGCCGCAGCACGACAGTCGTCTGCGGATGATTTCGCATTTGTTCGAGCACCAGATCCACCACCGTGGCCAAGTCCACGCGATGCTCAGCGGCACTTCGGTGAAACCGCCGCAACTGGACGAGTTTTTCTGTGCCGGCGAGTCCGGTTTGCGAGCAGAAGATTTTGCCGAGCTGGGCTGGACCGAAGAACTCATCTGGGGCCACTGATGTCTCGGATTCTGCCGATCCAAGATCTGCAGGCATAAAAAAAGGCGCCCGGAAAGGGCGCCCAACTGTCATCTGCGAGGCCAGAGCCGAGCCATCGCAGGTCCATCGGTAAAGCGTTCGCTCAAGGGCGATAGGACTCGGTGACCTGGGCGGTCTGGTCGTCCGGAACCTTGAGTTCGTCAGACTTCGTATCAGCCTGCTGGCTTTGTGCAGAGTGGATCGGAAAATTGGCCCAGTAATGTCTCATGCGCTCGGCGCCGCCTTCAGCGAATGCGCTGGCGGATGCGAGGGTGAGTAGACCGGCAAGGATTGCAGTCGTGGTTTTAATGGTGCCTCCTACGAAAAATGTCGGAGCCGTTCGTCCATGAATCTAAGCCTCGGGGCGCAGTGTCCACCGAGGGCATTAACCAAGGGTTAACGCTCGTTCAGTGTGAGGAATGACGGGGTATTGGACGAACGCTGCACGCGTGAGTGACGCGTGCAAGTCGCGAGGGAAGGGTGTCAGAGTTTCCAGTCGAGGCTCAGCGTCACGGTGCGCGGATCGCCCCAGAACACACCGTTGTAGAAACCGACGTTGTCGTAATACTTCTTGTCGAACAGGTTGTCGACGTTGAGAGACGCCGACAGGTGCTTGTCGAACTCATAACGCGACATCAGCTTCACCACCGTGTAGGCGTCCTGACTGATCCGCGCACGCTCGGTGATGATCCGGCCATTGGCGCCGCGTCCGACCGGGCGATTGGAGTTGCCGTAGACGTCGCTCTGCCAATTCACCGCGCCGCCCACCGTCAGAGCGTTCCAGTTACCCGGCAGGCGATAGGCCGTGGACAGGCGGAACAGGTTCAGCGGCTGATTGGTGTTGCTGCGTTGTTTCTCGCCGTTGACCGAGTGGGTGTAGGTGTAGCCGGCGGTCATGTTCCAGCCGTCGAGGATCTCACCCGAAACCTCGGCTTCGAAACCGTTGACCTTGTTGCCCTTGCCACCGGACTTGTAGAACTCTTCCTGGGTTACTGGATCAGGCAGAACCGAGTCATCGACTTCGGCGACGTTGTCCTGCTTGCTCCAGAAAATGGCGGTGGCCAGATTCAGGCGCTCGTCCAGCAGGCTGCCCTTGAGCCCGACTTCATAGTTGCTGCCGACGATCGGTTCGATGAACTTGCGGTTGGCGTCGCGGTAGGTCTGCGGTTTGAAGATGTCGGTATAGCTGGCGTAAACGGTGTACTCCGGCGTCAGGTCGTACAGCAGGCCGGCGTAGGGCGTCCACATGTCGTTGTGCTGCTGGCGGCTGGCATCGACGCTTTCCAGTTGCAGGTTGTCGTCGAAGGTATTAGCGGTTTTCGACGCTTTCCAGCTGCCGTAGCGGGTGCCGAGTACGGCGTGCAACTCGTTCGTCAGACTGAGGCGGGTCGCCAGATAACCTGCTTTTTGCTGCGTACTGTCTTTGGCGCTGGTGAGCCCGGTCACGGTGTCCGGGAATTTGGCGATGTCGCCCATGTATTTCCAGTCGCGGATGGTGCTGTAGTCGCGTGCAACAGCTCCGTCTACGGTATAGGGCGAGCTGGAGCTGCGTTCGGCTTCGCCATAGCCGATCATCATCTGATGTTCGCGACCCAGCAGTGAATAAGGGCCGGACAGGTTGAAGTCGTACGCCTTCATGCGCTGCGGGCCAATCATGTGCGAGGTGTAGGCGGTCATGCCGCTGCGATCAGGCTCGGGAAAACCGGCACCGGCGTAGTAAACCTTGCCGTCGGTGTCGCTCTTGCGGTGGGTGTAGGCGGCTTTCAGGTGCCAGTCGCCGGCCAGGGTCTGATCGAGGGTGGCGAACGCGGTCTTGTCGCGCAGCGGCCAGGAACTCCAGGACGTCGCCATGTTGGTCGAGCGTCCGAGTCCGGCCTTGCTGCCATCGGCGTTCCAGTACGGCAAGGTTCCCCATGAGGAGCCTTGCACCTGTTTGTCCTGATAGTCGTAACCGACGGCCAGTACGGTGGAATCGGTCAGGTCCGCTTCGAGAATGCCGTAGCCGACTTCCCGCTGGAGGGCGTACTTGTCGCGAAACGATCCCTGGTCGCGATAGGCCAGCACACTGCGCCCGCGCAACCGTCCGTCGAAGGCCAGCGGGCCGCCGACATCGACGTAACTGTAGTAATCGTCATAGCTGCCGCCGCTGGCGCCGGCCTGAGCCTGCCACTGCGCGGTTGGACGCTTGCGCACCATGTTGATGGTCGCCGACGGGTCGCCTGCGCCGGTGGTCAGGCCGGTGGCGCCGCGCACGACTTCGATGCGGTCGTAGATGATGGTGTCCGAATCGGACTTCATGTACTGGAAGGTGTTGAGCATCCCGTCGATCTGGAAATTGTTGATCGAGTAGCCGCGGGATGAGTAGCTGACCCGATCCGAATCGTTGTGCTGCACCACAATGCCGGTGGTCTGGCTCATGGCCTCGGACAATGTACCGAGCTTGAAATCATCCATCTGCTGACGGGTGACCACGGACACCGATTGCGGGGTTTCCTTGATCGACAGGTTCAACCGCGTCGCCGTGCTCATGGCGCCAGTGGTGTAGGCGTGGGTGTTTTCAGTGGTGCTGCCAAGACCCTGGGCGGTAACGCTGGTGGACGCCAGCTCGAGTGCCGGGGCAGCGGCGGGCGACTGTTTTTCCGTGTCGGTTTCAGCCAGCAGATCCGGGCTCAATGCAACGCTGCACAGGCCAAGGGTCAGGGTCATGGAACGGGTGATGGGCGCGAACATCGCAGCCGACTCCTTGTCTTTGAGGGAAAAATTCCGTTTGTTCAAAGACGAAGGTGAAGGGGGCGATTTAGTACCAAACGAGAAATATTATTATTTGAAGGTGTTTCAGTCAGACGGAAAAAAGGGCCGTTTCCGGCCCTTCTCGTTACTGCTGCAGCACCACTTCTGTGGCGGCGGGTTTTTTCGGCTTCATCAGGCTGAAGTCGATCAGGGCCCGCTGTTCGCGTTCATAAGGGTTGCCGATCAGCAGCGGACGCGGCTTGAAGCTGTCGCTGACCAGACTCTTGCTGCGATCCAGCTCATCGAAACTCAAACCGGCCAGATCCGCCCAGGTGTGGATCAGGTGTGAGCTGCTGTAGGGCCGGCTCAAATCCCCGGTGAAGTTCCAGTTGTGGGTTTCACGCCACTTTGGCGAGGCCCAGGCCATGAACGGAATGGTGTACATCGGCGCCGTCGGCTTGTTTTCGTTGCGACCCAGAGTGCCGTGGCCCACCGAGTCGAACACGTCTTCGCCGTGGTCGGAGAGGTACAGCAAAAAGCCGTTCGGATCGGATTTGGCGTAGTCCTTGATCAGGCTCGATACCACGAAATCGTTGTACAGCACCGCGTTGTCGTAGCTGTTGTAAGTCGGCACCTGATCGTCACGCACACCGGCCGGAACGCCGTTGCGATCCTGGAACTTGTCGAAGCTCGGCGGATAACGGTACTGGTAGCTCATGTGCGTACCGAGCAAGTGCACGACGATCAATTTGCGCGGCGCCGCGTCGGCCAGGGCCTTGTTGAACGGCTCGATCACGTCACCGTCGTACTGTGCGGCGTTCTGGTTGCGGTTGTTGTTCAGGTACACCTGCTCGTCGGCCTGTTCGGAGAAGGTCGTGAGCATGGTGTTGCGCTTGGTCATGGTCTGCTGGTTGGTGATCCAGAAGGTCTTGTAGCCAGCCTGCTTCATCATGCTGACCAGCGAAGGCGTGGACAGGTACAGATCCGGATTTTCTTCGTCGGCGAAGGTCAGTACCTGTTGCAGCGCTTCGATGGTGTACGGGCGCGGGGTGATGACGTTGTCGAAGACCGACAGTTGATCCTTGAGCTTGTCCAGTTCCGGCGTGGTTTTACGCGGGTAACCGTAGAGGCTCATGCGCTGGCGGTTGGTGGACTCGCCGATCACCAGCACCAGGGTCGCCGGCTGGTTGGCGCCCGAGTCCTTGAGATTTTTCAATGGCGGGATCTTGCTCGCGCTGTGCAGCATGCCCTGCATGTCGGCCAGGGTTTCCTGATAGCGGTGATACGCCACGGCCATCTGCCACGGCACGGCCGGCTCGATGCGGGTTTCGAATTTTTCGAAGCCCTGGGCAAAGCTGCCGGTGCGCATCGTCTGCTTGACCAGCGGGTAACCGATCACGGCCACCAGAATCGCCATGGCAGCGACGAATGCCTGACCACGGGGCAGGTACACCGGACGCAAGCGGGTCCACAGGAAATACGCGAACGCGGTGTGCGCGAGGAACGCCGGAACCATCCACCAGGCAAAGTACTGGGTCATGTACTCGCCGGCTTCGGACACGTTCGACTCGAACATGATGAAGATCACGCTCTGGGAGAATTCCTGCTGGTAAATGAAGAAGTAACCCAGGCTGGCCATCGAGCAGGCCCACAGCACCAAGCCGATCACGGCGGCGAGCAGGCGGGTGCGTTTGGGGAACAGCAGCATCGGCGCGAGCCACACGGCGCTCATCACGAAAGCCTGGCGGAACCCGGTGAACCCTGAGGTGCCTGTCAGCTGGATCAGCAGTTGGGTGATACCGGAGAAGTACCAGAAGAACACGAACAGCCAGATGAAACCGGCCCAGTCGAAACCTGTCGCAGTCGTTTTGCTGCGTTTGAACACCGCCATTCAGCACTCCAGCTCAGTCGTCACATCCACCGCCGGGCGCTTCATGCAACCGGCGCATGAACCCGACGAACGGAGGCCGTGCACACACGCACGGCCAGAATGCGCCGGAGTATCAACAAGCGGATGTGAAAACTTTGTTAGTTGCCGAAAAGGGCCAGAGGTGCAGCATGTCGGGAACGGCGATGGCCGCTCCCAAAGCGGGCGGGGGAGATCAGGCGTGGGGCGAGCGCTGTACGCGCGGCAGAGGCTGTGGCTCGGCGCCCTGGGTCAGCAGGCGCAATTGCGCGAGTTCCTGCTTGAGCTGATCGCGTTCATCTTTCAACTGCCGCAATTCATCGCGACGGATGGTGACGTAGAGGGTTTGTGGCGGCATTGCTGTGTGTACTGTGCCCATTGCTCACCTCGCAAATGGCGTGTCTCAACTGCAGATCAGCCCCCGGTTTGGAGCCTTGATCTGCTATCGGCGCCGATTTTGATTTCTTTTGCTCGTGAATGGAACTTTTTTATTTTTCATGGTCGTTGTGTCTTCGGCACGTTTCCCGACGTTATCAGTCTGGATCGGGCACAATGCCCGGAAACTTCACACCGACGCTCTGGACTAAGCTCCAGGAGTTACGTTGGGCTATAACCTTTGACACACTTTTATTTGTAGTAAGGAGCATCAGCACATGCAACTCGGGATTATTGGACTGGGCCGCATGGGCGGCAATATTGCGCGACGTCTGATGCTCAACGGTCACACCACCGTTGTTTACGACCGCAATACCGCCTTTGTCGACACCCTGGCCGCCGAGGGCTCTACCGGCGTCGCCGATCTGCCTGCACTGGTCGCAGGCCTGGCCAAGCCGCGTGCGGTGTGGGTCATGCTGCCGGCCGGCGCACCGACTGAAGACACCATCGAAACCCTGAGCCATCTGCTCGAGGCGGGCGACACCATCATCGATGGCGGCAACACCAACTACAAGGACGACATCCGTCGGGCCAAGACCCTGGCCGAGAAGGGCCTGCACTACATCGATGTCGGCACCTCCGGCGGCGTCTGGGGCCTGGAGCGCGGTTACTGCATGATGATCGGCGGCGATGCCGAGACCGTTAAGCGTCTGGACCCGCTGTTCGCCTCGCTGGCGCCGGGCATGGGCGACATCCCGCGCACCAGGGACCGCAAGTCCGATGACCACCGCGCCGAGCACGGCTACATCCACGCCGGTCCCGCCGGTGCCGGTCACTTCGTCAAGATGATCCACAACGGGATCGAGTACGGCATGATGGCGGCCTTCGCCGAAGGCTTCGACATCCTCAAGACCAAGTCCAGCGAGTTTTTGCCGCAGGACCAGCGTTTCGACCTGAACGTGGCCGACATCGCCGAAGTCTGGCGTCGTGGCAGCGTGGTGTCGTCCTGGCTGCTCGACCTGACCGCCGATGCCCTGGCGGTCGACCCGAAACTCGACGGTTTCTCCGGCTCCGTGGCTGACAGCGGCGAAGGTCAATGGACCATCGAAGCGGCCATGGAACAGAAGGTGCCGGTACCGGTGCTGTCCAACTCGCTGTTCTCGCGCTACCGCTCTCGCGGCCAGGGCACTTTCGGCGACAAGATTCTTTCGGCCCAGCGCTTCGGCTTCGGCGGCCACGTGGAGACACCGAAGAAATGACCCATACGATCCGCAGGAAATCCAAGGCAGAACCCGCGCCACCGACCACGCTGTTTCTGTTCGGCGCCCACGGTGATCTGGTCAAGCGCCTGCTGATGCCGGCGCTGTACAACCTGAGTCGCGACGGCCTGCTGGATGATGGCCTGCGGATCGTTGGCGTTGACCACAACGCCATCACCGATGAAGCCTTCGCGCAAAAGCTTGAAGACTTCATCCGCACCGAGGTGGCAGCCAAGGTCGGCAAGGGCGATCAGATGCTTGATCCGTCCTTGTGGGCCAAACTCGCCAAAGGCATCAGCTACGTCCAGGGCGATTTCCTGGACGACAGCACTTATTCGGCTCTGGCGGCGAAAATCGCCGACAGCGGCACTGGCAATGCGGTGTTCTACCTGGCCACCGCGCCACGTTTCTTCAGCGAAGTGGTGCGCCGTCTCGGCAGCGCCGGATTGCTCGAAGAAACCCCGGAAGCCTTTAGAAGGGTGGTGATCGAAAAACCGTTCGGCTCCGACCTGCAAACCGCCGAGGCGTTGAACGCCTGCCTGCTCAAGGTCATGTCGGAAAAGCAGATCTACCGGATCGATCACTATCTGGGCAAGGAAACCGTACAGAACATTCTCGTCAGCCGGTTCTCCAACAGCCTGTTCGAAGCGTTCTGGAACAACCACTACATCGACCACGTGCAGATCACCGCCGCCGAAACCGTCGGCGTCGAAACCCGTGGCAGTTTTTACGAACACACCGGCGCCCTGCGGGACATGGTGCCCAATCACCTGTTCCAGCTGCTGGCCATGGTGGCGATGGAGCCGCCGGCCGCGTTCGGCGCCGATGCGGTGCGGGGCGAGAAGGCCAAGGTGGTCGGCGCGATTCGCCCCTGGACCACCGAGGAAGCGCGAGAAAACTCGGTACGCGGCCAATACAGCGCCGGTGAAATCGCTGGCAAACCGGTGGCCGGTTATCGCGATGAAAACAATGTCTCGCCCGACAGCACCACTGAAACCTACGTGGCGCTGAAAGTGATGATCGACAACTGGCGCTGGGTCGGCGTGCCGTTCTACCTGCGCACCGGCAAGCGCATGAGCGTGCGCGACACCGAGATCGTCATCTGCTTCAAACCGGCGCCGTATGCGCAATTCCGCGATACCGAGGTCGACGAATTGCAGCCGACCTATCTGCGTATCCAGATCCAGCCCAACGAAGGCATGTGGTTCGACCTGCTGGCCAAACGGCCGGGGCCGGCGCTGAACATGGCCAATATCGAGCTGGGCTTCGCCTACAAGGACTTCTTCGAAATGCAGCCGTCCACCGGCTACGAAACCCTGATCTATGACTGCCTGACTGGTGACCAGACGCTGTTCCAGCGTGCTGACAACATCGAGAACGGCTGGCGCGCGGTGCAGCCGTTCCTCGACGCCTGGCAACAGGACGCGAGCGTGCAGAGTTATGCCGCTGGCGAAGACGGGCCGAAAGCCGCCGATGATCTGCTGACTCGCGATGGTCGCGTCTGGCATGGTCTCGGATGAGTGAGCCGATCCGTTTTCTGTTGAGCGACATGGACGGCACGCTGTTGTTGCCCGATCACAGCCTGAGTCAGCGCACTATCGACGCGGTTCGTTCGCTGCGCGAAGCGGGCGTGTTGTTCAGTCTCGCCACGGGGCGGCCACCCAAAGCGATGCTGCAACAAATCGAAGCCCTGGGCGTCAATCTGCCGACCGCTGCGTTCAATGGCGGCACGATCGTCAATCCGGACGGCAGCATTCTGGTCGCGCATTACCTGCCGGCCACGGCAGCGTTGACCGCACTGGCACTGTTCGCCGATCAGCCGGATGTCGAAATCTGGGTGTTCAGCGGTGGCGACTGGCTGCTCAAGGATCCGCACGGGCCGATGGTGCCGCGCGAGCAGCATGGGCTCGGTTATCCGCCGGTGGTGGTGGAGAGTTTCGAGCCTTATCTGGAGCGTATCGACAAGATCGTCGCTACCAGCAACAACACTGAGCTGCTGATCGAACTGGAGGCGCGGTTGCTGCCGAAGGTCGAGGGCATGGCGCAGGTGTCGCGTTCGCAGCCGGTGTATCTGGACGTGACGGCGGTCGAGGCCAACAAGGGCTCGGCGCTGGTGACGCTGGCTGAACATCTGGGCGTGTCACTGGCGCAAACGGCGGCGATTGGCGATGGCGGCAATGATCCGGCGATGTTCCATGTTGCCGGTCTGTCGATTGCCATGGGCCAGGCAGAAGACGCGGTGAAGCGTCAGGCCGACGTGGTGACCGGGCCGAACACCGAGGACGGTGTGGCGCAGGCCATCGAAAAGTACATCTTGCCGCGCTGATCGAGGCATAAAAAAACGGGAGCCCCAAGGCTCCCGTTATTGTTTCTACAGCCAGTAGCTCACGGCATACCAGCCGAGCAGCCCCATCACCACGGTGTAAGGCAACGCCATCCATACCATTCGCCCGTACGACAACCTTACCAGCGGTGCAATCGCCGACGTCAGCAGGAACAGAAACGCGGCCTGACCATTGGGCGTCGCCACGCTCGGCAGGTTGGTGCCGGTGTTGATCGCAATCGCCAGTGTCTCGAAGTGTTCTCGGCTCATGTGGCCGGACAGGAACGCCTGTTTGACCTCGGTGATGTAAATCGTCGCCACGAACACATTGTCACTGATTGCCGACAACAGACCGTTGGCGATGAATAGCATTCCCGGTTGTTGCTCGGCCGGCAGTGCCAGGACCCACTGGATCAGCGGCGCGAACAGTTGCTGGTCGTGAATCACCGCGACCACGGCGAAAAACACCACCAGCAATGCGGTAAACGGCATGGCGTCCTTGAATGCACTGCCCAGTCGGTGTTCGTCGGTGATCCCGGTGAAGGCGGTGATCAGCACGATCACCATAAGGCCGATCAGGCCGACTTCCGCGATATGGAATGCCAGACCTGCAATCAGGATCAACGCAGCGCAGCCTTGCACCAGCAGGGCGGCGCGTTGACGCGGGGTGCGTTCGGCATTGTCTTCGGCGGCGTAGTTGGCCAGCACGGCACGTACGTTATCCGGCAGCAGCGTGCCGTAGCCGAACCAGCGCAGTTTCTCCAGCAACACGCACGTCACCAGTCCCGCGAGCAGAACCGGCAGGGAAACCGGTGCGACCTTCAGGAAAAACTCGGCGAAGTGCCAACCCATCTCGTGGCCGATCAACAGGTTTTGCGGTTCGCCAACCAGTGTGCAGACGCCGCCCAGTGCAGTACCGACGGCGCCGTGCATCAACAGACTGCGCAGGAAGGCGCGAAACTGTTCCAGATCCTCGTGATGCAGCGGGGGCAGATGCCGGTCATCGCTGAATTCGCTGTCCTGGCGCGGATCGTTACCGGAGGCCACCCGGTGGTAAACCGAATAGAAGCCGACGGCGGCGCTGATGATCACAGCGGTCACGGTCAGCGCATCGAGAAATGCCGAAAGAAATGCCGACAGAAAGCAGAACATCAGGGCCAGCAGCGCCTTCGAACGCACGCCCAGCAACAGGCGCGAGAACAGGAACAGCAACAGGTCTTTCATGAAATAGATGCCGGCGACCATGAACATCAACAGCAGAATCACCGGGAAATTGTGCTGCAACTCTTCGTACAGTGCCTGGGGCGTGGTCATTTTCAGCAGCAGCGCTTCGATCAGCAGCAAGCCGCCGGGCATCAGCGGGTAGCACTTGAGCGCCATGGCGAGGGTGAAAATGAACTCGATCACCAGCAACCAGCCAGCGGCGACCGGGCCGACGCTCCACAGCACCAGTGCGTTGAGGATCAGGAACCCGACGATGCACGCCTTGTACCAGCGGGGCGAATGCCCGAGAAAATTGTGCGCGAACGCCTGGGCCATCGAACCGGACATCAGCTGCTCCTTGTCTTAAGAAGCGCGCAAGTTGCCGTAAGCCATGGGGAAGATCAAGTGTGGGAAGATTCGCATCAGTGATTCAGATAGCGCGCCACTACTGCGCGGTAGTTGCCATCGAGCGAATAGCCGCCCACCAGAATCGCGCCATCGGGCTGTATCGCCACTGATGTGGCGGTATCGAGGCTGCGGCCCAGTCGCGTGCGCAACCAGCCATTGCCGGAACCGAAACTTCGATCCAGACGGCCGTCGACCAGATAGCGGGCGATGATGAAGTCGGCCTCAACTCCGCCGATCGTCGCGCCAACCGCTACGATGCGACCGTCCGGCATTACCTGCGCCGCGCTCCACTGGCAGCCGCTGGGTCCGATATCCAGCAGATGCGGCTGACCGTCATTGCAGTGCAGGTCGGGGCGACCGTTGCCGTGGACAGACAGGGCCATGCATCGGATCGGATCGCGACTGCTGCCAAAACAATGCAAATGCTCCGCTGATTCGATGACTTGATTGACCAGAGCACTGCGTCCCTGGACTTTGAAGGCCATGAAGCCGTCCACCGCAAAACGTTCGTCGAGCTGCCCGTCCGGCAGATAGCGTGCAAGCAGGCCTTCCTGCGGAAAGTCGATGGAGCCGCCCACCACGATTCTTCCGTCTTCTTGCAGCAGCACGCTGCCCAGCCAGGTATTGAGCAGCAAGTGGCGAACCATGACGAAGCCGCGACCATTGAAGGATGGATCCAGGCTGCCGTCGGGTTTGAGGCGGATCAGCATGCCGACGTGATCGGCCAGCTCGAAGTGATGATTGGCGATCAGCAGGATGTGGCCGTCCGGTTGCACTGCGAAGTCGCAGGCTTCTGCGCCCGGAACGCCCGGCGGCAGCCAGGCGTCACGGGTGCCCATCGAGAGGTCACCGGGCAGGCGGACGATTTGCCGACCATTGTCGCCGAAGTCCGGGTCAGGTCGGCCCTGGGCATCGAACATCGCCAGGGCGGGCAGGGTGCGATGTTCTGATTCGTAGTGCAGGCCCGCCAGCAGAATCCGCCCGTCGGGCAAGACTTGAACCTTGCCGCCGGTGGCTTCGAAACCGGCAGCGAACCGGCCTATCACGCTGCCTTGAAAGCCGAACCCCAGATCCGCCGAGCCGTCCTCAAGCAGACGGGCCAGACCGAAACAACTGCCTTGAGCAGTGCCCACCTTGGCGGCGACCAGGATCCTGCCCTGCGCGTCGAGCGCCACGCTCTGGATCAGGCTGGACGTACTGCTGGCGAAATAAACCTGAGCCAGGCCGTTGCTGGAAAAGGTCTTGTCGAGTTGTCCGGCGTTATTCGCTAGCGTCGGGAGTGCGATAGCGGTCTGGGTTGACATGCATGCTTCTCCTTGCGAGTCGACCGACTTCCGGGAGGCGGAACGGGTAACTGCATGAGGGAGACATTCAATCCCTGAATACACGCAAGTACAACTGACAGAATTAACAGGTGGAGGGTCGCACTGTGCCAGAACAGTGTCTTTTTGAACCAGTCGCAAGCCTGCCAAGTATTCAGGCGCGAAAGTATTGAGGAAAGTTGTACAGAAAGACTGAAGTTGGAAATGGATTCGCAACTAGCAGAAGAGGGCGGATGACTTGAACGTCATCCGCATTACCCACAAATATCAGTGTGGCATCGACCAGGATTGCAACGCATAGCCTTCTTCGCTTAGTTCGGCGCGGGCCTGTTGCAGCAGGTGTTCAAGTTGCGCCGGATCGGAGTAGGCGCTGCTTGGGATCTGGGTGCGACCGATGTGGGAATTGGTGCGGTCGATCACGGTGAGGCAGAGTTCGCCATTCCCGTCTTGCGGGGCCCAGGCGACGCATTGGAAAGGTTTGAATGCGCGGTTGGCGATCAAAAGAGCTTCGTTGATACGGAGCGGGGCGTTCATTGGGGTCTTCTCTCTATAGTGCCCAATCAAGTGATGTGCCGTCGGTTGGGCTGACCGTTCGGCGAGTTACTTGTACTGATGCACGCAACCCGCTGACAGGTCACACGGAATCTGAAGAAATTTCGACTTTCTTTCATACACTCAATATTCAGACAGTTTTTTGAAAGCCTGGCGAAAGAATCAAGTCGATAGCTAACTAATAAAGCCGCTTCTTATAACCGCTTCACTTGTATACCTATAAGCAATCGATACAAGACGCCGTCAAATTCTTGCTAATGTAACAGTCAGGTTTGCCAAATGACTGTTTTTACGATCATTTCCTAAAATTTGGCGCCAAGGAACAGTCATGAACGAAGCGCCTGCATTACGACGTTTACTGGTCGTCGACCCGTGCGACGACTGTCACCGATTATTGCCGGGTTTACGTGCTGCAGGTTGGGACGTCGACAGTTGCAGCCTGGAAAATGCCGCCGACCGAACGTGCGATGTAGGCCTGTTGCGTTTACAGCCTTTTCATCTGGAACGTCCCGAAGCCGTCAAAGAGCTGATCAGCCGCAGTGGTACCGAATGGATAGCCGTGTTGAATCAGGAAGTGCTGCGTTTGCAGAACGTCGGTGATTTCGTTTGCGAGTGGTTTTTCGATTTCCACACCTTGCCGTTTGACGTGTCGCGGGTGCAGGTCACCCTCGGCCGCGCGTTCGGAATGGCGCGCCTGCGCGGTCAGGGTACGATACACGTCGATCAGCAGGAACATGAGCTGCTGGGTGACAGCAAACCGATCCGCGAGCTGCGCAAGCTGCTGAGCAAACTGGCCCCCACCGAGTCGCCGGTGTTGATTCGCGGCGAAAGCGGTACCGGCAAGGAACTGGTCGCCCGCACCCTGCACCGGCAGTCGCAACGCCACAGCAAACCGTTTGTGGCGATCAACTGCGGGGCGATTCCCGAGCATTTGATCCAGTCCGAACTGTTCGGTCACGAGAAAGGCGCGTTCACCGGAGCCCATCAGCGCAAGGTCGGGCGTATCGAAGCGGCCAATGGCGGCACCTTGTTTCTCGATGAAATCGGCGATCTGCCGCTGGAACTGCAAGCCAATCTGTTGCGCTTTCTTCAGGAAAAACACATTGAACGGGTCGGCGGCAGCCAGCCGATTCCGGTCGATGTGCGGGTGTTGGCGGCGACTCACGTCGATCTCGAAGCCGCCATCGAGAAGAAGCGGTTTCGTGAGGATTTGTACTACCGGCTCAATGTGCTGCAAGTGGTGACCGCGCCGTTACGTGAGCGCCACGGCGATCTGTCGATGCTGGCCAACCATTTTTCCCATTTCTACAGCCACGAAACCGGCCGTCGTCCGCGCAGTTTCAGTGAAGACGCGCTGATCGCCATGGGCAAACACGACTGGCCGGGCAATGTCCGTGAACTGGCCAACCGTGTGCGCCGGGGCTTGGTGTTGGCTGAAGGGCGGCAGATCGAAGCCCGTGACCTGGGGCTGATCAGCCAGCAGTCGATCGCGGCACCGATGGGTACTCTTGAAGACTACAAGACCCGTGCTGAACGCCAGGCGTTGTGTGATGTGTTGAACCGTCACAGCGACAATCTCAGCGTTGCCGCCAAAGTGCTCGGGGTTTCCCGGCCGACTTTCTACCGTTTGCTGCACAAGCACCAGATCCGCTAGGGCGCGGCGCTTCCTGGCTCCAGGAAGCTGAAAAGGCCCGCTGCGATGCAAGTCGCAGCGGGCCTTTTCATGCTGTTGCGGTTTAGAAGTAGTACGGGAATTTCAGGCTGAAGGAGAAGTCCGGGGCATCGTCCGTCATGCCGATGGACAGGTTGGGCACGATGGTCAGGTTGTCGGTGGCCGCGATGGTCATGCCGACGTTGAAGTAACCGGCGTTGGCGTCGCTGGACACCACCGATTCCCAATCCCCGCCATCCTGTTTCAGCTTGCTCTTGCGTTGCACCAGGTCAGACACGGAGAACGACATACTCATCTTCTCGTTCAGTGCGAAGGCAACACCGGCACCAATCTGGAAGCTGTCGCCGATGCGAACCTTGCCCGGGTTTTTCTGGTTGACCGTGGAGCTGATGTCGTCGAACGACTCCTCGAAGTTGTGGGTGTAGGACAGACTGCCGAACAGCACGGCCGGGTCAAACGTCTTGACCAGCGAGATGCCCGGGGTGATCGACCAGACGCCGTTGCCGGTAGGCAAGGTGTCAGGCACGAACAGGTTCGAGTTGGCATCGGTCTGGCGCAGCTTGATCCCGAACGGGTCCTTGCCCGTAGGCGCCTTGACCCGTAAGGAAACCACGGCGTCCGGGGTGTTGACCGACTCGTCCAGGAACTTGTACGCAATGCCGAAGTTGACGTCGCCGAGAGTCGGATCGCGGCTGACGTCCTGTTCGGTGGTGACGTTGGATGCACCGCCGTTGCCGCCACCGGACTGATAGGTCGATTCGCGGTAGACCACCGGCACGTTCAGGTCGAACTGCCAGCGGTTGTCGAAGTTGTAGCGGCCCGTCAGGTCCAGGGTCCAGGTGTCGGCCTTGATCCGGTCGAGGTTGATGTTGCCGAGGAAAATCGAGTCCAGGGCGAGGAAGCCGTTGAGAATCAGCTGGCGGGTGTCGTAGCGCGAATAGGTCACGCCGGTTTCAAAGCTGAACTTGCCGCCGCCGAAGAAACCGCTGGCTTCGTCGTACAGGTTGGACACACTCTGTGCCGGTTGCGAATCGTCGGCCAGTGACTGGCCATAGGATGCGCCGCTACCCCCAGCGGCGCCCCCCGAAGCCGCTGCAGCCCCGGTGCCGGTGGCGACCCGGTTGCCTTTCATGTCCGAAGGCGATTTGGCCAGGCGTTTTGGGGGTGGAGAAGCGGGTTGTTCTTCGACCTGCCGGACCCGCTGTTCGAGCACCGCCAGGGCTTTCTGTTGTACTTCGTATCGTTGCTTAAGCTCCAGAAGTTCCTGTTTCAGGGCTTCTACGTCGGCATCGGGTGCTGCTTGCAGCATCGCCGCCGGTAGAAGAGTACTCAAACATACAGCGGCACGCAGTGATACTGATCGATACATGAATAAGCCGTCCCTTTAAGCCCAATGATCGAGACTCAGCGTAGTTCAATATCCGATGTTGCGTAGTGCCCTGAGTTGAGTCAGGTTGCAGTCCAGTGCGCCGGCACTCATGCCGTTATTGTTAAGGACAACGTTGAGTTGCGTCAGGTTGTTGACTACGTTCGCGTTACCCAGCAGACGGGTGTTTTGCAACAGTCCACCCTGGGCGACCTGTTGCAAGGCTGTACCCTGATTGCCGGAGGCCTGAATGGCCATTTGCACACCGCCATTTGTGGCTGAAACCGCGACGCTGCCGGCACCGTTGCTGCCGGAAATGGTCTGGCCTGCCATCAAGGCCTGGCCTTGGGCGGGCGCCAGGGCGGGTGCCTGACTGGCTTCTTTGACGTTGATCGCAACGTTGTTGTAGGCGGAGTTGCCGTCACCAGCGGCGCGCACACTCTGCGTTACGCCCTGGCTGGAGTTGAGTCCCGCGCCACCCACGACCGAGCCAGTCCCCAGTTCCGGGGTATTGCCGTTGCCGTGTTCCTTGATGGTCGAGACGTAGAATTCAGGTTTTACCGAAGCGGCCTGCAATTGCATCGTGGCCGATGCCCCGATCAGGTCGCCACTGGCGTTGCGCCAGGTACTGCTCATGACGACGCCGAAGCTGATGATCCGCCCCGGCATGACATAACGACCGCGCAGCTCTGCGAGCTCCTGGTCCTTGATTTCGATGGGTTTGAATCCTGCATTGGCATAGCCTGATGCGCTCGCTGCCAGGCAGGCGGCGGCCAGCCAGTATGAGGTTTTCATCTGCTGCTCCCGGGACATCCAGCCCCAATCTTGTAATCGGCGATTAAAAGAAGTCGCTCTGTATGAACCCGAAGTCCATCAATTCAGCATCTTTGACCGGGTTGAATCCATCCAGCTTGTTTTTGGCCGTCAGCGGTGTCGGAGGACTGCGTAATGCATTGGTCTTGTCGTATCCGGGGCCGACGATGGCAAAGACAATGCCGTTCCAACCTTTCACAAAGTCATCATGGGAGTAGCGTTTGTGTCCTAAAACCGGGTCTCCGATGTAAACCCAATCCTTGTCCGCCCGCTGCATCACCACGAAATGCTTGTAGCCGCGAATTTCCATCAGTACCACCACCGGGATCGTGACTGCGTCGAGTTTTTCCCGGGGAATCTTGTAGCCCCTGGCGCGCATGCCGATGCTTTCTATGTAGCGCTTCATGTCGAGCATGGAGAAACCTTGAGTACGGACAAGGTCCTGGTCAGCGTTGACCAGCATGCCTTTGATGATGTGCTCTTCATCGACGTCGAGCCAATAAGCCTGGCGCAATACCGTCGCCAGTGCGGCGGCGCCGCAACTGAAGTCGGTTTTCTGTTCGACGATGTCGGCAAACTTGCGCTCACGAATGCTTTGCACGTTCTTGTAGACAAGCGTGCCGCCAGGCAAGGCAGCAACCGGCATCTGGGCAGCCTGGGTCAGGCCACAGAAGCAAAGCAGAGCGAGAAGGGCAGTCTTACGCATGATCGATACGCCTTTGCGGACTGAGGAAAAGCCCCGTTTCCGGGGCTTTCGTTTCGATCGCGATTACATGCAGGATTTGCAACCTGCGGCGATGGACAGCGTATTGCTTTGTTGGTTGCTAACGCCAGCGGCGTTGTTGTAACCAGCGTTACCCGAGAAGTTGTTACCAACATTGGAGATGGAAGCGTTGTTGGTCACAGGGTTTTTCCAGCCATCAGGGGTCATCACTTGTTGAGTGGTCACACCTGCCAGGCCAAAGACGCCCACTGCTTCGAATTTGGCTTTTTGATCTTTGTCGCCACCATGGCCTCTGTCGTTATTGCCATATCCGCCATGACCGTGATCGTCGTCTTCGATTTTTGCAGTGCCCTTCGCGTAGAACGCGCCAGCCCCGGCGAAAGTACCGGTGAGGGTATCTTTTTTGTAGGTTTGAGTGCCATTGTTGGCCACAGTCAGGCCAGTGGAGCTTTGGTTCGCAGCAGCAGCGGCGTTAGCTACACGACCACCCGATACAGCAATTGCCAGGTTGTTTTTCTGTTGGTTGAAGTTGCCGGCACTGTTGTTCACGCCAATGTTGCCGGAACCGCCGTTACCCACGTTGTTGAGGTTGGCGTTGTTGGTGGTGGAGTAGTTGGCAACAGCGTTGTTGTTGTTGACCTGAGTTGCGCTGGAAACAGACACCGCAGAGCCGAAGATGAAGCTTTCGTCGGCAGTGGCCAGAGCGGCGGCGTTGTCTTGCTGGTTGCCATCGCCGGCGGTGTTGTTCATGCCAACGTTGCCGTTGGTGCCATTGGCAGAGTTGTTGACGTTGGCATCATTCTTGGTGCCTTGGTTGCCAACCAGGTTGCCATCGCTGTTTTGAGTGTCGAGCACTGCAGCCCCGGCGCCAGCGCCGATTTGCAGCAGTTGTTCCAGGGTTGGGCCTTTTGGTTCATGGTTGCCATGCCCGTTACCATGACCGTGATTATCATCACGACCGCCTGCCTGTGCTGCGATTGCCATCACTGCTGCGAGTGCGAAAACCAGTGGTTTGAGGGCCATTGTAGGTTTCATGGTGTTTCTCCGTCGTGCTTATTAGTTGGTTAAGTGTTGGTACTTTCTAATTGCACTGCTTCTTGTTTGGGTCAGTCAGCGACCCGGATGCTCAGGGTGTTAGCCATTCGGTTCCCCACCCCGGCACTCTGGTTCACCTGGATTACCCCGCGACTGCCGGTGAAGGCCTGATCACTCGTCGTGACCTGGCGACTGCCGGGGGTACCAGTTGCTCCTGAGCTCGGTAACAACGCCACGTTCTGTTGAGAAAGGGCGCTATCGTCAACGCTCTGCGGGGCAGCACTGATGCTGACGCGCGTCACGTTGGCCATCTGGTTATTGGCCCCGGCGCCCTGGTTCACGCCCAGGATCCCGTTGCCATTGCTAAAAGAGTTGCCGCCAATGTTGGCGCTGGCATTGCCAGTGCGGTCGGCGGGCGTATTGATGTGCTGAATGACACTGGTGGTCGCGCTGGCACTGGTGCCGATGGCGATCGCTTTGGTGTTGGTTTGTTGCATCTGGTCGCCGGCCGCCTGGTTGACGTTGTAGTTGCCGCGGTACTGGATGCCGGTTTCCTGAATGTTCGCGTTGTTCACGGAACTCGGGTCAGCCATAGCGCTGGTGCAGCCGAGGAGGGCGAGCAAGAGCAGAGAGCGATTCATTTATTGGCCTCCAGCCATGCGAGTCAGAGGGGCAAGACCGGAGCTCATGGCACGGTTGACGGTATTGGAGATCGAGCCGCCGGCACCGCCGCCGTGACCGCCTCCCATACCAGGCAAGCCATTCGGATTGGTCACAGTGTTCATGCCGGGGATGTTCGAAGTCGGGGTGGTGATACTTCCGCGAATCGAGGATCCGCTGGCTACACTGGCAAATTCACCGTCGTTGAGTTCGGTGCTGGTCATTGCTTGACCGATGCGGCCCGAAGGATTGGCATTGACGGTGGTGGGATACGGGTCTTTGCCGCCGCTGCGGCCGATCGGGATCGGCTGGACGTCACGATTGAGCACGATCACGCCATTGCCTTCGGCCTGAACGTTGAAACTGAGGAAAGTGCTGGCGGCTGATCCGATCAGCAGAAGGCAGGTGAAGGCTTTATTGATATTCCCCACGACGGCAATTCCTTCTTCAGTGGGCTGAGCCTGTTCAGCGTTGTGAAGGAGAGAGCGAAAGCTGTGCCGCTTTTGAAATGTCTTTAAATTTCAATGCGTTGGGTTTGACGAGCGCAGGCCCGTTACAAAAGCTGTTTCATCGTTGAAACAAGTCACTGCCTTCGCAACCCCCTTATGCCGTTGCAAAGCTCTGGAACAAGGGTTTGCGCGCAGGTGTTTCAATTGCGTAACAAGTCGCATGACAAAGGGATGAAGGGCGCTGAGACGGGCACTTTGCATCCGCAGGAGTGTTTCAGGAACGGACACTTTGACCCCAAAACAGGGGATGCACCGGGTCAACCAACCCGAAAACCGGGTCAGTTCGCGAGCAGGTCGCGAACCGCTTTGAAGGCTTGCTGCTGGCGTTCGGCCCAGTTGCCCTGAATGATCTGCAAGGGCCGATGATGTTTCTGCAGCCAGGTTCGAGTGGCGTGATAGAACGCGAGCCGTTCATCCAGGTCAGGCTGGCAGCGCTGACCATCGTCCGTCCACTCGATCTGTTCGGGAGAGAGCAACAGGTGCAAGTCGTAATGACGGGCCAGTAATTCGCCTTCCAGCCACGGCGGGCAGTCGCCAAACAGGGTCTGGCTCCACAGAATGTTGCTCAACAGATGCGTATCGAGAATCAGCAGGCGCGGCTGCTGCGCGCGTGCCGCATCTTCCCACTGCAACTGGCCGCGAGCGATCTCGGGAATATCGGCCAGGCAGGTATCGCGAGGGTTCTGCTCCATGAACCAGCGCACGTACTCGTCCACTCGCAAACCGCCGAATTGCTGTTGGATTCCGGCCGCCAGCCAGCTCTTGCCGGTGGACTCGGGGCCGGTCAGGACAATCACTTTCATCGTTGCAACGCCGGGTCGGCACGCCATTCGCGCCAGCCTTGCACCGCGATCAGGGTGAACAGGGCATACAGCGCCGCCGTGAGGTACAGCCCTTTATAAAGGAACAGGCCGACGAAGATCACATCCAGCACGAACCACAACGCCCAGCATTGCAGACGCTTGTGAGCCATCCAGAATTGTGCGACCAGGCTGAAACCGGTCAGCGCTGCGTCGAGCCACGGTTGCGCCGCGTCGGTCCAATGGGCCATCGCAGCGCCCAGCAGCAGACTGCCAACAGTGCCGATGGCCAGTCCCTGCACTATCGAGCGCGTGTCGAGCCGGCTGACCTCGCGCCCGTCATGCATCGTCCCGGCTCGGGTCCATTGCCACCAGCCATAGATTTGCAGTCCGGCATAAACCACCTGCAGCAACATGTCTGAATACAGTTTCACCTCGAAGAACACCCAGGTGTAGAGCGACACCATGACCAGCCCGATCGGCCAGCACCACGGATTCTGTTTGACCGTGAGCCACACGGCGATCACGCCGAGGGCGGCGGCAAACAGTTCTAGCCCGGACATGCAGGATCCTTGGGGGAATAAATGAGGGAGCGGATTGTACCGAAAAACAGGTGGGAAACGAGTTCCCACCTGTTGCAGGGATCAGACTCGGAACTGGCGCAGCAGCCCGTTCAGTTGTTCGCTGAGCTGGCCGAGTTTCACGCTGGCCACGCTCGACTGCTCGGCCGCCAGCGCGGTGCTGTGGGACAGGCCCGCCGCCTGGGTGACGTTCTGGTTGATGTCTTCGACCACGTGCGCCTGTTGCAGCGTTGCGCTGGCAATCGAGGCGTTCAGACCATTGAGGTTGCGCAGGGCCTGGCCGATGGCATTCAGGCTCGCACTGGCCAGGCCGGCCTGTTCGATGGTCAGTTGCGAAGCCTTGCTGCTGTCGCCGATCACCTTCACGGCGGCTTCGGAATGATTTTGCAGGCGTTCGATCATCGTCTGGATTTCCGCCGTGGACTTCTGCGTGCGCTGAGCCAGCAAACGTACTTCGTCAGCAACCACCGCAAAACCGCGACCCTGTTCACCGGCGCGAGCCGCTTCAATCGCGGCGTTCAAGGCGAGCAGGTTGGTCTGCTCGGCAATCGAGCGGATCACCTCCAGCACGCTGCCGATCTGCGTGCTCTCGGTCGCCAGCGTGCGAATCACTTCGACGGCCTGATCGATGGTGCCTGACAACTTGTCGATCTGCTGCAGGCTGCCGTCGATGTTGACCTGGCCTTGCTGGGCCTGAGCCTCGGCGTCACGCATTTCGCTGGCCGCGTGCTCGGCGTTTTTCGCCACGTCCTGCACGCCGTAGGTCACTTCGTTGACCGCGGTGGCCACCAGCTCCATCTGCTGCGACTGCTGCTGGCTGCGTTGCTGGGCCTGCGCCGCATCGTTGCCCAGTTCGCTGGACGACTGGCCCAATGCGCTGGCGGACACCTGCAAGTCACCGATCACCCGGCGCAGCTTGGCGGTGAAGGCATTGAAGTGATGGGCCAGTTGAGTGACTTCGTCCTGGCCGTGGGTATCGAGACTGCGGGTCAGGTCGCTTTCGCCGCTGGCGATGTTGGCCATGGCGTTCACGGTCTCCTGCAACGGACGGACGATGCTGCGGGCAATCAGAATCACCAGTAACGCCATGATCACCGCGATGACCAGACCTACCACCGACGCCTTGATCACCTGGCCCTGGAACTCGGCCTGCACGTCATCGACGTAAACGCCGGAACCGATCACCCAGCCCCAAGGCTCGAACAGTTTCACGTACGACGTCTTGGCCACCGGTTCACTGGCGCCCGGCTTGGGCCAGCGGTAGTTGACCATGCCGGCACCTTTGGCCTTGGCGATGGCGACCATTTCGTTGAACACCGCAAAGCCGTCAGGGTCGCGGATAGCCGAGAGGTTCTGGCCTTCAAGCTTGGGATTGGTCGGGTGCATGACCATCACGGGCGTGAGGTCGTTGATCCAGAAGTAATCGTTCTGGTCATAACGCAGGCCACGGATCGCGGTCAGCGCCTGTTTCTGCGCTACGTCGCGGGTCAGGGTTCCTGCTGCTTCGAGGCTCTGGTAGTAAGTCAGCAAACCGCTGGCGGTCTGCACCACATGCTGGGTTTTCTGGGCCTTGGCATGGTAGAGGTCATCATGGATCTGCTTGAGCATCAACACGCCCAACGTCAACAGCATGACCACGGCCACAATCAAGATGAGCCACAAGCGTCGGCTGATCGACACACTGCGCAAGCTGTTCATAACGCTGTCACTCCGGATTCTTTTTC
Source organism: Pseudomonas sp. 22085 (assembly GCF_052045815.1). NCBI lineage: Bacteria > Pseudomonadati > Pseudomonadota > Gammaproteobacteria > Pseudomonadales > Pseudomonadaceae > Pseudomonas > Pseudomonas sp. 22085. The sequence continues at coordinate 210,863 of NZ_JBQEQA010000009.1, forward strand.
TTGTAATAAACCACCGCCAGCATCCAATCACGTTTCGGTGACCGGGCATACGCGACCCAAGTCGTAGAACGCGGCAGCGCTATTACGGCTTGTCTGTTAGGATTTCGGCCCCGCGCGTAAAAACCTGAATCCAAATTGTTTTTTCACGGAATTTTGACTGTTTCGTGTGGATCCTGTGCGTGCGGAATCGGTACAGCTTTAACCAGCTACGCTGAACGCAGTGAACGTAAAAAATACTATCGGGGCATGCCTCTGTGCATCGCTCTCTGGGGGATTGATGGATCTTTGGACGGCCTTGCAGGCACTGATTCTAGGAGTTGTAGAGGGGCTGACGGAGTTTTTGCCCATTTCCAGTACCGGACACCAGATCATTGTTGCCGACTTGCTCGATTTCGGAGGCGAGCGGGCCATGGCGTTCAACATCATCATCCAGCTCGGTGCGATTCTCGCGGTGGTCTGGGAATTCCGCCGCAAGATCCTCGACGTGGTCATCGGCTTGCCGACCCAGCCGAGTGCCCGGCGTTTCACCGCCAACCTGCTGATCGCCTTCCTGCCCGCCGTGGTGCTGGGGGTGATCTTCGCCGATCTGATACACCATTACCTGTTCAACCCGATCACCGTGGCCGCCGCGCTGGTGGTGGGCGGGATCGTGATGTTGTGGGCCGAGCAGCGTCAGCATGAAGTGCACGCCGAAACGGTCGATGACATTCGCTGGACGGATGCGCTGAAGATCGGATTCGCCCAATGCCTGGCGATGATCCCCGGCACTTCGCGCTCCGGCTCGACCATCATCGGCGGCCTGTTGTTCGGCCTGTCGCGCAAGACTGCCACCGAGTTTTCGTTTTTCCTGGCGATGCCGACCATGGTTGGTGCGGCGGTGTATTCGGGCTACAAGTATCGCGACCTGTTCGTACCGGCGGACTTCCCGGTATTCGCCATCGGTTTCGTCACCGCGTTCATCTTCGCCATGATCGCGGTGCGCGGCCTGCTCAAGTTCATCGGCAGCCACAGCTACGCGGCGTTTGCCTGGTACCGGATCGTCTTCGGTCTGGTGATTCTGGCAACGTGGCAGTTTGGCTGGGTCGACTGGACGGCCGCTCAGCCATGAGTGACTCGCGCGCACGCCGCCCGGATCGCGGTCCTTCCGGTGGCAATATCCAGCACTTGAAATTGAAGCTGGTGGTGCTGCTGATCGTCTGCGCGCTGCCACTGTTCGGCTCGTTGTCGATGTGGCTGCGCGGGATTTCTCTCGTGCCGCTGACGGCTTACGGGCTGGTCAGCGTGCTGGCGTTTTTTCTGTACTGGGCGGACAAGCGCAAGGCGCGGGCCGACGCCTGGCGCACACCGGAAAACATCCTGCACGCGGTAGAACTGGCGGGAGGCTGGCCGGGTGCGTTGATCGCCCAGCAGGTCTTCCGGCACAAGACGCGCAAGGTGTCTTTTCAGGTGCTGTTCTGGATGATCGTCGCGTTGCACCAGGTGTTCTGGATCGATCAGCTGTTTCTGGGTTCGAACCTGCTGGCGCTGTTCTAGAGCAGCAAACCGACCTGCACGCGCTTGGGCAGCTTGCTCACCACCAGTTGATGGGAGCGCTGCAGCAAGCCTTGCAATTCCTCGGCGCCCAGCGGGTAGGGCGGGTGCATGATGATCCACTGCGCCCGGGCCAGATACGGCGCCGGGTGAATGCCAGGCCGGTCGCAATGACCGAGAAACAGATCCTTGTCGACCTTGAACGCCAGCGAATCACCACGCAATCCCTGCAAGGCGAACATCTTGTTGCCGGCAATCGAAAACACCCGCACGCCACCCCATTTGTAGTCTTCCCGGGCGCCGGGCAGGGCCAGGCAGAACTCTGCGACGTCCTTCTCGCTCATCTTCCCTTGTTTCATAACAGCCGTTCTCCACAGGCATTGAACGATTCGACCAGATGATCGATCCACGCGCGCACCGCCGGCATCACCCCGCGCCGATGCGGATACACCGCTTGCAGCCAGCCGCCGGGCAGTGACCAGTCCGGCAACAATTGCACCAGCGTGCCGTTGTTCAGTTCCGTTTCGCAATACATCATCGGCAACAGGGTGAAACCCTGGCCGGCCAGTACGCACGCCTTGCGCACAATGAAATCGTCGATCCCCAGCCGGGCTTCCAGCGCCAGATCACAACTCTTGCCGTGCTGATCGAGCAGGCGCACATGCACCATGCGATCGGCTTCCAGAGCGCCCAGCACCGGCAGGTTTTTCAAATCCTGCGGATGATTGATTTCCAGACCCTGGACAAAGGAAGGGCTCGCCACCACCACCATTTGCGCCTGACGCAAGCGGCGGGTCACCAGCATCGGTTCTTCATCGCCGTGTTCGCGTACGCGCAGGGCCACGTCGATGCCTTCGGTAATCAGGTCGACCCGGCGATTGATCAAGGTGACTTCCAGTTGCACCTGAGGATATTTGCCAAGGAAATTGCTGATCACCACCGGCAACATTTCATGAGCCAGCCCCGTCGGGCTTGAAACCCGCAAGCGTCCTCGGGGCTCGCTGGACATACTGGCCACCGTCTCGTCGGCCATTTCCGCTTCCAGCAGCATGGCCTGACAGTGACGCAAATAGCGTTCGCCGACCGCCGTCAGCTTCAATTGGCGGGTGGTGCGTTGTAGCAGACGTGCGCCGAGGCGTTCTTCCAGCTCGGCGATGCGCCGCGAAAGGCGTGACTTGGGAATGCCGAGCAATCGGCCGGCTGCGGCGAATCCGCCGGCCTCCACCACTTTGGCGAAATAGTAGAGATCGTTGAGGTCTTGCATGGGGAAATCCGACTGTTCTATCAGTGGGACGAACTATCGCATTGTTGCCGTCTAATCAGCTATTGGTTTCGTCGGTAGGATTGTCTCCATTCCGTCGCCACCGGCGATTCATTCCAGGAGATTCCACATGAAACTGCTGCACATCGATTCGAGCATTCTGGGCGACAACTCCGCTTCCCGTCAGCTGAGCAGTCAAGTCACTAAAGCCTGGCAAGCTGCCGAGCCAAGCGCTGTCGTGACTTACCGCGACCTGGCCGCCGACGCCATCAGCCACTTCTCGTCGACCACTCTGGTTGCCGCCGGCACCGCCGCTGAACTGCGCAACGCCGCACAACAGCACGAAGCCGAACTGAGCGCCACCACCCTGGCCGAATTCGTCGCCGCCGACGCCATCGTCGTCGCTGCCCCGATGTACAACTTCACCGTGCCGACCCAGCTCAAAGCGTGGATCGACCGCATCGCCGTCGCCGGCCAGACCTTCCGTTACACCGAAGCCGGCCCTGAAGGCCTGTGCGGTGGCAAGAAAGTGGTGATCGTGTCCACCGCTGGCGGCATCCACGCCGGTCAGGCTTCGGGCGTGGCCCACGAAGAATATCTGAAACTGGTCTTCGGCTTCCTCGGCATCACCGACATCGAAGTGGTTCGTGCCGAAGGCCTGGCCTATGGCGAAGAAGTACGCAACAACGCCATGAGCGCCGCTCAAGCGAAAATCGACGAGCAGTTGTTCGCCGCCGCGTAAGGCTTGCATAAAGAACAGCTGCTGTTCAGGAAAACCCCAAAAAACTCTGTATTCTGGTTCTGCAAGGGCCAGGTACGGAGTTTTTTGTTTCTGACTGTTACATAATCTGGCCCGGGTTATGCAGTCCGATGATCAACGTCTGAGTGCAACGTCGCGCCGGATCACCGAACCTCGGAATCTCGGACGTCGAACACAACGGATCTTTCGATTGAGTAACAACAGGGTGGGGCATCCCATGATGCGTCTTTGTGCAGCGTTACTGATTTGCCTGCTCGGCAGCCTGAATTCAGTGCACGCTGCGCCCGGGCAGCACCCGCGCTGGAGCGTCGGTTATCACGAGATGACGTTCCTCGACCCGCTCGACCTGCAACCGATGCGCGCCATCGCGTTCTATCCCTCCAGCGACCGCGAACACATGAGCCTGCTCGAAGGCTATTCGGTCGAGGCCGGCGAAGACACCAAAGTCGCCATCGGCCGTTTCCCGATGCTGATGCTGTCCCACGGCAACACCGGCACGCCACTGGCGCTGCACGATTTGGCCACGTCATTGGCACGCAAGGGCTTTGTGGTGGTGGCGGTGATTCACCCCGGCGACAACTCCAGGGATCACAGCCGCCTCGGCACGTTGAGCAATCTTTATGGCCGGCCGATCCAGATTTCCGAAGCGATTACCGCGACGTTGGGCGACCGCATGCTCGCGCCGTACGTGAACGCCGAACAGGTTGGCGTGATCGGCTATTCGGCGGGTGGCGAAACGGCGTTGATTCTGTCCGGCGCGCAGCCGGATCTGGATCGTCTGCGCCGTTATTGCCAGGAACGCCCGGACGACCGCGACGCCTGCAACACGAAGGGCGAGTTGATTGTTGATCGCGACGATCTGCAACCGGTGGCTGATCCGCGCGTGCATGCGTTGCTGCTGATGGCGCCGCTGAGCCTGAAGTTCGGTCGCCATACGCTGGCCGATGTGCATGTGCCGGTGCTGCTCTACAGCGGTGACGGCGACAAACTGGTGGCCTTCGACAAAAACGCCGCCGCTCTGGCGCGCAAACTGCCAACGGCACCGGATTTCAAATTGCTGGCTGGGGCAGGGCACTTCGTGTTCATGGCACCATGCAATGAGGAACAGATTCGTGCGATGCCGGCCCTGTGCACCGATGCCGATGGCGTGGACCGCGAAGACATCCACCGCAACCTGATTTCCGAGGCCGGACGGTTCTTCTCCCATGCCTTGGGCAGGCCGACCCGCGCAGGGATGCAGACGGCGGATCAGTGAGCGCTTACGCCATGGCCCGGCGCTTGAGCAGCAGGGTCAACGCCAGTCCGGTTACGGACAGCATGGCCGCACTGAAGAAAATCCACGAATACCCCAGGTTCAGCGCCACCGCACCCATCAACGGCCCGGCAATCGCCAGCGCCAGATCGAAAAACACCGCATAGGCACTCAACCCGGCCCCGCGACTGGAGTTGGGCACTTGCTTGATCGCCTCGACGCCCAAAGCCGGGTACACCAGCGACAGGCCGAATCCTGCCAGACCGGCACCGATCAAGGCATACGCGGTCGAAGGCGCCAGCCACAGCAGTACCAGGCCGACGGTTTCGATAGTCATGCAGGCAATTGCCGAGGTGAATCCGCCGAAACGGCCGATGGCGGAAATGAACAGCAGCCGCGACAGAATGAAACATACGCCGAACACGGTCAGGCAGTACGCCGCGCCGGTCCAGCCGCGATTGAGGTAATACAGGGTGATGAAGGTGGTCAGCGTGCCGTAGCCAATCGACGCCAGGCTCAGGCTGGCGCCGAACGGTGCAATCCGCCCGAACACCGCCCAGAACGGCAGCCGTTCACCGCGCACCACCGGTACCGACGGTTTGTTACGGATCAGCAGCAAGGCGCCGGCCGCGAGCAGTGACAACACAATGCCCAGGCTCTCGAAACCATAATCGGCGACCATCACCACGCCCAGCGGCGCGCCGATGGCAATCGCACCATAGGAAGCGATGCCGTTCCAGGAAATCGAGCGCGCGGTGTGTTCGGCACCGACCTGGCCCATGCACCAACTGATGGTGCCGACGCCAATCAGGCCTTGGGCGATCCCCAGCAGCAGGCGACCGACAATCAGGATCGACAGGCTCAACAGCGGCAAGCTCTGCAGCAGCGTCGAAATCAGTGTCAGCACACCGCTGAGCACAATCCCCGACAAGCCATACACAATTGCCCGTTTGGTGCCGACGGTGTCCGACATCCGTCCGGCCATCGGCCGGCTGAGCAGGGTGGCCAGGTATTGCGAACCGATCACCAGCCCCGCGATCACGGCACTGAAACCCAGTTGTTCGTGCACGTAGCCGGGCAGCACCGCAATCGGCAGGCCGATGCAGAGGAAGGCTATAAAGGTATAGAAAACGATGGAAACGATCTGCAGGGTGATCGCCATGGAGCTTTGCGGTGGCAGTTGCTGCGCAGACATGAGGACTCGTTCGCGGGCGGCGGTGGGAGAGTCCGCATCATGGCGTGGCGCTGAAATAAAAGAAAGCAGGCTAACTATCGTTTCCACGTCCTTACGCTGATCGTTCCCACGCGGAGCGTGGGAACGATCAGCAATGAGCAAAAAAAAAGCCCTGTCACAAGGACAGGGCTTTCTATTTACCGCTCGATTCGACTCAGAACACTACGCCTTGGCTGCGCAGGTAATCGTCGTAGGTGCCGCTGAAGTCGGTCACGCCGTTCGGGCTCAGCTCGATGATACGCGTGGCCAGGGACGATACGAACTCACGGTCGTGGCTGACGAAGATCAGCGTGCCCGGATAGTTTTCCAGCGCCAGGTTCAGCGCCTCGATCGATTCCATGTCCAGGTGGTTGGTCGGTTCGTCCATCACCAGCACGTTCGGCTTTTGCAGGATCAGCTTGCCGAACAGCATGCGACCTTGCTCACCACCGGAAATCACCTTCACCGACTTGAGGATCTCGTCGTTGGAGAACAGCATGCGACCGAGGGTGCCGCGGATCACTTGCTCGCCCTGAGTCCACTGACCCATCCAGTCGAACAGGCTGACGTCCTCTTCGAAGTCGTGGGCGTGGTCCTGAGCGTAGTAGCCCAGCTCCGCACTTTCGGTCCACTTCACCGAACCTGCGTCCGGGGTCAGTTCGCCCATCAGCGTGCGCAGCAGCGTGGTCTTGCCGATACCGTTCGGGCCGATGATCGCCACGCGCTCGCCGGCTTCGACGGTAAAGCTGAAGTTCTTGAACAGAGTCTTGCCGTCGAAGCCCTTGGACATCTGCTCGATGGTCACGGCCTGGCGGTGCAGCTTCTTGGTCTGTTCGAAACGGATGAACGGGCTCACGCGGCTCGATGGCTTGACCTCGGCCAGCTGGATCTTGTCGATCTGCTTGGCGCGGGAAGTGGCCTGCTTGGCTTTCGAGGCGTTGGCCGAGAAGCGGCTGACGAACGTTTGCAGTTCGGCGATCTGGGCTTTCTTCTTGGCGTTGTCCGACAGCAATTGCTCGCGGGACTGGGTCGCCGCGGTCATGTACTCGTCGTAGTTGCCCGGGAACAGGCGCAGCTCGCCGTAGTCCAGGTCGGCCATGTGGGTGCAGACGCTGTTCAGGAAGTGACGGTCGTGGGAAATGATGATCATGGTGCTGTTACGCGCCGTCAAAATCGTTTCCAGCCAGCGGATGGTGTTGATGTCCAGGTGGTTGGTCGGTTCGTCGAGCAGCAGCACTTCCGGATCGGAGAACAGTGCCTGAGCCAACAGAACACGCAGTTTCCAGCCTGGCGCAACTTCGGTCATCGGACCGAAATGCTGTTCCAGCGGAATGCCCAGACCCAGCAGCAGTTCGCCGGCGCGGGATTCGGCGGTGTAGCCGTCCATCTCGGCGAATTCGGTTTCCAGCTCGGCCACGGCCATGCCGTCTTCTTCGCTCATTTCCGGCAGCGAGTAGATGCGGTCGCGCTCGGCCTTGACCTTCCACAGCTCTTCGTGACCCATGATCACAGTGTCGATCACGGTGAACTCTTCGTAGGCGAACTGATCCTGGCGCAGTTTACCCAGACGTACGTTGGGCTCGAGCATGACCTGGCCGCCGGACGGCTCGAGGTCGCCGCCGAGGATTTTCATGAAGGTCGACTTGCCGCAACCGTTGGCGCCGATCAGGCCGTAGCGGTTGCCGCCGTTGAATTTGACCGAAACGTTTTCAAACAGCGGCTTGGCGCCGAACTGCATGGTGATGTTAGCTGTAGAAATCAAAGGTTTTTCCTGCGAAGCGTGCTGAGTAGCGAGGGTGCAGCCGGAGCGCTTGGCCCGAGTCGAAGTGCGCTGAGGCGGGACTATCCCGTCATCAACCAAGGGGGCGCGTAAAGTTTGGCGGCGATTGTACTGGTCTGGCTCTTTAAACGATAGGGCGCTGACATTCCGATTGCCGTTTGGAGCAATCGCGAGACAGTTTTTCACAGATGAAGGTTCACTATTGGTTACAAACTGTGGCTAAAATGCCATCCATTCACCCAGTGCCTTGTCCGGCATGGGCTCAAGGATGCGCCACCGGGACGTTTATTTTGATTTCAGACCACTGCCACAGACCTTGGGCCACAGCCCGAAAGGCGCGCAGTTTGTTCACTTCTGACGTGTGACGATTTTCGTGAAACTCATCATTGCCGCTGTATATGTCATTTCCATTGCATACGTGCACTTGCGCGGGCGCGTACGACACAAACTCGGTCGTCAACTGAGCGATCACTCTTCGTTTCTGGCACCGATCAACTGCTTCCTTTATCTGTTCTCGAAAAAGCCCAACACGCCGTACCTCGATCCGAAGGACTTTCCCGATCTGAGCCCGTTGCAGGCCCACTGGGAAGAAATTCGCGAGGAAGGCCGCAACCTGCTGCGCGCTGGCGAGATCAAGCGCTCGAATCAGTACGACGACGTCGGTTTCAACTCGTTCTTCAAGACCGGCTGGAAGCGTTTCTACCTGAAGTGGTACGGCGACAGCCACCCGTCGGCGCTGCAACTGTGCCCGCGCACCACTGAGCTGGTGCAGAGCATCGGCTCAATCAAGGCTGCGATGTTTGCCGAGTTGCCACCGGGCTCGAAACTGGTGCGTCACCGCGACCCGTATGCTGGTTCGTACCGCTACCACCTTGGCCTGGAAACGCCGAACGATGCCGGTTGCTACATCAACGTCGATGGCGAGAACTATCACTGGCGTGATGGCGAAGCAGTGATGTTTGACGAGACCTTCATTCATTACGCGGAAAACACTACGGATCAGAACCGGATCATTCTGTTCTGTGACGTTGAGCGTCCGATGAAGTATCGCTGGGCGGCGGCGTTCAATGGCTGGTTCAGCCGTACCGTGATGTCGGCGGCGGGTGCGCCGAACGATGCGGGTGACCGCACCGGTGGCATCAACCGGTTGTTCACCAGGATCTACAAGATTCGCCTGCGCGGCAAAGAGCTGAAAAAACGCAATCGCAAGCTCTACTACATGGAAAAGTGGGCGATCTTCGGCGGTTTGCTGGCGGTCTTCATTTTGATCTGACGAATCGGGCGACTGTTGCAAGACAGTCGCCCGATTGACTTTTTACGAGGCTTGTTTGGTCTTCTTCGCCGGCGCTGCCTTACTGGTGGTCTTCTTCGCCGGTTTCGCCGGGGCTTTCCCGCCGAGGCTGCGCTTGAGCAGTTCGGTCAAGTCGATCACATCAGCCGATTTGCGCTCTTCTTCTCCGGAAACCGTTTCAACGTCTTCGATCTTGCCTTCATGGGCCTTCTTGTCAACGAGTGCCATGATCTTGTTTTCGAACTCGTCCTTATAGTCTTCGGGCGTCCAGTCCGCCGTCATGTCTTCTACCAGCCGTTTGGCCATGTCCAGTTCGCCCTTTGCCAGTTGCGGCTTGGTCACTTCGCTGCCCAGTTCAAGTTCGTCGAGGCTGCGCACCTCCTGCGGCCAGCGCAGCTTCACCAGCACCAGCGCCGACTCCAGAGGCATCAACGCTGCCAGGTATTGGCGGGTGTGTAAAACGACGCGGGCGAGGGCGACTTTCTGGGTTTTGCTCAGGGTCTCACGCAGCAAGGCGTAGACCTTGCCGCCGCGCTTGTCCGGGGCCAGGTAATAAGGCGTGTCGATGTTCTGCAACGGAATCTGGTCACTGTCGACGAAGGCGAAAATGTCGATGGTCTGGGTCGAAACCGGGTGCGCCGAACGGATTTCTTCCTCGCTGAGCACCACATAGCGGCCCTTTTCGAACTGCACGCCTTTAACGATGTGCTCTTTGGTGACTTCCTTGCCAGTAACCTTGTTGACTCGTTTATAGCCGACCGGGTCCATGCTGCGGCTGTCGAGCCAGTCAAAGTCGACGCCCTGGGATGACGTCGCCGAGACCAGTGCCACGGGGATGTGCACCAGACCGAAACTGATTGCGCCTTTCCAGATTGCCCGAGCCATGTGCCGTCCTCCGAGTGATGTTCGGGTGACCCGTGGTCCGGCGTAAAAGTTTCCGTTGTTTGTGGGGCGGCGGTAAACGGCAGGTCAAGCCGTGTTACATCTTGTTTAGCGGTGACGGGTTAACAAATCCGAACCCACGGCGTAGCGTGGACTCGAAGGCTCTAGTCCCTGCGCACCGAAAGAGGCCGTTCATGAACCGTTTCCTGCTTGGCATTGCGTTGCTCGCCCTCAGTGGCGGGCTGGTTCACGCCGATGGCGCAATAACCCGTTCATCGCTGTTGCTGGCACAAAGTCCGACCGGCAACAGCAACAATCCCTACAACAGCCCGATCCGCCGGGCGAACCCCAACAGCATGCAGGGCACCCAGCCCGGCACTCCGCCCGTTCGCGGGCCGAACACCGTTCCCGTGCCGCGTCCGCCGACCCTGGAAAATCGCGGCATCGGCAATGGCCAGCCGCTGCGCTCGGTCCCGAGCAAGCCACCGACCTTCATTCTCAATCCTCCAGCCCGTGACAGCGGGAGCAACCGTTGAATGGCAGAACCGTTTCTGTCAGCCCTTCACACGAACAAAAGGAATCGTGCATGTTGCGTAAAACCCTTCTGGCCGGCCTGTGTGCCAGTGCACTGATCGCCGCCCCGGCGTTCGCTGCCGCTCCCAAAGAGCTGCAAAGCGAACAGGGCACCCTCGAAGTCACGACGATTACCCAAGGCCTTGAACACCCATGGGCCTTGGCTTTCCTGCCGGATCGCCAGGGCATGCTGGTGACCGAACGCCCCGGCAACCTGCGTGTGGTAGACGCTGACGGCAAACTGTCCGCGCCGATCACCGGTGTGCCGGATGTCTGGGCCAAGGGGCAGGGCGGATTGCTCGACGTGGTGCTGTCACCGGACTTCAAACAGGATCGCCTTGTATACCTGTCTTACGCCGAAGGCGGCGGTGCGGGTGACAAGGCAGGAACGGCGGTGGGGCGCGGGCGCCTGTCGGATGACCTGAAAACCTTGAAGGACTTCCAGGTGATTTTCCGCCAGGAGCCAAAACTGTCGGTCGGCAACCACTTCGGTTCGCGACTGGTGTTCGATCGGGACGGTTATCTGTTCATCACTTTGGGCGAAAACAACGACCGCCCGACCGCACAGGATCTGGACAAGCTGCAAGGCAAGGTCGTGCGGATCTACCCCGACGGCAAGGTGCCCGATGACAATCCCTTTGTCGGTCAGTCCGGCGTACGCCCGGAAATCTGGTCCTACGGCCACCGCAATCCCCAGGGCGCCGCGCTCAATCCGTGGACCGGCACCTTGTGGGAAAACGAACACGGCCCGCGCGGCGGCGATGAGGTGAACATCATCGAGCGCGGCAAGAACTACGGCTGGCCGTTGGCGACCCACGGCATCAACTACTCCATGCAACCGATCCCGGAAGCCAAGGGCAAGACCGCCGAAGGCACGGTCGGGCCGCACCATGTCTGGGAAAAATCCCCGGGCGTCACCGGTATGGCTTTTTACGATGCCGATCGATTCAAGCCGTGGCAGCACAATCTGTTCATCGGTGCGCTGGTGACGCAGGAGCTGATCCGCTTGCAGTTCGACGGCGACAAGGTGGTGCATGAAGAACGCTTGCTGGGCGAACTGAAACAGCGGATCCGTGATGTACGTCAGGGGCCGGACGGTTACCTGTATGTGCTGACGGATGAGTCCAACGGTTCGCTGTACAAGGTCGGACTCAAGTAGTCCGGGCGTAGAGCACCACCGCCGCCCGCAATTTGCCACGACCGAAGCGGCACATTTTCTCGAACTCCCCATGGCTGACCGGCACGTGCTGGCAGTCCATGGGCTGGCGATGCTGGCTGTGGTCGACATCCGGGTCGTGCAGGTAGACGAAGTCTTCGTCGCAATCGGTAACGATCACCCAGTGCGGCGACTTCGAGCGGGTCAGGCGATAGCTGCTGATCAGCACCAGAGGCTGGCCACCGTTGGCCAGCAGTGCGGGTACGTCCATCGTTACGCCAATGGATTGATCGACATCGGTGTCATTCAGTTGCGCCATGAACTCGTCATGCACCAGGCGCATGACGTCTTTTTTATGCGCATCGCGCACGCCGTCGAGAAACAGCGGCCCGCTCATGCTCAGTTGCAAACGCACTCTGAAACCCCGGCGCCACGCCGCCAATGCCAGGCCTTGCGGGCTGCAACCGCCATGGCCAGCTGTCATGAACACCGTGGTTGCCTCGCGCCACAACTGCAACTCTTCGCGCCGCTCCAATAAGCGATCGGCCTGCAATGCTCCCATGGCCATCAGCAGGCAGGCCGGGCCGCAGGTGAAATCGGTGGTTTGTCGGTAATAGGGGACCTTGATGTTGCGTGAGTCGCGGTGCTGGAGAATGCGTTTCTCCAGACGCAACGCGTCGGCGTGATCCTCGTAGTAGTCATGGATCAGCGCAAAGCGCCGGTAGCCGTTGCGCTCGTACAGGGCGATGGCGGTGGGGTTATCGGTGCGCACTTCCAGCCGCAGATAGGCGCAGTCGTGCTCGAGCGCGCAGGCCTCGATCCGTTGCAGCAATTGTTTTCCCAGACCGCCGCCGCGTGCCTCGGGGGCAATCGCAATGGAGTACAAGCGGGCCAGCGAGGTGCCGCGATGAAACAGCACCAGCGCATAACCGGCCAGTTGACCCTCGCGCTCGGCCACCCATAATTGCCCGTGGGCCCGGGTGATCATCCATTGGAAACTGCGGCGGGTGAGCCGGTCCGTGGTGAAACAGTGCATCTCCAGCGTCAGCAACGCTGGCAAATCATCAACGACCGCCAGGCGAAAAACAGCATTCATATGACCACCGTAAAAGTTGCGTAACGAAACGGGACTTTCGAAAAACTTCGTGCTTAATAGAAAAGGTCTTGTTCTCCAACGGATCAATTTCTATGTCAGCGGTACAGGGTCATTGGCGCGAAGTATCCAGTCAAAGTTTGCCACCGGCAACTTATTTAAAACCGCAGATCAGAACGTCCAGTCAAGTGTTGATCATCGTCGAACGCAAGGAAGACTGGGCCTCGTACTTTCCCAGCGAAGACATCCTGACGGCCCAGGAATACCTCGAACAACCACCCGATAACGAACCGGGAAAACGAGTGCAGGTGATCAATCTGTGCCGCAGCTACAAGTACCTGGGCCACGGCTACTACTGCTCGCTGTTGGCGGAAGCCAGGGGCCATAAGGTGATTCCGTCGGTGCGGACCATCAGCGAACTGACCCGAAAATCCCTTTACGGCCTGGCGCTGGACGACCTGGATAAAACTCTGGAAAAAGCCCTCAGCCATCACCTCTACAGCGACACCGAAGGTTTTACGCTGACACTTTATTTCGGCAGAACCCATATCGAGCCGTTGCAGGATCTGGCCCGGCAATTATTTGAAGTATTTCCATGTCCGATTCTGTTAGTTGAGTTCCGTCGAACTAACGGTTGGCACATCGAAGGCATAAAGTCCGGGGCCTTGCACAAGTTACGCGACGATCAGGAAGATCAGTTTGCCAATGCGCTGGACGACTTCAGTCGCAAGATCTGGCGTGTACCGCGCTCGCCGCAAGTAGCGCGATATGACCTGGCGATCCTGCATGATCCGCAGGAAGCCTTGCCACCGTCCAATGCCCGCGCACTGGAAAACTTCGTGCGGGTCGGCAAAGGCATGGGCATTGATGTCGAGCTGATCGAACGCAAGGATTACGCAAGGCTTGCCGAGTACGACGGCTTGCTGATCCGCGAGACCACCAGCGTTGACAACCACACTTACCGCTTCGCCAAGAAGGCCGAAAGCGAAGGGCTGGTGGTGATGGACGACCCGACGTCGATCCTGCGCTGCACCAACAAGGTCTACCTCACCGACCTGCTCAACAGCCATCAACTGGGCATGCCGGCCACGGAAATTCTCTACAAGGAGCGACCCGAAGACTTCGAGCGGGTCGGCGAACGCCTCGGTTTTCCGCTGGTGCTGAAGATCCCGGATGGCTGTTTCTCCCGTGGCGTGATCAAGGTCGAGAGCCAGCAGGCCTTGCTGGAAGCCACCGCCGAACTGTTCGAGCATTCGGTGCTGTTGCTGGCCCAGGAATTCTTCTACACCGAGTACGACTGGCGCATCGGCGTGCTCAACCGCAAACCGATCTTTGCCTGCCAGTACTTCATGTCCAAAGGCCACTGGCAGATCTACAACCACAAGGCCAAGGGCCAGGATGTCAACGGCGAATGCCGCACGCTGGCGATCCACGAGGCGCCGCGCTCGGTGGTGGAACTGGCGGTGAAGACCGCCAACCTGATCGGCGATGGCTTGTATGGCGTCGATTTGAAACAGGCCGGCGACAAAGTGGTGGTGATCGAGGTCAACGACAACCCGAACCTCGACGCCGGCATCGAAGACGCCTACCTGCAGGACGACCTGTATTCGCTTGTACTGGAAGAGTTCGTGCGGCGTCTTGAGCTGAAACGCCGCGGTCAGGCCTGGTGACCGGCCGATGATCAACAGCTTTGCACTCAATCACGGCGCCTTGCAGCGGGTCGAGCGGCTGGACGCCGAGGTGATGCTGTTCAGCGACCCCGACGCTGCCGAGCGCGACTTGCTCCACAGTCACTTCAAACTCGATGAACACGCGCTGGCTTCGGCGCTCGACCCGGACGAGGTGTCACGGATCGAGTTTCACCCCGATCACTTGTTTCTGATCTGGAAACGCCCGGAAAACTATTCCGGCGGTGGCAGCCTGGCCTTTGAGGTTTCGTCCTGCGGCTTGCTGTTCTCGCCGGGCCAGTTGCTGGTGATCGCGACCGACGACACGCCGCTGCACGGCGTCGGCACACGCCAGCCATTGAACACGCCGCTGGATGTGTTGCTGGACCTGCTGTTCAACAACATCCATCACTACCTCGGGCATCTGAAGGTGATCAAACTGGTCGCCCGGGAGTTGCAGCAGAAATTCAACGCCTCGATGCAAAACCAGCATCTGGTGCAGATGTTCAACCTCAGCGAAAGCCTGATCTATTACATCAACGCCTTGCACAGCAACGGCGCGGTGCTCACGCGGCTGCGCAATCACGCGGAAAAACAGCATTTCGGCAGCGAAGCCATCGGCCTGATCGACGACCTGATCATTGAAAACAACCAGTGCTACAAGCAGGCGGAAATCTATTCGACGGTGTTCTCCGGGCTGATCGACGCCCGGGGCAACCTGATGAACAACAGCATGAACAACCTGCTGCGCAAACTGACGCTGATCAACGTGGTGTTCCTGCCGCTCAACCTGATTGCGAGCATCGGCGCCATGTCGGAGTTCAGCATGATGACCGCCGGCACGCCGTGGTGGGTGTCGTATCCGTTGTTTCTGGCGGCGATGCTGCTAGGGGCGGGCGGGATGCTGTTCGGGCTCAGGCGTCTGGCGAAATGACCGGCGCCGAACGCTTGCGATCCTGCAAGCCCCGGACCACCAGGTACAACAACGGCCCGACTGATACAAACACCGCCGTCAGCAACAGATACGGCACCACTGACCAGGCCGACTGTCCGCGCTTGCGCGCGTCCTTGTACATCCTGCCAACGGCGTTGAAGCGTTCAGGGCAGCAGTGGGCGAAGAAAACTGCGCTCGTAGCTGATGATGAACTTCTTTTCGACCAGATCGGCCACCAGTGCCTTGCTTTCCGGGTCGGTCAGTGCGATGTGGCGATAGCTTTCGTAATCCGCCAGCGACGGGAAACTGAACAGGCAATACGCGATATTGCTCGCGCCTTCCGAGGGCAGGAAGTAACCGTGATGCGTTCCTCCCAGCCGTTCGACGATAGCGAGCCAGGACTTGGCGTAGGCTTCGAATGCGTCCAACTGATAGGGATCAATCACGTATCTGACGTGGCAGGTAATCAAGGCTGCGGCTCCTTTGCAGATTATTCGGGTATTGCCACGCCAACCTTTTCGGAAGCCGACCAGATACGGAAACGCACTTCAACGTCCTGCGGTGCGTAAACCACGATCGGCAGCTTGCTGTTGTAGCGCACGGTAAAGCCATCACCGATCACCAGTACGAACGCGCGTTTTTTTTGGGTGCCGGGCGGGCAGGCCATCAGCGTGCTCATCGGGCCGCTGACTTTTTCCAGGCGGTAGAACGGATAACCCCAGCCTTCGAGGTTTTTCTCTTCGAGGGTGCCGCCCAGGCGTTGGCGGTTGCAGTCGACTTCGAGGGTCTTGCCAGCGAGGATTTCGACTTTGAAGTTTTCTTCCTGGGCCTGCTGCGGCAGGTGGATGACTTGGCGAGTGAAGCCCGCTTCGGCCTTCGGATAAGGCGCGGTGTCTTCAAGTTTGGCGGCGTGGGTGAGGGTGGACAGGCTGGCGAGCATCAGGCCGGCGGTTGCGTAAACAGTGAAATTTCCCATTGAAGCCTCCTGGCGGGTGTGCGTTGGTTGACGGGCATTCTCACTGCCAAGGGCGATGAATGCAAACCGCCAGCCGCATGCAAATTGCAGTGCCTGCACGATCGAATCTTGCATTTTGCAACTGGCCAGTGGCCTGCCTTTTTCCCAAGCCTTTGATTTTCAAGGAGGTGAATGCAACCTGATGAAAGGCACGTTTTATGCTTTGATTTGGTGCAGCGCACCGAGTCTGGGCGCCTACACTCCAATGGGCATTTCGCAGTACAGCCGCTTGTCACACCCAGGGATTCAGCGGGGATACACCCGTGGGAACCGTGGCAACGGTCGACGTGAATACTTGATTGGCAGTCTCACAGTAAGGAGAGGTTTCGCCATGTTTCTGTCTGCCTTGGAACTCCGCAACATCATTGAAAGCAGCTTTCTACCGAAACGCTGCCAGTGCACGCTGTCTCCGGATCTTTCGATGACCGTCAAGGTGTATGGCGATCACCAGACCGATCAGGTTGAACTGCAGGTGAGTGGCATCGATGCCAGTCATTTGAATAGCTGTCGCGAAATCAACGGCCTGATCGCCGGGTTGCGCTCGGATCTTGCGCAACAATCGACAAGCCATCATGCAATGCCGCGATCCCGAGTCGTCTAACCGACTGTTTCACCCAGTTCGACCGTCACGCGCCGGGCCTGCAAGAAGCCAAGGCCCAGCGCGAACTCGACCAGCACCGCGAGCAGAATCCCGGGGCCGGCGTGGCCGTTGAGCCATTCAGCAAACCCCAGCACCGCCAGGCCAAAACAGCCGACGATAAAGCCGTTGCTCAGCGCATTGCGCGCGATCGACACGGGCGCGTTGCGCACCAGATAAAACATCACCCCCAAAGCCGCAAACAGCACTGCACTGCGCCGTGCGACGAATCCGGCTGCCTCTGAATACTCGATGCTCCAGATCGCCAACAACACCTGTGGCGCCAGGCCCCACGCCAAGGAAAGCAGAAAACACAGGGAGAAGGTGATGGTCGAGAGCGTGCGAAACGACAACTGCATGGCGAATCCTTGCGGCAGTGAGGAGGGCCCCGAGCATACTCTTCGAGACCTGTGCTCGCCTACCGCAAAGCCGCAAATCAGAGCTTTCTGTCAGTTCTGGAAGCTGCAGGCGTCAGATAATTTCCGGTAACTGATTTCTTCCGGTTTACCGGTGTTGTCAAGGTACTTCATGTCGGCGGTGATGACCTTGCACTCCTGCGTCTGCGGCTCCGTCAGGGAAACCACTTTGGCGACATGCAGCGGCATGCCGTATTCGTAGGGAACGGCCTTGGAAGTGTCATTGGCCTGGGCCAGCCCGGCAAACGCGGTGCAGGCGAGGGCGGTGGTGAGCAGGAACGGACGAATGTTCATGATGGACTCCGGTGCGACGGAAATGGAGTTCGGCGGATCGCCAGCCAAACCTGCCGCACTCGGCGTCAGCCTGAGGCTGAGGATGTGCGGTTCAGTAAAGTTTTTGACCACGGCGTTAAGCGATGGTTAACCGGGCTGAACGCCGGCTGTCTGGGCGGGGATTGTTTCGCGGGGGAGTCTCGGCGGATTCCTACAAGGGTGGATGCCTTATCTGCTTTCGGGGGCTGGAGTGGGGCGGTTATGGTTTGGCGTCGCTGCAAAATCAGCGACTTAGGTTTGGTCACCTAACGTAATCACCTGTGCATGTGTGCCATTATTCGCCCCGACGGACATTCGTGTCCGCGGAGTGCATTGCTGTGGCGGCTGTGTGCAGGGTCGCCTTCGGGCGAGCCGAGTCAGGTGGTTCTCGGTTGACCAAGCCTGTACACAGTCCGCCTCCCCATCGTTTGGTCACGGTGCTGGCGGTTACTTTCAAGCTGCCTTGAGTAATTCCAATGCCAATCCTGAAATTAAGCTCCGCCCGCTACCTCCCGCTCAACAGCGGCGTCACTGACAGCGCACCGCTGGTCATCGACACCCAAGCCAACCCAAAAGACCTCTTCGAAGCCGCCGTGCAACGCATCCGTGCCGCAGCCGACCTGCTCGAAACCCTGCACTGCCTGTGCTTCAAACACGCCGATGTCCAGGACATTCCCCACATCACCCATGCGCTGTACCTGCTGACGCAGGATGGCAGTGATTTGCTGCAGGTTGCGCAGCAGAAAATGTTGAATTGGAAGGCGCCGGTTTGATTTTTAGAGCGACGGCCTAGCATTCACGGGCAGAAAACTTGAATTATCTGCCCGTGCTTTCGCCGGTTCAAAGTAGCTAACAGAGCAATTTAGACTCTCACGGGGAGTGACCCTACGATCGAATAGAACGCGAAGCCCAACGCAGAGTCATTATTTGAGATCGATGACTTTGAAACCTTTTTTATCGGGTACCGTATTCACTCCCTTGGGTTCTTCCGGCTGGCCTTTTGGGGTGATGTAGTCGTAAACGACAAATTTTTCGGGGATTTCATAGCCATCGTTGGGAATGACCAGGCGCATCTCCCGAGCACTCAGGTACAAAGAAACCGGCAGGGCCTTTTCGGCAAAATCGATGCGTTCCAGCGTTCCGCTGTCTGGATTCTTGCGTAAAACGGCGCCCTTCAAATAGGGAGAGCCATAGTTCATGGCGTAGATCAAAACGGAGCCCGTGCATTTTGCCAATGCAATTTCACCGACGAAGTCCGAGTCGGACATGTCAGTGAAGGCAGTTTCTGTCTGGTTGTTGAGTTTTACGAAGAGTCGCTGCCCGTCCTCATTTGAAGCGGACAGCAGTGAGGCAGTGGTTCCATCTGAAAGCGGGCAGTCCAGTAGCGTTTTCTTCGTTTCGGCGAAAGCGGGGAGGCACGCAAGTGCAAGGATGAGAGGGGGCCATGGTTTTCTTATTTTCTGATTACCAAGAGCCATATGGCACGCCAAATTTTTCAACATAGGCTTTCGACACTGCGGAAAGTGGACGATGTTTTCCTCCGGACTCTCCTTCGTAAGGACCACGCGGATCAATTTCAGCGTGAACGCGAGTGATTTCAACAGGTGTCAGGCATGGGCCGAGGGCCCAGAGTTTGGCAACACCACCTGGAGCAAGTCCGACGACCAAAGCTTCTCGATAACCTGTAATCCATTTTCCATCGGCAGCGCAGTAGGCGTTCTCCTCTTTTCGCATGATTTCTCTAGCCGACTCTGGGATGTCTATGCCCATTTGATAGGTTTGAGGTTCAACCAAAGACTGCCACCGAACGTAGATTTTTTTGGGGAGATCTGCGCCGGTGACATATTTTCCCTTGCCCCAACCGGGCTTTTCCGGCCAGCCCTTTGGTTTTCTTAAATTGCCAGGTGAATTTTGGATAGCCGCATTGCCGCTCATCGCGCGTCTATAAACCTGGCCTTTGATATCTACAACGTCGGTCGTCTCGATCCAGACCTCCATATAGTTGGGTGCAGAGAAACCCAGTCGCCAAGCCTCATAGGGCATAGAAGCACCATGAGTAGTCGAGCACGCCACAAGAAAGGAAACAAAGATGTGCAGGCGCAGGCACTTCAAAGAAAATTCACCACGGTTTTCGTTGGTCAGTGCATACGCCTATTTCACTGAATTGCTTTTATAACAGGATCTTTATAGTTCTCATCGATTTCTATTCCCGCAGCACGAGCATTGTTTTCAGCAGCAATACGCGCATCATGGTCTCGCTTCAGTTGAGCAGGCAACAGCTCTTTCCATCTTGCCTTTTCTTCATCTTTGGTAAAACCTGAAGACCAGAAGTCGCGCTCGCTCAGGAACTCCATCGATAGTAAATATGTGCCCGTCTTGTCCGGGGTGTCTTTGGAATCACGGCGCCAGGCTTTAAAAGTCAGATAGACACCATCATTGTAAAAATACCAATTGTAAAATGATTCAATTTTCAGCCAGCGATCAATGTCAAGCTCGTAATCCGGGTCCAGCCAGGGATGGCTGGAAACCAAGTGCCCCAATACGTCGTCTGGTGAGGGAATTTTTCCTATCTCAGACCCGGAAATCCTAGGGTCCCCTGGATAGAAATAGTGTTTCCAGCCAGCTGATTTTATTTTTTTTAGCAAGTCATAAATGAAGTCTTTTTGTTTTTCATGCGGGCTGTTGTCAGGGAGGCCTCTCACTGTGATGTCAACGTTTTCAATGGTGTCGCCGATTTTTTTGTCTATCACCATGGTGAAGCTTGTAGCTTTTTCAATTGTAAGTGAGGTGCTTGAATTTTTTACTGTTACGGTAGGCAGGTCTTTTTCATTTGCTGATCTTTTAAACTTGTACCAGCAGAGATCTAACTCACTCAGGCATTCTTGGGAGATTTCTAATGGCGTACTTTGTACAATATTTTCTATTTTGTCGTGTAGCTCTATTTCGATGTGGCTTTGTGTATTTGTCATGTTGGAATCACCATTGTTGCAAGCAGCAAGTAGCAGGCCTGAAAAAAACACCCATAAAAATTTCATTTGGCATTTGACCAGGTGGCAATCGTTTTGATTTGGCCTTCCATGTAGCTTTCTCGTTCTCCCATGAGCTTGTGGTATTGCTTGGCGATGGACCCAATAAACTCCATTCGATCTGTTTCGTCGTAGAGATCGCCTTCCGACATCTGGACTCTGAGCTCTGGATTCTCAACATCGCAAGCAGTACTTAGCGCAGCGACTCGTACCGGTACAAATGGTGCCCACTCGAAACCAGCTTGCATTTTTAATGTTGCTCTAAATGGAGTGCTTTCATAAATCAACGGTTGCAGGATACGACGTTGTTCATGGTCGGCGATGGCCAGCAAGGAGGTCAGCTGGGCATTTCTTCTTGCGGGTCCCTGAGAAAGCTCCTCGGTTGCTTTTATTGCTTTAAAACCTTTAACAACGTCACTGGTTACAGCCAGGTTGTTTAGTATTGGCAGCGCGTCATCTGCCCAGGGCAAGCTGTCGATGTTGGTTTTTATCTGGCCTTCACAGCTCCGCGCGTTGCGCTCTGGAGCACACTCATCAAACTGATCTTTATATTTTGCGTAAAACCAATGCCAAACAAAAATATCTTGAAATAACCAGAAATTTCCCTTCCCTAGGGAGTTTTTACCAATTCGTAAGGGAGGCTGTACGATCGGCGGGGTGAGTGCGAGATAAGGATCATTGGGAATAAAGTCCAGCCCACACTTAACTTGCTTGCTTGCAAAAGCGGCCAAACCCATCCAGTAGAATCGGCCTTTTAGTTCTGGTTTTCCATCTTCGCCAGATTCGAGGTAGAAGCCGGCATAAGCAGCCGCAATTCTAGCGGCCCGTGCACTGAAGTCAGAGATCAGCTCGTACTTTCCTGAGCTTGAGGATCGTTGTTTGCTCAGGCGTCGTATCGCTTCTTCTTGCCCCATGGCCCACAATTTTTCGCAACCAAGGACAACTTCATGTACAGAACATTTTTTGTCGTTGGTGGTGAATGTAGTAATCGGTGGCGTGCTCATTTGTTCCGGCTCGCTTCATAATCATCGGCACCAGACGGAACGGACAGCTCGTCCCATACAAGGTGAGCCTGCACAGGCTCCTTGGAATCTGTTTGCACTCTTGGGTGAAGCCCGTCAGCATCGCTCTTTGATATTTGCGGTGCTGTTTCTGAAGGGATAATCAGTGCTGTCTTGACGGACTTGACGGGTTTACCAAGTTTCGTCACGAATTTTAGTTGTTCGTCAAAACGCTCTTCTATCACTTTCGCTTTAAGCACGCTTCCAGCTCTGGCCTGATCTGCAATGAGTGGTATCAGCGGCGGCAGAATTGCGATCCCGGTGCCGGCGCCGGGCGCGCCGCCGGTATTGGCCTTCACCTCGGCACCACTGATTGTCACACCACCGGCATCAACCTTAACGAAACTGCCGCCAGCCTTGGCCGTGAGCTCCATCCCGCCTTCGATCACCACTTTCTCGCCGGCGTGGTAATGAATCTCCGTCCCCGCCTCGACAAACTGACCGGTGCCGACCTTCACATGCTGGGTCACGCCGACAGTCAGGTGGTCGTTGGCGCGCATTTCGCTCTTGCGATCCAGGTGGGTGATGCGGTGTTCCTCGACCTTGAATTCACTTAAAACATTGGCTTCAACGGTGTCATGCCGTTCATTGCCAACCCGAATCTTCTGGTCGTGCTCAATGTTCTCGTCCCAGTCGCGCTGGGCGTGGATGTAGATCTGTTCCGCGCCTTTCTTGTCTTCGATGCGAAATTCGTTGTAGCCCTTGCCGCCCGGTGAACTCAGGGTCTTGAAGGTGCTGCGGGTCTTGTTCGCCGGCAGGTCGTAGGGGACGACGTTTTCCTTGTGGTACAGGCAGCCGGTCACCAATGGCTGGTCGGGGTCGCCTTCGAGGAAGGTCACCAGCACTTCCATGCCGATCCGTGGGATGGCGATGCCGCCGTAGGCTGCGCCGGCCCAGCCGCTGGCGACGCGCAGCCAGCAGGTGGTCTTGTCATCGGCCTGGCCGTCGCGGTCCCAGTGGAATTGCACTTTCACGCGGCCGTACTGGTCGCAGTGGATTTCTTCGCCGGCGGGGCCGGTGACGATCGCGGTCTGGCTGCCGAGGACTTTCGGTTTCGGGTGTTCGAGGGCAGGGCGGTAGTGGGCGTCCCACGGGGTGGCCACGAACGAGTTGCGGTAGCCCTGGTGGAAATCGCTCTTGTTGTCGGTGACGTCGCTGGTGACGTTTTCGCCCAGCACTTGCGGCTGTTTGCCTTCGTGGAAGACTTCCAGCAGCAGCCACAAATCGTTCCATTCGGCGCGCGGATGTTCGGCCAGGGTCATGAAGTGGCCGCTGGTCAGGGTTGGTTCGTCACCTTTGCCTTCGGCGAGTTTGTAGTCGCTGCGATGGCGTTCCAGCGCGCGGGTCGAGAGGAACTTGCCGCGCTCGCGTGTGGTGAAGCGGCCTGGGTAGTCGTAGTCTTCCAGATCCGGCATGAACGCGGATTTGACTGCGCTTTCGGGCAAGATCTTCGGTTTCTCGAAATCGTAGTCGCGGCGGCTGACGCGGCTGGTACGGGTTTCCAGACGCAGGTTGAAGCGCTTGATCACCGGTTTGTCGGCGGTCATGCCGGAGTCTTGCTGGTAGTTGACCGGTTTCAGTTTGCGGAACACGGTCTGGTCGTCGCCGAACACCAGCTTGTGGCCGCTGCTGCTGTGCTGGAAGTGGAAGTGAATGCCTTCCTCTTCACACAGGCGCTGGATGAAGTGCAGGTCGGATTCGTCGTACTGCACGCAGTAGTCGCGTTCCGGGTACTCGGCGCCGAGCTGGAAGCTGTAGGCGTTGGCCAGGATTCCGCGATCTTCCAGAACGCGGGCGATGATCTTCGGCACCGTCAGTTGCTGGAAGATCTGTTGGTCATGGTTGTGCCGCAGGTAGGCCAGTTGCGGCACCAGGCTCAGGCTGTAACGGGTCAGGGTCTTGCCGGAATCGCCTTGCTCGATGCGATACACCAGACCGTGAATCTTGCCCTCGCCGGTGGCGCCAAATGTCAGGCAGCCAGGCTTGTGCAGAAGTTCTTCAAGTTTGAGGTCGGGACGGGCGCTGACCAGTTCGATGTCGAAACGGAACGGCTCGTTGAGGGCTTCGCGACCGGTGAAACTGAGGACTTGCAGGTCGGCGGAAGCGCCTTCGAGCGTGAGGGTAATGTGGGTAGCGTTGGCGTCCAGCATGCCTTGATTTCCGTCCTTTGGATTAGCGTGGGCGGATGGTGCAGGATTAAACGGCCTCGTTCAAGGCGCAAATGCCGTAGAGGCAGTGCTCCGATCCCATAGGGAAAACCCTTAGGCCCACGGTTGGGCCCAGTAAAACAGGCACTTGCGGATGGACCGATCTGCCGCGAAGGCCGTATCCGGCATCCGGGAACAACCAGTCAGTTTCAGACTAAAGTCGTCTGTGGCACGTCAAAGCCATCTGCCATCATTGCCGTTCACCCCCGCGTGTTCACTGCCTCCCGGTTCTTATCGATCCGGGACGGGAGCTATTTCTGGTTGTTTGCGCCTCTGCGCAATCGTTGTTTTGTTGGAGTTTTCAATGCGTCCCCCATTTTCCCTCATCACCCCGCGCCAGTCGCTTGGCTTCGGAGCCTTCGTGCTGTGCGCCGGTTTTACCGCGCAGGTCCAGGCCAGCGGTTTTTTCGAAGACACCACGGCGAAGATCGAGTCGCGCACGGTGTACTTCAACCGCGATTTCCGTGACGGGCACACCTCCAGTGATCAGGGCGCGTCCAAGCGCGAAGAGTCGGCGCAGGGCTTTATTCTCAATCTGCAATCGGGCTACACCGAAGGCACCGTGGGTTTCGGGATCGATGCGCTGGGCATGGCGGGTTTCCAGCTCGATTCCAGCCCGGATCGCAGCAACAGCGGCCTGCTGCCGTCCAGCGGCGACAACCCGCGCGGTTCGAAAGGTCAGTACGCAAAAATGGGCCTGACCGCCAAGGTCAAAGTCTCGGACACGGTGCTGAAATACGGCGCGCTGCTGCCGGATCTGCCGCTGCTGAAATACAACGACGGCCGTCTGCTGCCGACCATGTTCAACGGTGCGATGCTGACCTCCAAAGAGGTGAAGGACCTGACCTTCATGGCCGCACGGCTGGACAAGTACACCGCCCGGGATTCGACCGATTCGCAAGACATCCGCGTGCACTGCAAGAACAAGCGCTATGCCTGCAACACCACCGCCGATCATTTCGACATGTACGGCTTCGACTACAAGATCAACGATCGCCTGACTGCGCAGTACCACTACGCCGAGCTGGAAGACATCTATCGCCAGCACTTCGTGGGGCTGCTGGCCAATCAGCCACTGGGTGACGGTGTGCTGAAAGCCGATCTGCGCTTGCTGAAGAGCGCCGACAGCGGTGATGCGAAAGCCGGTTCCATCGACAACCGCGCCTTGAGCGGCATGCTGTCCTACGGCATCAGCGGTCATACCTTTAGTGCCGGCTGGCAGCGCATGAACGGCGACAATTCGATGCCGTATCTGGATGGCAGCAATCCGTATCTGGTGAACTACGTGCAGGTCAACGACTTCGCGGCCGCACAGGAACGTTCCTGGCAGCTGCGTTATGACTATGACTTCAAGGCGATCGGCATCAATGGCCTGAGCTTCCTGACCCGTTACGTAAACGGCGATCACATCAAGGTGCCGGGCAGCGATCAGGAAGGCAAAGAGTGGGAGCGTGACAGCGAGTTGAAGTACGTGATTCAGACCGGCACGTTCAAGGATGTCAGCCTGCGGTTGCGTAATGCGACGTACCGCACCAACTACGAGAAGTTCGCTCGGGATGTGGATGAGACACGGTTGATTGTGAGTTACAACTTTTCGGTGTTGTAACCCATAGGTTGGCGGTGTCTGAGCTGACGCCTTCGCGGGCAAGCCCGCTCCCACAGGTTTCCCCGGGTGCTGACTAAATTGTGGTCACTCTAAATCCCTGTGGGAGCTGCGGTGCGACGATTCGACTTGCCCGCGAAGGCGTCCTAAAGAGCACCGAGAGTCAGAGCCAATGCCAGAACCGGCTCCAGAACCCGCGATTCAGATCATCCTTGCATGCCGCGTATTGCTGACCGTACATGTCCGAGCGGTTCTGCACCTTGCGCGCCACCGGCATCAGCCACGCCTTGCTGGCGTAGGTCTTCTGGCGAAAGCCGCCCCAGCCCTCGTGGTAGTTGAGGTACTGGTTGTAGGCGTCGTACTTGTACACGCCGTTGATCGAGGTGGTCTTGTCCATGTACCAGCCGACGAAGTCGATGGCGTCGTCGAAGTCTTCGCGATCGGCGCTGTAGCGACCAGTGCTTTTCTGGTAGTCGGACCAGACTTCATCCTTGGCCTGTGCATAGCCGGAGGCCGTCGAAACCCGGCCCCACGGGATCACCCACAACAGGTATTTGCGCGGCGTCTTGGCGTCGTAACGGTAGCCGGACTCCTGATACATGATCGCGAACGGCACCTGGATCGGTACGCCCCAGCGCCTTTGCGTAACTTGCGCAGCGTCGTACCAATCACTTTTTTCCCGGAAAATCTCGCAGAGGTTTTCCGGCGAACGCGGTGGCGATGTTCCGCATCCGGTCAGCAGTGCCGCCAATACCAACAGTCCAACCTTGCGCCCCGAATTCAAAAGCCGTCATCCCGTCGTGCAAAAAAGGGCGCCAGTCTACGCGGTCAGGTCAACTGGTGGCGATAAGGCAAATCCGGACCTGTTTTACTGCATGTAAGGGCGGCGGCCTGTACGGCAAACCTGAGCATGCCGTCGATCTGTTCGCGGCTCAGGTGCTGCACGCCTTCCACCGAATCCAGCTCATGCTCGGTCAGCCAAGTGATCAAAGCGGCCTGGAAGGTATCGCCGGCGCCGACGGTGTCGGCAATCTTCACCGAGCTTGCCGGCACCGACCATGAACCGTGGGCACGGCTGAACACGGTCGCGCCTTCACCGCCACGGGTCAGGAACACCACCTGGCAGCGATGCTGCAACCAGCCTTCGATGACGCGCGCCGGATCCTGCTCGGGATACAGCAGGCTCAGATCTTCGTCGCTGACTTTGATCAAGTCCGCCAACGGCACCAGCGTAGCGATTCGTTCGCGCCACAGATCGATGTTCGGCTCCGGGTTGAGGCGCACGTTCGGGTCGAGGCTGATCAGGCGTTTGCCGCTTTCGCGCTGCACCAGCGCAAGTAAGGTGTCGGCAATCGGTTGCACCACCAGCGAGAACGAACCGAAGTGCAGGCCGCGCACTTGCGGGCCCAGCGTCGGCAGGTGCGCCTGATTCAACTGCCGGTCGGCGCAGCCTTCACCGCGGAAGCTGTAGTGCGGCGAGCCGTTGGCGCCCACCGCGACCATCGCCAGGGTGGTCGGCGCGGCGAAATCCACCAGGTAATCCGGACGGACGCCTTCATCCTGCAGGACTTGATGCAAGCGTCGGCCGAGGTAGTCGGTGGACAACCCGGCGAACAGCGCCGAATCCACGCCCAACCGACGCAAGCCCACGGCCACGTTGAACGGCGAGCCACCGGCAATCGCCTTGAAATTGACTTTCGAGGCCTGCCCGCCGGCATCGTCTTCGCTGAAGAAATCGAACAGCGCTTCGCCACACACCAGGTACATAGTTGTTTGCTCTTTATAAGGTTGCGACATGCAGTCGATAGCGTTCATAGGCCTGCTGGAAGGCCGCAACATTCGCGGCAACCGGCAGGGTTTCACTGTTCAGGTCGAGCTTCACGCAGCGCTGGCACAGGTCCGCCAGGGTGTCTTCGTGGCCGTTCGACCACGACTTGCACCACGCCGCCTGAATCGCCGCGCCGAGGGCTGCGGCTTCGCTTTGCTCGGTGCAAATCACCGGGGTGTTCATGATGTCGGCGACGATCTGCCGCCACACCGCGCTTTTCGAACCGCCGCCGATCAGGCAAATGCTGCGGCTTTGTAAACCATTCTGGCGCAACAGATCCAGTCCATAACGCAGGCCGAAGGTGGTGCCTTCGACGGCGGCGCGGCACAGATTGGCCTGGGTCAGGTTATCGATGGTCAGGCCGTGCAGGCTGCCGGTGGCGTGGGGCAGGGGCGGCACGCGTTCGCCGTTGAGGAACGGCAGCATGCTTACGCCCTCGGCGCCGATCGGGGCCTGGGTCACCAAGGCATTGAACGCGTCGAGATCGAGGTTGAACAGTTCGCGGATCGCGCCGGTGGCGTTGGTCAGGTTCATGGTGCAGATCAACGGCAGCCAGCCGCCGCTCGAGGAACAGAAGGTCGCGACCGAGGCGTCCGGGCTGACCTTCGGTGCCTCAGCGTAGGCGTACACCGTGCCGGAAGAACCGAGGCTCATGGTGATCGCCCCCGGCTGAATATTGCCGGTGCCGATGGCGCCCATCATGTTGTCGCCGCCACCGCTGGAGACCTGTGCGTTGGGGTTGATGCCCAGTTGCTCGGCAACCGCCGGCAGGATCGTGCCCACCGCTTGATGGGCGTCGATCAGCTCGGGCAGCGCGGATTGCAGACGGCCGCTGGCGTCGATGTCGCGCAGCAGCTGCAAATCCCATTGGCGGGTGCGCACATTGAAATAGCCGGTGCCGGATGCATCGCCGTATTCGCTGCACGCACGACCGGTGAGCCAGAAATTCAGGTAGTCGTGGGGCAGCAGAACTCGCGCGATGCGGGAGAACACATTCGGATGCTGCTCCTTGGTCCACAACAGTTTGGACACGGTGTAGCCCGGCGCGATGACCACGCCGAGGCGTTCCAGCGAGCCTTGCTCACCGCCCAGATGAGCGAGCAGTTGATCGTTCTCTGGTGTGGTCTCCGTGTCGCACCAGAGCTTGGCCGGGCGCAGGACCTGGCCTTGGTCGTCAAGCAGTACCAGGCCGTGTTGCTGGCCGGAGACGCCGATGCCGAGGATCGACTGGCCGTCGACATTTGCCGCCAATAAAGCGCGGCGGGTGGCGAGGGTGAAGGCTTCCAGCCATTGCGCGGTGTCTTGTTCGCGACGGCCGTTGGCGCCGCTGATCATCGTGTGCGCGGCGGCGCCCTGGCCCAACACCTGACCGCTGGTGGCGTCGAGGATGATGGCTTTGGTGCCTTGGGTGCCGCAGTCGATGCCGAGGAACAGTTGTTGGTTGTTCATGAGTAAACCTGTTGATTCGCGGTAAAGATCGTTCCCACGCTCTGCGTGGGAATGCCTCAATGGACGCTCTGCGTCCGCTGTTGAAGGGGACGCGGAGCGTCCCGGGCTGCATTCCCACGCAGACGGTTCGACGCCTCGACGTGGGAACGATCAGATGGCGAGAATCTTTTCCAGGGTTTGTGTGACGCCTTCTTCTCGCAAGCTGTTCAGACACCACTCAAACGCCGCAACAAACTCTGGCGAACGGGGTATCACCGTACCGAAGATTTCTTCAACCCCCAACAACCGCTCAGTGATCAAAGCATCCTCCGCGACCAACCCCTGACAGAACGCCGCCCGAGGATCCGGAATCGAGTAAGTGTCGCCATTCTCGTCCACGCCCTTCAAGTAAAGCGCCCAGGCCGCTACAACCAACGCCGCGCGCTTGGTCTCCTGCCCATTGGCAATCAACCGATTGATCGTCGGAATAGTGAACTTGGGAAACTTCGACGACCCATCCGAGCAAACACGCTCAAGCTGATCGGCAATCGCCTGATTGGAAAACCGCGCCACCAGCGTGTCCTTGTACTCGGTCAGGTCGATGCCCGGCACCGGCGCCAGTTGCGGGGTCACGTCCAGGTCCATGTAGGCACGCATGTAGCGCACGAACAACGGGTCGTTCATGGTTTCGTGAACGAAGCGGTAACCCTTCAAAAAGCCCAGATAAGTCAGCGCCAGATGGCTGCCGTTGAGCAGTTTGATCTTCATCTCTTCGTAGGGTGAAACGTCGTCGGTGAATTGCACGCCGACCTTTTCCCACGCCGGGCGGCCGTTGACGAACTTGTCCTCCAGCACCCATTGCACGAAGGGTTCGCAGACCACCGGCCAGGCGTCGTCGACGGCGTGTTTGTCCGCCAGTTGCAGGCGATGCGCGGTGCTGGTCATCGGCGTGATGCGGTCGACCATGGCGTTGGGGAAACTGACGTTGGTGTCGATCCAGTCGTGGAGGTCCGGATCCAGCAAAGCAGTAAAGGCCAACAGTGCCTTGCGGGTGACGGCGCCATTGTGTGGCAGGTTATCGCAAGACATCACCGTGAACGCCGGAATGCCCGCCGCACGGCGTCGGGACAGTGCCGCACAGAGGAAACCGAACACGGTTTTCGGCTGTTGCGGGTTCGTCAGATCGTGCTGAATCTGCGGCAGGTGCGCCATGAATTCGCCGTTGCTGTCGTCGATGCAATAACCGCCCTCGGTGATGGTCAGCGAGACGATACGGATCTGCGGATCGGCGAGTTTGTCGATCAGCACCTGGGCGCTGTCTTCGGCCAGCAGCATGTCGCGGATCGCGCCGATGACCCGGACTTCGGTGTCATCGCTGTCGCCCAGTTCGAACAGGGTGAACAGGTAGTCCTGCTCCTTGAGGTCGTCCCGGGCGCGGCGGTCTTCGGCGCGCAGGCCGACGCCGCAAATCGCCCAGTCCAGTGCTTCGCCAGTGTTCATCAGCGCATCGGTGTAATACGCCTGATGCGCGCGATGGAAGCCGCCGACGCCAATGTGGGCGATGCCCTGGCGGGTGTCGCTGAGGCTGTAGGCCGGCAGTTTCACTTCGGCGGCCAGGCGGTTGAGGTTTTGCTTGTTCAGTTTCATCGGGTCAGTCTCGAAATCAGGCGGCCGCGCGCAGCGGGCGGGTCAGCGCCACGCCGTCGGCATCGAACAGATGGCAGTGGGCAGCGTCCAGGTGCAGGTTCAGTTGTTCGCCGTAACGGCTCGCCAGATCACCGCGCACGCGCATGGTCAGGGCTTCGCCGGCGTTGGTCTTGACGTGGCAGAAGGTGTCGCTGCCCAGCCGTTCGCTGACGTCGGCGGTGACTTGCAGCGTGCAGTCGCCCGCTTGCGCCAGTTCCAGATGTTCCGGGCGAATGCCCAGGGTCACGGCGCTGCCGACGCTCAGATTCGCCGCGTTGAACGGCAGGGTAATGCGGGTGCCGGCGTCCAGCGAGACTTCGCAACTCGCGCCGTCGATGCGCGCGATCTGGCCTTTGAGAAAGCCCATTTTCGGCGTGCCGAGGAAACCGGCGACGAACAGGTTGGCGGGGTTGTGATACAGCTCCAGCGGCGAGCCGACCTGTTCGATCTTGCCGCCATTGAGCACCACCACCTTGTCGGCCATGGTCATGGCTTCGACCTGATCGTGGGTCACGTAGATCATTGTGGCTTTCAAGTCTTTGTGCAGGCGCAGCAGTTCCAGGCGCATCTGCACCCGTAGGGCGGCGTCGAGGTTGGACAGCGGCTCGTCGAACAGGAAGATTTTCGGGTTGCGCACGATTGCCCGGCCGATGGCCACGCGCTGACGCTGGCCACCGGACAACTGTTTTGGCTTGCGTTCCAGCATCGGCCCGAGTTCGAGAATCCGCGCCGCTTCGCCGACTTTCTTCTCGACTTCGGCTTTCGGTACGCCGGCCAGGTCGAGGGCGAACGACATGTTTTTCTTCACGGTCATGTGCGGGTACAGCGCGTAGGTCTGGAACACCATCGCCAGATCGCGCTTGGCCGGGCTGACTTCGGTGATGTCGCGCCCGTCCAGTTCGATGGTGCCGCCGCTGACCTCTTCAAGGCCGGCGATCAGTCGCAACAGGGTGGATTTGCCGCAGCCCGACGGGCCGACGAACACCACGAATTCCTTGTCGTTCACCTCAAGGTCGATGCCCTTGATGATGGAAAAACCTTCGAAGCCTTTTTGCAGATTCTTGATTTTCAGGTTGGCCATGATGATGGGCCTCCACTTTTCGTCATACGTTTGAACCTGTGGGAGCGAGCTTGCTCGCGATGGCGGCATGACATTCAACATCGATGCTGACTGAACCATCGCAA